>NZ_PPPD01000001.1:2362500-2662500 GCF_002901445.1 Deinococcus koreensis
GCCACCTGAGGATTCAGGCAGGCCTGCGACAGCGTGGTGGCGACGCCGTAGGCGAGATCGACCCCAGCCCCGGGCAGCGGATGCCAGGCCGCGATGTGGAGCGGCCAGAGGTGCCGTTGCCGGGAGCGGCCTCCCTGGGCATCGATCACCAGCACCCGGAGCCCGCTGGCCCCCAGATGGGCCGCCAGCGCCGCGACGACGGCGCTGGCGCCGGCCCCCTGCGCCTCGGTGGGGGCGCAGACGACCACGGTCGCCTGGGGGGCGCGCGCCAGCAGGGGCATCAGCTGCAGCCGCAGGTAGCCCAGGGCGCCCAGGAACGCCCCGGTTCGGCTGGAGGCCACGGGGCCCTGGCCCGGCAGGGGCAGCTCCCCCAGCACCCGCAGCCTCAGCGCCTCCAGATCGGCCGCGCCACGAACCCGGCGCTGGAAGCGGTGCAGCAGCAGGGCCGCGCCACTGCTGCCCAGCAGGGCCAGCAGGCCGGCCAGCGCCGCGTCCCGCGAGGGCCGGGGGGCCAGCGGGGTGGTGGGGGTCACGGGCTGCGACACTAGCGTGAGGGTGCCGGCCGCCGACGATTCGAGCAGTCTCAGCTCCCAGATGTTCTGAATCACCTGAGAGCGTGCGGCGCGCCCGGCAGGATCCCGGCCCGTGGCGCCCAGCTGCGCTTCCAGGGTCTGGCGGGCCCGGGTGTACCGCTGACGGGCCCGCTTCGAGTCCCAGGCCAGGAGCGACCGGGCGCCCAGGCCGGCCAGGGTTTTGGCGGTCTGGGGCGAGCCGGCGCGTGCCAGGATCTCGTAGACCCCGCGCTGCTGCTGGTCGACCCGGGAGCGGAGCCGCAGCAGCCCGAAGCGCTGGGCCTTGACCTCGGCGCGCAGATCCGCGGCCAGGGCCTGGATCTCCGGTACCGGCAGGCTGGTGCCCGGCAGCCGCCGGATGATGTCCTCGACCAGTTCGGTGCTGTGCAGCACTTCCTCGACCGCGCCCGGAGTGACGGGCGGCGCCCGAACCGAGAATTCCGCCGCCGAGTCGCGCCCGCCGCTGACCGACATCAGGCTGGTCGCTGCCTCGTAGACCCTCGGCTGCGCTCTGGACGACAGGTAGACCCCGGCCGTCGCCGCCACGGTGGCCAGCCCGATCCACAAGGCGAAGGGGCGCAGCCGGCGCACGAGCTGCCCCAGCTCGATGTCGTCCCGCTCGGCGGCGGGGCTGACGGGGGTGAAGGGCGGCTCGGTGTCCGGGGGAGGCACAGTGTCCAGGGGAGGCACAGTGCTCATAGTAGACACGCTCAGCGGAGGCGCAGTGTTCATATCCGGCGCAGTGTGGATGCCAGTCGCAGTGTCCATACCCGGCACGGTGCCTTTATCCGGCAGAGTGGCTCCATCCGGCACGGTGTCCATGGGGGGCGCGGCCTCAGTCGGAGCCTCGGTGGTGACCGGACGCATGGTCATGACAGACGGCATGGTGCTCGTCGCAGAGCCAGGAAGCGGCGCGGAAGAAGGTTCAGCCAGGGTCGTGGCGCCCGGATATGGGCCGCCAGGCGTGACCTGAAGCACTCCGGCTAATACCTTCAGCGCCCTGCTCACAGCCTCCTCACAGCCCCTCGGAGTCGGCGGCCGCGCGGCGCAGGGCGGGTTCCTGACCCCGTGAGCGGGCCGCGAGGGCGCCCAGCCAGGTCTGCGACACATTGCTCCAGACCACGCCCAGCACCCCGGCCGCCGAATCTGGCACGGCGTCCGGCACCGTGCCGAGCGTGCCCCCCCGGTTCTCGGTGTCGTCGACCAGCAGCAGCAGGCTCCGGCGTCCGCCGCCCAGCAGCGCCGCGTCCTGGGAGACCGACAGGGCCGGAGCGTCGATCAGCACGGTGTCGTAGGCCTCCCCCCAGCGGGAGAGCAGCAGGTCGAGCTGTTCCACCTGGGCGAGCGCGAAGGCGGCGCGTGGGGTGTCCGGGCCACCCAGCAGATCGATCCCTGGAGCCACGTTGCGCGCCCGCGCGCCCTCCGGGGCGAGCAGCGCCTCTGCCAGCGTCGAGGCGGGCGGCGCCTTGTCGCTGGCGCCACTGAGCGGCTGCCAGCGCGGCTCGACATTCCACAGCTGGGCCTGCGCCGGATGGGGCTGCGCGTCGATCAGCAGCACGCGCTGTCCGGTCTCGGCGAGGCTGCAGGCCAGCAGCGCCGTGACGGTGCTCTGATCCGTGGTGGGGCGCGGCGCCGTGAGCACCACCCGCCGCGTGCCCGGGGGCAGCTGGGCCAGCAGGTTGCTCCGCAGCAGGCTGACGGCGCGGCGCAGCGAGGCCGGCCAGCTGGCGATAGGCTGCGCCGCCGACTGATTGAGGTGCAGTTCGGTGGGCCCGAAGCGGGGCAGCCAGCCCAGTTCGGGAACGCCCCGGAGCGGCCGGCCGCGGCCACGTGCCCGTCCCGTTGGCCAGAGGGCGGCCAGCACGGTGCCCAGCAGGGTCGCCAGCACGAAGGTCAGCACCGTGCGGCGCAGGGGCGAGGCCGACACCGGCCGGGCGGGCGCCACCGCCGACGCCAGCGGGGACAGGGTGCCGCTGGCCGCCTCCTGCACCTGCTCCAGCTGCGCAAGCCGGTCGCTGGCCCCCTGCCGGGCCTGGAGCAGCGCCTGGCGCCGCCCGATGTCCGGCGTGGCGGCCAAGCGGCGATCCACCGAGGCGAGGTAGCTGCGCAGGCTGCGCTGCAGGCGGGTCACGCTCTGCACGGCGCGCGCCTGATCCCAGGCCAGCAGCGCGTCCACCGCGGTATCGGCCAGCACCTTGGCCTCCTGCGGGCTCCCGCCCCGGGCCGCCACGATGTAGGTGCCGCCCTGCTGATCGTTGAGCTGCGCCCGGACGCCCAGGCGGGCGAAGTCCTGCTCGCTCAGCTCGCGGCGCAGATCGGCCGACAGGCGGGCCACCGTGTCGGCGTCCAGGCCGCTGCGGCGCAGGCGGATGATCATGTCCTGCACCAGGGACTGGCTGTGCAGCGCCTGTTCGACCGCGCCGCTGGGCAGGGCCGGGGCCGTCGTGACCACCGAATCGGCCGTCTCGCCGGGAGCCGCCATCAGGCTGCTCACCGCCTGATACTGGGGCGGCTGACGGGCCAGGGAGGCGTAGGTGCCCAGGGTCAGCAGCGCCGCGCCGCCCAGGATCAGCGGCGCACGGGACAGGAAAGCATTCAGGAAGCGCTGAGCGCTCCAGTCGGGTGGGGTGTGGGGACGGGCAGGAAGCAAGTGATACCTCGGCAAAGGGGCGGGACAGAAGACGGGACAGCGGACGGGGCAGACGCGGGGTGGGCAGGGTGCAAGGGTGGGTGAGTCTGGCACGGCCAGGGGCGGCCGCGATCTGACCCCAGGTGTAGCAGCCCAGGCATAACGGGAACATCAACGTGGAGGGTGAAAACGGGTGCCCCAGACCGGGGGTGGGGGGAGGTCACCCTGGCGGCTGCCCGGTGATGTCGGGGGTGGCTGGTGCCCGCCGGCCTCCACCTGCACGGCCTGCGTCCGGACTGCCAGCATCCGGACTGCCGGCGCCTCGTGGGGCCGCGTCCGGGGCCGCCGTCGCCGGGCTGGTCAGGGGCCGGCCCAGCACCTGCTGGTAGACCTCCAGGGTCTGGGCAAACATCCGCGTGAAGGTGAACTGCTCCAGAAAGACCTCGCGGCCCCGGTCGCCCAGCCGCTGACGCTCCTGCGGCGAGCCGATCAGCCCGGCCAGGGCGAGGCGCAGCGCGTCCACGTCGGCGGGCGGCACCACCCGGCCGGTCACGCCGTCCTCGACCGATTCGCGCACCCCCCCGACGTCCGAGGCCACCACCGGCAGGCCCGCGCGCATGGCCTCCAGGATGGAGCGTGGAAAGCCCTCCCAGTGGGTGGCCAGCACGAAGATCTGGGCCGATCTCAGGCGCTCGGCCACGTCGCTGCGGGCGCCCAGGAACTGCACCCGGGCGGCGAGGCCCAGCTCGGCGGCCAGCGCCATTGTCTGGGCTTCCAGGGGGCCGTCCCCGATCAGCTCCAGCGTCCAGGGCAGGGTCTGCAGGCCGGCCAGGGCGCGCAGCAGGGTGGCGTGATCCTTCTGCTCCTGGAAGCGCGCCACCATGACCAATGTGGGGGGGGCGTGCTGCGGCCGGGCCAGGGCGTCGCCGGACAGCAGCGGCATGCCGTTGTGCACCGTGACCAGCCGGTGGGCCGGGGCCACGCGCCGCCGCAGGGCGAGCTGCCGGTCGTGCTCGGAGACCGTGATGATCCGCCGGCTCAGGGGAGCGAGCAGCCGCTCGGCCAGCGTGTAGAACCGCCGCTGACTCTCCGGCACGCCCTCGGTGAAGGCCCAGCCGTGCGCGGTGAACAGCGCCGGCACCCCCAGCGAGCGCGCGGCGAGGCGGCCCAGCAGCCCCGCCTTCGAGGAGTGCGTGGACACCAGATCGGGCCGCAGTTCGGCCAGCACGCCCCTGAGCTCCAGCAGCGCGCGGCCCTCCTGGCGGGGGCGGATCTCACGGGTCAGGAACTGCAGGCTGCGAAAGGGGATACCGGCGCGCTCCAGCTCGGCCGTGTAGGCGCCCGCACCCCCGACGACCACGGTGACGTGGTGGCCCAGCGCCATCAGCTGCCGGGAGAGGTCGCGCACGTGGATGTGGGCGCCCCCCACCGAATCTCCACGGGTGATGACGAAGACGATCTTCAGTCCTTGCTCCTGCTTCATTCCTGGCTCCCGGCCGGGGTCTGCCGGCGACGCAGCACTCCTGCGTAGATCTCTTCCCAGTCGTTCAGCACGCTGTCCAAGCCGAAATGGCGTTCGATGTGGTCGCGGGCGGCCTCGCCCATCTGTGTCCTGTCGTGGGCCGGAATCGCCATCAGACGGGCCATCGCCGCGGCCAGGGCGGCCGGGTCGTTCGGGGGCACCAGCAGGCCGCTGCGCTCATGCAGCACGGCGTCCGGCACGCTGCCCACGGCGGTGGAGACCACCGGCAGCCGCGCCGCGCCGGCCTCCAGCAGCACCATCGGCAGGCCCTCCCAGGCGGAGGCCATCAGGTAGCCGTCGGCGCCGGCGAGCAGCGCGGGGACGTCCTGGCGGGCGCCCAGGAAACGCACCCGCTGGGCGAGGCCCAGCGCCTGCGCCTGGGCCCGCGCCGCCTCCAGACCCCGGCCCTCGCCCACGATGTCCAGCCGCGCCCCCGGCCAGTCGGCCGAGGCCTGCGCGAAGGCCCGCAGCATGGTCGGATAGTCCTTGGCCTCCTCGAAACGTCCGACCGCGATCCACGAGAAGGGGCCGGCCCTCCCGGTGCTGGGGGCGTCGCTGCCGCTGTCTACCGACATGGCGGGCTGGTCATGGGCGGGCCGGTCATGGGGGGCCCGGTCACAGGTGGCCCGGTCGAAGGCGGCCAGATCCAGTCCGTTCGCCACGTAGCGCAGCTTGCCCGCCGGCGCGGCCCGGGTGTCCAGATAACGCTGCAGGGCCAGGCGGCTGACACTGGTGGTCAGGTCGCACAGCCCGTCCGTGAGGCGGTAGGCCTGCAGCGACCAGCGCCCGCCCTCGCGCACCGAATGACCGGTCGAGATCAGCGCCGGCACCGGACACAGCAGCCGGCTCAGGCGCGCGAGCAGGTTGGCATGGACGAGGTGGCTGTGCAGCACGTCCGGGCGGACACGGGCGCTGGCGCGGGCCACGCCCAGCACCGCCCGCAGCAGGCCGGCCCGGCCACGAATGTTCAGCGACTGCACGTCCAGGCCGTCCTGGGCCGCCAGCTGCGCGACCGGCCCGGGGGGCGCGAACGACAGGATCTGCACCTCATGGCCGCGCCGCCGCATCCCGCGCGCCAGGCTGAGCACCTGCATGTCGGCGCCGCCCAGGCCCATGCTGGTGGAGACGTACAGGATCTTCACCGTGTTCGCTCCACGCTCTGCGTTCGCTCCACCAGGCTGTCGACCAGTCTGTTCACGGCGCCCTCAGGTGTCCTGCTCGCTGGACCGCCCGAGCAGGCGGCGCACGGTGCGCTTGGCCCCGGTGGGCAGGTAGCCGTAGACCAGCCGGCCCAGCGGATAGACGTAGCTGGACGCGGGCAGCCGCAGCTGGCGGATCGCCTGCACCTGCACGCGGGCCAGGCTGCGCTGGCGCTTCATGTAGCTGAAGTTGCGGTGCCAGTAGCTGGCGGCGTAGACGTAATGCTCCCCCAGCACCTCGGGCAGGTTCGCCAGCTCCCAGCCGCCGCGCGCCATGCCGATCCACAGCGCCAGATCCTCGATGTCGTCCTGCACGGGGTAGCCGCCGGCCTGCAGCCACGCGGCGCGGCGGAACATCACCATGGTGTGCGCGAAGGGGATGGAGCGGGCCATGGCCCGGCGCAGGCCGGCGTGATCCGTGGGCGGCTGGCGCACATAGCGTTCGGCGCGGTTCTCGTCGATCAGCACGTAATGCGCGCCCACCACGCCGACCCGGGGGTGGGCCTCCAGGAAGCGGCTCTGCTGGAGCAGCCGCTCCGGGTAGCTCACGTCGTCGAAATCCTGGATGGCGATGTACTCGCCCCGCGCCTCCCCGACAGCCCGGTTCAGGGCCTGCGCCCGCCCCAGGCGCCCCGGCGAGAGCACCCGCACCCGGGGATCGCGGGCGGCCAGCTCGGCCAGCAGGCGAGGCGTCGCGTCGCTGGAGCCGTCGTCGAGGATGATCCATTCGAAGTCGGTCAGGGACTGGGCCAGGATCGACGGCGGAGACTGGTCGAAAAACCGCTCGCCGTTGTAGACGGTGGTCACCACGCTGACCTTGATTCCAGGACGGGGGTCGTTCATGCCGGGCCTTCCTTTGCGGGGTCGTGCTGCGGCGCGGCGGGGCCTGCCCAGGCCCCCGGCAGCGCCGCCGGGCGGCTCAGCCGCACCGAACACAGGGCGAGGGCGGGCAGCACCCAGGTGAGCTTGCGGTGGTTCCAGGTCAGCGTGAAGGTGCCCACCGCCAGGCAGGCCAGGCAGGCCAGCCACATCGGGCGCAGGGAGCCGCGCATCTGAAGGACACCCAGCAGCAGGGAGATCAGGTACAGGCTGAACAGCAGCGCGCCGACCACGCCTTCCTCGACCGCCACGGTGATCAGGGTGTTGTGCGCCACGATGGCCTGCCCGAAATAGGGCGCCAGATCGTCGGCGAAGCGCCCCACCCCCAGCCCGAGGATCGGCGAGTCGCCGGCCAGCGTCCAGGCGGCTTCCCAGATGTCGCGCCGGTCGTTCAGGTTGCCGCTGGTGAGCTCGCTGCCGATGGTGCTCAGGCGCGCCACCGAGTCCGGCGCGAGCTGCGTGGCCGTCCAGACGCCCAGGCCCAGCGCGGCCAGCAGCCCCAGCCGGGCCGCCGGGCGGAAGCTGGCGGTGAACCACACGTCGTGCAGCACGTACAGCAGGCTGAAGGCGTAGGCGATCAGGGCGGCGCGGGAGCTGGTCAGCACCAGCGGCGCCAGACAGGCCAGCGGGTAGCTCAGCAGGGCCCACCGCAGGGCCGGCAGCCGCACCTGTTTGGCCGTCCACCACGCCAGCGGCACCGAGAGCGAGAGGATCAGCCCGAGGTCGTTGGGGTCGAAGTTGCCGCCCGAGTAGCGCTCGTAGAAGCGCACGGGCTGCTGGCCCAGGAAATTCACGATGGTCAGGACGACGCCCACGTAGGCCCCGGCGACCACCGAGACCAGGGCGGCGATCAGGTGCTGGCGCGTGCGGACCTGATCCCACAGCAGCAGCACGATCACGCCCAGCTGCAGGCTGGTGATGGCCGTTCCGAACGACGACTGCAGATCCAGCCGCACGAAATAGCTGGCCGCCGTGTACAGCAGGTACGCCAGCATCAGCGCCAGCGTGGTCGTGAGCTTCGCGATGCGCCCCCGGCCGAGCAGCGCCAGCAGCCAGCCCAGCACGGCCAGCCCGCCCAGCAGCCGGCCGACCGTGCCCAGGCCGCTGACCAGCACGGCGTTTTCCCAGGACAGGCTGAAGAGGAACAGGCAGGTCAGCAGCAGCGGCCCGAGCACCAGCAGGGAGCTGGAGCGGAGGCTGGCGCCCGCCGCCGTGGCCTGTGCGTGACCTGGCGCACCGGAGGTCATAACAGCAGCTCCAGGTAGCGCTGGGCGGGGTAGCTCATGCCGAAGGGCCGGAGGTCGGCGGCGGGCTGACCGCCGGCCTCCAGCGCGGCCAGGATGCCCTGGGAGAGCGCGCCCACATCGCCCACCGGCACCAGCGTGCCGCTGCGGGCGCGGGCCAGGATCTCGGCCGGGCCGTGCGGACAGTCCGTGGAGACCACCGCCGTGCCCAGCGCCAGGGCCTCGATTAAAACCGTGGGCAGCCCCTCGTAGCGCGAGGAGAGAGCGAACACCGCCGAGCGGGCCATGTAGGCGTAGGGGTTGCGCAGGTGTCCGGGCAGCCAGACCTCGTCCTGCAGCCCCAGTTCGCGGATCAGCTTTTCCAGGGCGGGCCGCTCGTCGCCCTCGCCCAGGATCGCCAGCCGCGCGGGGCGGGTGCGGCGCAGCTGCGCGAAGGCGCGGATCAGGGTGGCGTGATCCTTCTGGTAGATCAGCCGCCCCACGCCCAGAATCACGGGCGGCTGTCCCGGCGCGAACCAGGGATGGTCGACGGCCTCGGCGCCCATCTGCTCCAGGTCGGGCGCGATCACCGGGTTGTAGACCACCTCGATCTGACTGCGCCGCCGCCCGGTGACCCGGCTGAAGTCGTCTGCCACGCCCTCGGAGACGGCGATCACCGCCCCGGCCAGCGGATAGATGCGCCGCACCAGGGTCGGGGTCAGCCGGTCGCGCCAGCCGCTCGCCTGCGCGATCTCCCGCGAGAGCGTGTTGTGGATGGTCACGACCATGCGGGTCGGCACCCACGCCAGCTGCCGGGCCACCAGGGCCACGATGTTGGCGTGGTCGAGGGCGCTGAGCAGGGCGTGGGGCCGCTCGCGGCGCAGGTAACGGATCAGGCCCGGCAGGCTGCGGAGGGTCTGCGCGCTGCCGAGATCCACCACCCGCACCTCGGGCGGCAGGTCGTCGAGGTAGATCCCCTCCGCCCGGGCGAGCACGAAGTCCACCGGATGGCCGCGCTCGACGAAGCCGCGCGCCAGGTTCACCATCACCCGTTCGGCGCCGCCGGGGGTCAGGGTGGGCATGAACAGGGCGATGCGGCGGGCCTCGGCCGGCTCCGGGATCGTCACGACAGCCCCCAGAGGTGCAGGCCGCGCCGCCGGTTCCACCAGTGGCGCAGCCGGGCCCGGTCGCGACCACTCAGCGCCATGTAGACCACCACGTAGGCCCCGGCCCCCGCCGTGATCTGCCCCAGCAGGGCCAGCGGGCCGCGCCCCCCGGCGAGCAGCAGTTCGGCGCCCAGCAGGGCCAGCGTGCCGCCCGTCACGGCCAGCACGTTGGGCAGCCGCACCGGCACCGGGAAGGTGCGCCGTCCCCACCACCAGCTCAGGAGCAGCGCCACCGTCGCCGCGACCACCGAGGCGTAGGCGCAGCCCATGTAGCCGGAGGCCGGAATCCACAGCAGGTTGAGGCCCACGTTGATCCCGGCGGCGATCAGCACGACCCAGACCTGACGGCTGGTGTGCTGCCCCAGCTGGAAGCTCAGATCCAGGTGGAAGGATTTCAGGCCCATCAGCAGGGCGCTGAGCGAGACCCAGGGAATCAGGCGGGTGGCGGCCTCGCGGAAGTCCGGGCCCAGGGCCACCTGCGCGATCTGCGGCGCCAGCAGGGCCAGGCCCACCGTGGCCGGCACCGCCAGCGCGACCAGCATCGAGCCGTTGTGGGTCAGCTGCGCGCGCGCGGCGTCCGGGCCGTGGTCGTTCATGGCGCGCACGGCCAGCGGATAGGCGGCCAGGTTCACGATCGCCATCAGCATGCCCAGCGACTGCTGCGCGAGGTCCATGCCTACCGCGAAGACCCCGGCGTCGGCGCTTCCCCGCAGCCAGCCCAGCAACAGCCGGTCCGAGGTGCTCAGGATGAAGGCGAAGGCGAAGGTCAGGGTCAGCGGCAGGCCGTAGCGCAGCAGGGTCTGCATGGTCTCGCGCTCGGGGCGCAGGCTGGCGGCGCCGCGCCACTCGCGGGCGCTCCAGAGCAGGGCGGGCAGCGTGGCGCCCAGCAGCAGCCCCAGCAGCCGCCCGGTCGAGCCCAGGCCCCAGCGCACCAGCAGCACGCCGGCCCCCAGCGAGAGCAGGGCGCGGGCCAGCGAGAGCAGCCCGAAGGTCACGGGCCGCAGCTGGGCGCGCAGCAGCTCCAGGGTCAGCTCGAACCACACCTGCCCCCAGGTCAGCGCCAGCGCCAGCGCCACCAGCGGCCGCAGCTCGGGCTTCAGGAACAGCAGGCTCAGGAGACCCAGCACGCCGGTGGCCGCCACGACCAGCAGGTAACCGCTGACGATGGTTCGCAGGAAGGCCCGGCGCTCCTGCGCTGCGCTGGGCAGGTAGCGCAGCAGGCCCAGGTGCAGCCATTCGAACAGCACCGAGTTCAGCAGCCCCGAGATGGCGATCACCAGCGCGTACTGTCCGTATTCGGTCGGGCTGAGCAGGTGGCTGAACACCGCCAGCGCCACGAAGTTCAGGGCGCCGGGCACCCCGCGGGCCAGCGCGTAGATCAGGCTGTGGCGCAGCAGCGTCATCGGCCGATCCTGAACAGCTTGTTCCGCAGCCGCAGCAGCGCCCGCCGGGGCGAGGCGTCCAGGATCAGCGATTTGCCGTCCACGGCCGCCACGAAATCGTCGCCGTCGGGCTGCAGGTCCAGGTGGTGCATCCCCACGGCGTTCCAGCCCGGTGGGGGCGCGCCGGACAGTGGAGAGCCGGCCGCGGAAACGCCGGGCGGCCCCAGCAGCGGCTGCGGCACCTCCTGAACGAGCGTCTCCCGGTAGCCGTGGGCGCCCAGCTCGATGCGGTAGAGCCAGACGTCCTCGCCGTACACCTGCCCCTGGCGCTGCACCGGCCGGTACCACTGGCCGCCCAGCCGGAAGATGCGGCCCGCCGAGCGCAGCCGCGTGGGGTCGGCATCCGACTGGGCCGGCACCGGTGTCCAGGGCCCGCGCAGGCCGGCGGCGCAGTAGACCCGGGGCCGGGCCGAGTGGGCGGTCGAGGTCACCAGCCACCACTGGCCGTCCGGGCCGTCCTCGTGGAACAGCGAGGTGTCCACGAAGGCCTCTCCGGCCAGCAGATCGCCCACCTTCTCCCAGCCGAGCGGGAAGGCCGTGGCGCGGTACAGGCTGACCGTGGCCCGCTCGCTGGTCTCGGGCACCATGTAGGTCTCGCCTCCGTGCTCGAACACGTAGGGGTACGAGAGGTGACAGCGCTCGCGCAGGGCCACGCCGTCGTAGCTCCAGTGTTCCAGGTCGCTGGAGTGGGCCACCGAGAGTTCGCCCCAGCCGGTCGAGAGGTTGAGCACCTCGAAATACAGGTAGAACGCGTTCCCCCGCCGCAGCAGGAAGGGGTCGGCGATGTATTCGGCCACGGCGTCCGTGACCAGGTCGCGGGTCAGCACCGTGCGCCAGGGGTGCTCCCTGAGGCCCGGCAGTCCGCAGGGGCGGCCCAGCGCGATCATGTATTCGTGGCGCAGCAGGAGCCTGGACAGCGGCAGCCGGCTCAGCAGCCGGCTCAGCGGCGAGAGCTGCTCACGGTTCAGGCGGCGGCGGGCGGGCAGGGTCAGGCTCATGCGCCCTTCCCGAGCAGCCTCATCCCCTGGCGGGCCAGCACGTAGGGGCTGGTCAGGGCGTGATACTCGTAGCGCCTGTCCATGCCGAACGACAGCTTGAACTCGTCGATGCCCCGGGACGGATGCTGGGGGTCGTCGAACAGGCCGCCCGCGTCGTACAGGCGGATGCCCAGGCTCCTGAAATACAGCATGTCGAACCAGATCAGCGCGCGGTTGAGTTCGGAGATCAGCCTGGGATTGAAGGCGCCGCCGCTGCGGGCCGCCGTCGCGCCGTACAGCGCGCGGGCGCGGCGGATACCGTCGATCAGGTGGGTGTTGGCCGAGACGACCTGCCCCTCCACCGTGATCTGGCTGATACAGCCGGAGCGCTCCGTGAGGGCCCAGTTGGCCTCGCTGACCGGATGCCCGAACTTCTCGATGTTGAACTCGTCGATCAGCCGGCGGGCCTGCGGCAGCTCGCTGGGAAGCGCGACGCTGAATTCGTGTTCGGTCTTGAGGGCCTGGCGCACGCCGTAGCGGCAGGTGCGGCTCAGTCTGGCCATCAGCTGGTCTTCGGACAGCGTGAGGTCGGCCACCGCCGTGCAGAAGCTCCGGCGGTGGACGACCCGGTGCCCGTAGCGCTCCATGAACTCCGGACTGCCCTGCCGGATCATGGTGAGGGGAGAGCGCAGGTTCGCGACCTCGGCCACGTCCCTGGCTTCCGGGAACCAGACCACGCTGTAGGGCACCAGGGCGCTGGTCTTGCGGGTATGGATCACCGGGCCACTCCGCTGCCCACGGCACGGCCCACAGGCTGAGGCTCGTGCCGCAGCCAGGACGCGAACGCCTGACAGCCGGTTCCGAAGTCCACCTGGGGCTGAAAGTCCAGCAGGCGCCTGGCCTTGTCCAGGCTGGCCCAGGTCTGCGGCACGTCGCCGGGCTGCATGGGCATTTCGCGCCGCCGGGCGCTCACGCCCAGGGTCTCCTCCAGCACGCCGATCATCTCGGCCAGGCTGACCGTGCGGTTGTTGCCCAGGTTCACGATCTCGTAGTCGCTGCCCTGATACTCAATGGCCGCCTGAATCCCCCGCACGATGTCGCTGATATGGGTGTAGTCGCGCCGGGTCGAGCCGTCGCCGAAGACCGGGATCGGCTGGCCGTCCAGCAGCAGCCGGGCGAACTTGTGGATCGCCAGATCCGGGCGCTGCCGCTCGCCGTACACGGTGAAAAAGCGCAGCCCCACGAAGCGCATGGAGTACAGGTGGGCGTAGACGTGGCCCAGCAGCTCCCCGCTGACCTTGGTGCTGGCGTAGGGGCTGATGGGCGAGAGCACGTGGTCTTCCTCGCTCCAGGGCACGCGCGGGTTCACTCCGTAGACCGAGGAGCTGGAGGCGAACACGAACTGCCGGACGCCGAGTTCGCGGGCCAGTTCCAGCAGGTTCTGGGTGCCGCGCACGTTCACGTCCTGGTAGGTCGCCGGGTCGGCGATGCTGGGCCGTACCCCCGCCTTCGCGGCGAGGTGCACCACGGCGTCGTAGGGCCCGCTCAGCTGGGCACGCAGCGCCGGCAGATCGCGGATGTCCAGCTCACGCAGGGTGTAGTTCGGGTGCGGGCGCTGCCCGGCGACGTTGGCTTCCTTCAGGGCGCGCGGATAGAAGGGGTCGAAGGAGTCGACCGCCGTCACCTGCCAGCCCTGCGCCAGCAGCACGTCGACCACATGGCTGCCGATAAACCCCGCTCCCCCCGTGACCAGCGCGCGCCTCACCGTGCCCTCCCGGAATGTCCAGGGATGACGCGGGGCGCAGGAAGGCCGGTAACGGGGCCAGCAGCGGGACTGGCAGCGGGGGAGCAGGGGGCAGTGGGACGGGGAGTGCACATGGGGAAATCCTTTCGGGCGGGGGGACGGCGAGGCCCGCCGGAGACGTCAGCGGGCGCCGAACCCGGTCAGGATGGTCTGCAGCGTCTTGAACACGATCCGCACGTCCAGCCAGAACGACAGGTGCTTGATGTAGAACACGTCGTACCGCAGTTTGTCGATGGTGGTGCCGGTGTCGGCGGCGTAGCCCTGCACGACCTGGGCCCAGCCGGTGATGCCGGGCCGTACCCAGTGCCGCAGCGGGTAGAGCCGGATCTCCTGGTTGAACCGCTCCACGAAGGTGCCCTGCTCCGGCCGGGGCCCGATGATGCTCATGTCGCCGCGCAGGACGTTCCAGAACTGGGGCAGCTCGTCCAGGCGGAACTTGCGCAGGAAGTGGCCGACCCTGGTCACGCGGGCGTCGCCCTGCACGGCGAAGGCGGCGCCTCCCCGCTCGGAGTCGATCCGCATGGAGCGGAACTTGACCATCCGGAAGACCCTGCCGTTGCGGCCCACGCGTTCCTGCCAGAACAGGAGCGGGCGGCCGGAGTCGATCAGCACGGTCAGCGCGACCAGCCCCGCCAGGGGCAGCAGCACCGGCAGGGCCAGCAGGGTCACCAGCCGGTCGAGCACCGCCTTGACCAGCACGTAGGAGGACAGGAAGGGCACTTCGCCCAGACGCGCTCCGTGCAGATACTCCACCGAGACCCGGCCGCTCAGTTCCTCCTGCAGGCTGGCCACCGTGCAGGTCGGCACGCCCGAGGCGTAGGCGTGCATCAGCAGTTCGGCCCACTCCCCCGAGAGGGCCTGGTGCGGGTCGATCAGCAGCTCGTCGAGTTCCTGCAGGGCCACCTGCTGCGGGGTGGTCAGGAGCACGTAGCGCACGTCCGGGCCCTGCGGCAGCACGGACTCCATGCCGGGCAGCACGCCCACGACCATGGCCGGCGCGAAGCGGCGCATCAGGAAGCGGCTCACCAGCATAATCAGGCCCCAGCCCAGCGTGACGACCACCAGGAACTTGATCGCGCTGGACGCGTCGATCAGGGCCAGGACGACCAGGCTGATGATCAGGGCCGCCAGCGGAATCATGATCGACTCGTAGTAGCGGTAGGAACCCAGGCCCGCGCGGCGCCCCCGGATGGCGCCCCAGGCCACCCAGGTCGACAGCAGCCAGTTGCTGTAGGTCAGCATGATCGACCCCGCCGGCACCATCAGCTGGGCCGCGAGCAGGCCCAGGATCACCGGTGTGGTGACGTCCACCAGGCTGAGCAGCGCCAGCAGGTGCGAACGGTAGAACGCCTGTCGTGTCGGTTGGAGCCGTTGACTGACCATGGGGGCCTCTGTCCTGGTGAAGTCGCCCGGAGTGCGCTGGGGAAGACTGAGCGCCGCTCTGGCGGAGGGGAAGCTCCGGCGGGAGCAGGGGGAGCCGTGATCTTCGGCAACCCGCTGCCAAAGGGGGGGGAGGGGGGGGAGAACGTGGCAGAGACGGCGTGAGGGGTCGGCGCTGGGCAGAAGGCTGGTCAGACCAGGCCACAGGGCCCCGTCCGAGCTGATCTTGGCTGAATCTTTACTGTATCTGCGAAAAGATGAGAAAACGCTTAAAAATCAGAGCCTGCAGGTGCCAGAAAAAAGACGGGAAAAAGCTGAATAGGGTTCTCTGGGCGTCATGAAAAGCGGTCGCTTCGCCGGGCGATTCTCGTCCACACAATCCTCCACAGGTTGTTTAATTTTCCCATGTTCAGCTCATTGTGCGCTGGAACGGTGGACGCTGTATAGAATTTCATAGACATCCTGCCGACCTCACTTTAACCAGTCGGGTTGAACAGTTTGTGAGAAATTGTACAGCCGGTCGCTCGGCAGCGCCAGCGAATGTGGTGTGCAGATGGAGGGTTTCCCGGGTCACCCTCCGATGAGGGGGAGATAAAGTTCTCATGTCGGGGGGGGTCATCTCCCCATCGGATGAGCCGGACAGCTCCGCCGATTCCCCGCGCTGGGCCGCGCATGGAGAGGGAGGCAGGGAAGCGCGCGGCGACCGACGAGTCGGAGACGACGGGGGGGTGGAGACTGCCGGCCCTGGGTGGGCCCCGCGCAACAGGCGAAGCCCAGGAACCCACAGTCAAAATCCCCGCACTGGGCGGGGATGTCTGGTGGCGCACCCTGCAGGATTCGAACCTGCGACCGACCGCTTAGAAGGCGGTTGCTCTATCCAGCTGAGCTAAGGGTGCCTGAGGTGGGGCGTGGGGCTGAACAGGAAAAGCTCCCGCGGGGGGAGCTTCAGGCTGGAGCGGGATCACGGATTCGAACCGAGGCCAGAAGCTTGGAAGGCTGCTGTGCTACCACTACACCAATCCCGCTGGTGCTGCGCGCCCCGGCACGTGCCGGGATGATGGTCGAGGCGACTGGATTCGAACCAGCGACCCCTTGGTCCCAAACCAAGTGCGCTACCGGCCTGCGCTACGCCTCGTTCCCACGCGCGTTCAGGACTATAGCAGATGGGAAGTGGAATGTGCATGGGAGCGCCCGCCGAGCGCTCGGCGTATCCTGGCCGCATTGTGAGCGACGGTGTGGCGGCGGGGCGGCGGCTCAAAACCTTTCTGGATCTGGTGAAGTTCGAGCACACGGTCTTCGCGCTGCCCTTCGCCTACGCGGGGATGCTGCTGGCCAGCATGCAGCTGCGCGGCACCGGCTGGCCGGGCTGGCACACCCTGCTGTGGGTCACGGTGGCCATGGCCTCGGCCCGCACGGCGGCGATGGGGGCGAACCGGGTCATCGACCGCTTCATCGACGCCCGCAACCCGCGCACGGCCGGGCGCGAGGTGCCCAGCGGCAAGGTGTCTCCGGCGCAGGCCTGGGCCCTGGTCGCGCTGAGCCTGCTGGTGCTGACCTACGCGGCCGCGCAGCTGGGCCCGCTGTGCCTGCTGCTGATGCCCCTGGCGGTGGTGTTCCTGATCGGCTATCCGTACACCAAGCGCTACACCTGGCTCTGTCACCTCTGGCTGGGCGTGACCGACGGCGCGGCGGCGGCGGGTGGCTGGATCGCGGTCACCGGGGAATTCGCGCCGGGCGCCTGGCTGCTGTGGGCCACGGTGATCTTCTGGATGGTCGGCCTGGACGTGATCTACGCCACCATGGACTACGACTTCGACCGCGCCAACGGCATCCAGAGCATCCCCGCGCGCTTCGGCATCGCGCGGGGGCTGCAGATCGCCGCCGTCAGCCACGCGCTGACCTTCGTCTGCCTGCTGGCTGTGGGCGTGGTCACGGGGGCCAGCTTCTGGTACGTGCTGGCCGCGCTGGTCATGGGCGGCATCCTGCTGTACGAGCACCGGATCGTCAATCCGCACGACCTGGGACGGGTGAACGTGGCCTTCTTCGACGCCAACATGTGGCTGGCCCTGACCATGCTCGTGGGCGTGATCGTGGACGTGACATGGCGCACCCTGACCTGAGGGAGGCGCTGCTGGCGCCGGCGCAGGCCTTCCAGGCGGGTGAGGAACATCAGGCACTGGGCCTGCTGGGGCGGCTGGTCGAGCAGGCCGGGCCGGACACGGTCGAGTGGGCCAGTCTGGAGCGCCTGCGCGGTCTGGTGCTGATCCACGTGCTGCGCGAGGTCGAGGGCACCTTCGCGCTGGAGCGGGCCGACCCCGTGCTGGAGCGGGCCGGCGCCCCACGGCCGACGCTGGCCTGGCTGGCCGGGCCTGACGAGGCGGAGGGAACCTGAGGGAGCCGCGGGGATGGGCGCCGGGGGGCGTGGGGGCGGCGCCGCCTGCCGGTTCGCTAGAATCACCGCGATGCGCTCCTCTCCCGCCCGGATCGTTCCCCTGGTCTGCTCCGGTCTCCAGGCCGTTCTGGAGGGCGCTGCCCGCACGCCGGAAGGCGCCCGCCCGAGGAGCGCCCGGTGACCCTGGAGAGTTCCGAGCAGGAGTTCACCACCCGTTTCGCCGAGTTCGCGGCCACCGGTATGGTCTACGCCCAGGTCGAGGGCAGTCCGCTGCTGGAGTTCGCCTCGGGCGGGCGGGTGCTGTATCTCTTCGACCGCTGCGGGCCGTACAGCGCCCGGCCGGGCCCGGCACGCGTGGTCGTGCACGGCGTGCTGGAACAGATCGGGCCGGTGCCAGACGGTACCGAGCGCACGGAACTGCTGTCGGTGAACGGCGTGTCCAGTGTCGAGGGGCGGGGGCGGGTGGTGGCCAGCCTGCGGGGCACCTGGGTCGTGCAGGCCCGCCTCCCGCTGGTGCTGTCCGCCTTCGGGGAGGCGCCCACGCTGCAGGTCGGCGACTGGGTGGCCTTCCGCACGCTGCCCCCGCTGCACGGCTTCCTGCTGGGCGGCGCCGAACAGCGTCCGGCCTGAAGGGGGTCAGGACACCCTGCCCTCCGCCACTCTCTTCGCGAGCCCCAAGCACAACGGCCGACCCTCCATCGGCCAGCACTTCATCCAAGCTTTAATTAAGCGTTCCATGAAGAATCCTCTATGAATTGCTTCATGCCTGCGGCATGATGAGGCATTCCCATGCCCAAGTTGTTGCCCCTCCCCAGCGCCAGCGCCGAGACCTCCACGGCCTGTCTGGTGCTGGTGGATCTGGTCGCTAGCACTGCGCTCGCCCAGACCCTGCCCCTGCCTCACTACATGGCCCTGATGTCCGAGTTCGTGCAGGTCATGGTGCTGAGCTTCGAGGCGCGGGGCGGGCAGGTGCTGCAGCATCAGGGAGACGCGGTGCTGGGGTACTGGGAGGCCGATCAGACCGTGCAGGCCTCCCGGGCCGCGCTGGAATCCCACGACCGCGCGGGGCGGCTGGGTCTGGCGGGTCTGCTGGGGGTGCGACTGCAGCTGCGGGCCGGGGTGGCCAGCGGCGAAGTCCTGACCGGCATGGTGGCGGGACAGCGCAGCGCGTACGGCCTGCCGGTGAATTACGCCCGGCGCCTGTGCGACGGCGCGCAGCCGGGCGGCACCCTCGCCTGCTGCCGCGTGGTGCGCGAACTGAGCGCACAGCTGAGCTGGAAAGCGCGTCCACCACAGGAGTTTCAGGGCTTCGGTACGGACTGTGAAGCCTTCGAACTCGGCTGGCCCACGGACGGCGCGGGGCAGATGCACATGAAAGTTGATTAAGCACCGCGACCGTATTCTCATGAGAGCCGTCCATACACTGCGGCCATGGAACGCAAGCCACTGGTACTCGTCATTGAGGACGAAAAAGACATCGCCCGCTTTATCGAGCTGGAATTGGCCGCCGAGGGCTACGCCACCGAAGTGGCCTTCGACGGCGTGACCGGCCTGTCCAAATTCCGTGAAGTCAACCCCGACCTGGTCATCCTGGATCTGATGCTGCCCGTGCTCGACGGCCTGGAAGTGGCCCGCCGCATCCGCAAGACCAGCAACACCCCGATCATCATCCTGACGGCCAAGGACGGCATTCAGGACAAGGTCGAGGGCCTGGACTCGGGCGCCGACGACTACCTGATCAAGCCCTTTTCCATCGAGGAACTGCTGGCCCGGGTGCGCGCCCACCTGCGCCGCGTGAATCCGGCGGTGACCGGCGAGGTGCGCGTGGCCGATCTGGTCATGAACCTCGACGGCCGCGAGATCTTCCGGGGCGGGCGGCGCGTGGAGCTGTCGGCCAAGGAATTCGAACTGCTGGAACTGCTGGCCCGCAACCCCGGCAAGGTCTTCTCGCGCTTCGAGATCGAGGAGAAGGTCTGGCCCGAGTACACCGGGGGCAGCAACGTGGTGGACGTGTATATCGGCTACCTGCGGCGCAAGCTCGAGGAGGGCGGCGAGCGCCGGCTGATCCATACCGTGCGCGGCGTCGGCTACGTGCTGCGCGAAGAGTAAGCAGAGAGAACACGCGCCTGACCGGCCGCCGTGGCCCCCCCGCGTTCCGCCCCCATCTGGCCGGGCGGACGCCTGCTTTTGCCCACGAGCGCCGGCCCATGCTCATGTCCGGGCCGCTAGACTGCCGGGCGTGAGTGCCGATTCCTTCGCCGTGTTCCGTGCCGGTGGTGCAGGTGCCCGCCGCGACCCCCGGCGGCTCAGCGGAGGCGAGCGCGCATGACCCTGCGCTGGCGCCTGACGCTGTTCTATACCGGCCTGCTGGCCGCCCTGCTGCTGATCGTCGGGGTGACCACCCTGTACCTGATGCGGAGCAATCTGTTCGACGGCCTCGACGACGAGCTGCTCACCACCTACACCCGCTTCACCAGCACCTCGTTGACGGTGCCGCTGCCCCTGAACAGTGAACGGGCGGGGAACGCGGCGTCCCGGAGTACGCCACCGAGCGGGGTCAGCGAGGCGGCCCTCTCGGCGCGCCTCCAGTATGGCAACTTCATCCTGCAGAGCGAGGAGCTGAGCTTCTACACCCAGCAGAAGCTGATCGACGAGTTGAGCCAGGTGGGGGCCAGTGGGCAGAAGCGCAAGGACTTCTTCACCTATCTCCGCAGCCTTCAGGAGTTCGACCGGCGCTCCCTGAATACCGATTACCGCTACCCGATCACCCTGAGCGACGAACAGCTCGAACAGCTGATCCGCTCGCCCGACGGGCGGCTGACCCTGAACTACGAGCAGCGGGATTCCTTCAGCGATCAGCCGGTGCCCATCCGTCTGCTGGTTCGTCTGACGGCGCTGCGCCCGGTGCCCACCGCTTTTCCCGGCGACGATGAGGGCATTCCGACCATCGTGTACGTGGGCCGCAGCCTGAGCGATGTCCAGAACACCCTGAGTCAGCTCAGCCGGGTGATCGCGCTGCTGTTCCTGATCGGGCTGGCGATTGCCGGTACGGGGGCGTTCGTGCTGGCGGGTCAGGCCCTGCGCCCGCTGCGGCAGGTGCAGCGCGCGGCCGAGAAGATCGGCGGCCAGACGCTGGCCCAGCGGGTGCCGGTGCCCCGAACCGGCGACGAGGTGCAGTCGCTGGCCCAGGCCCTGAACGGCATGTTGGGACGCCTGGAGGCCAGCTTCGAGGCGCAGCGGCGCTTTACCAGCGACGCCAGCCACGAACTCCGCACGCCGGTCACGGCCATCAGCGGGCACGCCAGCTACCTGCTGCGGCGCACCAGCCCCAGCGGGCAGCAGCAGGAGAGCCTGAAGATCATCACCAGCGAGTCCGAGCGGCTGACCAACCTGATCGCCAGCCTGCTGCAGCTGGCCCGCTCGGATTCCGGCGCCCTGACCCTGCAGAAAGCCCCGATCCTGTCCACGCTCTTTCTCTCGGAGATAGCGCGGGAACTGGAGCCGCTGGCCCACTCGCAGCGCACCACCCTGCAGACCAGCGGTCAGGAGGTGGCCTTCGAGGGCGATCCCGACCGGCTCAAGCAGGTGATCATCAACCTGACCAGCAACGCCCTGAAGGCCGGGGCCAAGACCATCACCCTGCAGAGTCAGGCCGTGCTGGACGGCCAGGCGGTGCGCCTGAGCGTACGCGACGACGGCCCCGGCATCCCGGCCGACCAGCTGGAGAGGTTGTTCGACCGCTTCTACCGCCTGGAAGACAGCCGCAGCCGCGATCAGGGCGGCGCCGGCCTGGGCCTGAGCATCGTGCGGGGCATCGTGGAGGCCCACGGCGGCCGGGTCTGGCTGGAGAGCGTGGTGGGCGAGGGCACCGCCGCGCACGTGCAGCTCCCCGTGGGCAACCTGCCGGATCTGGACGACGAGGACGTGCCGTAGGGAGGCAGAAGGTCGAAGGCAGATGGCAGATGGCTCAGGATTTTTAAGCCATTTGCCTTCCGCCTCTACCCCAGCATCAGTTCGTGCAGCTCTTCCATCAGGGCCTCGCCCTCGGCGGTGGTGCGGGCGAGCACGAAGATGGTGTCCTCGCCGGCGATCGTGCCCACGATGTCGTCGCGGCGCAGGCGGTCGAGCAGCATGGCCACTCCGGTCGCGTGGCCGTCGGCGGTGCGGATGACCAGGGTGTTCTCGCCCCGGTCGATGTCGTGCACGAAGTTCTGGAACAGCCGCGCCAGTTCGGCCTCAACGTTGGTGTGCCCGGTCATCTGGGCCAGGGCGTAGCGGTGGCGGCCCTTACCGACCGGCACGCGCACCAGCCTCAGTTCGTTGATGTCGCGGCTGACGGTCGCCTGGGTCACTGCGACGCCCTCCTGGCGCAGGCGTTCGACCAGTTCGCCCTGGGTGGCGATGCTCTCGCGGGCGATGATGTCCTGAATGCGTTTCTGACGTTGTTCCTTGCTCAGCGTGGGCGGCACGCCCGCCATCTTATGCATGAAGTGTGAATTATTCAATCGTGGCGCCGGTCGGGGCCTCCGCCTGCCGCGCCCGCACCCGCAGCGCCTCGTCCAGCAGTCGCCGGGCGACCTCGCGCTTGCTGAGCCGGGGCCAGTCCTCGGAGGAGCCGTCCGGGCGCACCAGGGTGACCTGGTTGTCGTCGCCGCCGAAGGCCGTGCCCTCGCGCGTGGGGTAGTTCAGCAGGATGAAGTCGGCGTTCTTGCGTGCCGCCTTGGCCGCCGCGCGCTCGACCCCGGCGTGCGTCTCCATGGCGAAGCCCACCAGCACGCGCCCGCCCCTCTGCTGACCCAGTTCGGCCAGGATGTCGGGGTTGGGGGTCAGCTGCACGGTCACGTCGCCCGCCACCTTGGCCTGCTTCTCGCCCGAGGCCTGGGCCGCCCGGTAATCCGCCACCGCCGCCGTCATCACCACGATGTCGGCGTCCTGGGCGGCCGCGATCACCGCGCCGCGCAGCTCCAGCGCCGATCCGATGGGCACGACCCTCAGGCCGGGCGGGTCGCTCAGGGTCACCGGCCCGGTCACCAGGGTCACGTCGGCGCCCCGGCTCCGGGCCTCCTCGGCCACCGCGAAACCCATCTTGCCGGAACTGGGATTGGAGATGAAGCGCACCGGGTCGAGGTACTCGCGGGTCGGGCCGGCCGAGACGACCACCTTCAGGCCCACCAGGTCGCGCACCGCGGGCCGCAGGAGTTCCAGCACAAGGGCGGCGACGTCTTCCGGCTCGGCCATGCGGCCCAGACCCGCGCCCTCGCCGCGCGTGCCGAAGGCGCCGACCTCGGGGCCCAGGAACCCGTGCCCCCAGCCGCGCAGCCTCTCCACGTTGGCCTGCACGGCCGGGCTGCGCCACATCGCCTCGTTCATGGCCGGCACCCACAGCACCGGCCCGCGCACGCTGAGCAGGGTCGCCAGCGCGAGGTCGCCCGCGTGGCCGCCGGCCGCGCCTGCCAGCAGCTCGGCCGAGGCGCCCACCACCACCGCGCCGTCCACCCGCGCCAGCCGCAGGTGCAGGGCGTCGGGGCGCGGCTCGAACCAGTGTTCGTCGGTGCCCACCGGGCCGTCCGCGGCCGTGCTCAGGCTCAGCTCGGTGATGAACGCCAGCGCGGCGCGGGTGGCGATCACCTCGACCCGGACGCCGTGCTCGCGCAGGCGCCGCAGCACCGAGGGCGCCTTGACGGCCGCCATGGAGCCCCCCACGATCACCAGCACGGCGGGGGCAGCGGCGCCAGTCTCGGCAGTCTGGCCAGTCTCAGCAGTCACGAGCAGAGTGTACCCAGTGCGGGGCGGGCGCTGCCTGTCGCCGTGAACCTCATACGGATTCCGCTCCATTCCGTCACATCCATGATGCGGACAATTTCGTACCGCCCTCGCTGAACAACTCGGTCATTGCTGTCTGAGACGCTACCTGCGCTCCCCCACGAGGAGGGAGGAGCCCACAAGGTTGTGGGCATCGCCTTTGGAAGGATACCCAGCCAAAACTGTCCGGACTATCGGACATCCAGAACCGAACTGGATGTTCCTCGCTTGCGGCGAAATCCGTCGTTTTGCCTTCGCCCTCCGGTCGGATGGGTTCCGCAAACGGAACCGACCGGACGTCGTCTCAGGTGCCGGTCTGCAGGGCGCCCAGCCCACCGGCGATCATCTGCCCCAGGGTGCGGGCCAGCGCCGCCGGATCGCGCTCCGGATGACGCAGGGCCTCCACGGCCGCCGCCTCCAGCAGCAGGGTCACCACCTCCAGCGCCCAGGGGTGACGCTGGGCGGGGCGGTAGGGCTCGATCAGCCCGGCCAGCCGCGCCAGAAAGTGTTCGCGCTGCTGCCGGAAGATGGGGCCACCGCCGCTCCTCATCAGAAGCAGCAGTTCGCGTTCCCGCAGGAGCGCCCGGAAGACCTCGCTGTAGAGGCTCGACTGGTCGGCGGCGAGCGGGCCGGGCGGGGGGCGCAGCGGCCCGGCGAGGGGCAGGGCGGGCAGCAGCGGGCTCAGGCGTTCCCACAGCAGCGGCAGGCGAACGTCGAGCAGGGCGCGCAGCATGTCCTCGGTAGACGTGAAATAGGTGTAGACCGTGGGCCGCGAGGTGCCCAGGGCCTGCGCCACGTCGTTCATCCCGACCCCCTCGAAGCCGCGCTCGATAAACAGCGTCTCGGCCACCTCCAGAATCCGTTCACGGCGGGTCTCGGCGCTGAGGCGGCGGGCGGCGGGGGCGGACATGCGCGCAGCCTACCACCCTGGCTGACGATCTGTCACTTGACGATCTGTCAATAACACTGTCAAGATGGGCGCATACTCGACGGGTCGCCGACCTCGCCCCGTTTCAGGAGCCCCAGCCCAGGGGTTCTGGCCCAGGAGTCCGAGTCCAGGAGTTCCGGCCCAGGAGCCTCGTCCCAGGAGATCGACATGCCATCCCTCAGATCCCTCCAAGCCGACTACCGCCTGCTGAGCCCCGCCGAACGCAGCCTCTGGCGTCATCCGATGATGTGGCTCTCGGCCGCCGCCATCTCGGCGGTGCCGCTGCTGTACGCCACCATCTACCTCAGCAGTTCGCTCGACCCCTACGGCCGCCTGGAGGCCCTGCCGGTCGCGCTGGTGAACCTCGATCAGGGCGCCACCGCCCGCGGGCCGGACGGCGCGCAGCAGCGTTATGAGCTGGGTGCCGAGGTGATCCGTGACCTGACCAGGGAGCCGAAGTTCCACTACCTGAGCTACCCCAGCCAGCAGGCCGCGCAGGACGCCGTGCGGCGCGGGAAGGCCTATTTCGCCCTGACCATCCCCGCCACCTTCAGCAAGCAGTCGCTGGCGGGGGAGAGCCGGGATCACGGCACCCTGAACTTCTATGTCGCCGAGGGCAGCAACTATTTCGCCAGCCGCGTGGCCGCCACCTTCGCCACGACCCTCAGCGACGAGCTGAACCGCACGCTGGGCGAGACCCGCTGGGAGATCGTGCAGCGCTCCCTGAAACAGGTCGACCAGGGCTTCGCGGACATCCGCCGGGCGACCGGGCAGCTGGCCGACGGCGCGGCGCAGCTCCGGGGCGGCACCCGGCAGCTGCAGTACGGCGCCGGCACCCTGGCCGACGGAGTCCGTCGGGCCGCCGACGGTGGGGCGGAGCTGGAGGGCGGCGCGGGTCGCCTGTCGGGCTCCGTGGCGCAGCTCACCGACGGGACGGGCCGGCTCTCGGGCGGCCTGCGGCAACTGGAGGCGGCCGCCCCGGGCCGCGGGCAGCTCGCGCCCCTGCAGGCCGGCGCGGCGCAGCTCTCGGGGGGCGCCGGCACCCTGGCGGACGGCCTGGGGAAACTCTCGGCCGGTGCGAATGAGCTGTCTCAGGGCGCCCAGAGCGCGACCACCGGCGCCCAGCGGCTGGCCCAGGGCACCGCGCAGCTGGCCGCCCAGGCGCCGCAGCTGCAGTCCGGGCTGGCCCGGCTGTCGGCGGCGGGCACGGCCCTGGCCGGCGGTGCCCGGAGCGCCAGCAGCGGCGCGGCCGACCTGGCGGCGGGCGGTGAGCAGCTGGCGTCCCGGCTGCCGACCCTGCAGAGCAGCCTCGGGCAGCTCGCGGACGGCGCGGCGGGGCTCTCGGACGGCGCGAAGGCGGCGAGCGCCGGGGCGCAGCGGCTCGCGGAGGGCAGCGGCGCCCTGGCCGGCCAGCTCTCACAGCTCCAGGGCGGCCTGGAGGCGGCGAGGCAGGGCGCCCAGCGCGCCAACGCCAGCGCGGCGAACTTCGCCCTGCTGAGCGGGCAGCTGAACAGCTCCCTGAAAAGCCAGGTGCTGGTGCCAGCCCAGGTGCGCGAGGACGTGGCGAAGCTGGAGGGCGGCGCACTGCAGCTGCAGGGGGGCACCAGCAACCTGAACGTGGGGCTGCCGAAGTTCGCGGCCGGCGCACGGCAGGCGAGTGTGGCCGCCCGCCAGCTGCAGACCGGGGCGGCGGGGCTGGCGGGCGGCGCGGCCCGGCTGGACAGCGGCGCCCAGGCCCTCGCCGGGGGGCTCACGGCGGCCCAGGAGGGATCGGAGGCCGCCGTGCAGGGTGCCCGGAGTCTGGGCACGGGGACGAGGAAGCTGGCGGCGGGCACCGCGCAGGTGGCCGACGGGGCTTCCACACTGGCCGCCAGGGTGAGAGACGCCCAGGCGGGAGCGGCGGCGACCTCGCGCGCCGCCCAGCAGCTGAGCGCCGGCGCGGCGGCCCTGACCCGAGGTACCGGGCAGCTCCAGACCGGCGGCGCCACGCTGGCCCGCCGCGCGGCCGAGGCGGCCAGTGGCGCCCGCAGCCTGCAGAGCGGCGCGAAGACCCTGCAGAGCGGCGTGAACACGCTGGTGGACGGCAACGTGAAGATCAAGGAGGCGCTGGGGCAGATCACCCGGCAGCTGCCGGCCCCGGCCGACCTGGGAGCGCTGAAGTCCGGCGCGAACACCCTGGCGCAGAAGACCGGGGAGCTACGGCGCGGCCTGGGCACCCTGGCCGACGGCTCGGACAGGCTGCGGCGCGCCACCGCCGACGTGAACCAGGGCGCCGGGGCGCTGCTGGGCGGCCTGCGAACCCTCCAGGCGAAGGTGCCGCAGAGCGTGGGGCAGATCAGCGGCGACCCCGCCGGCCTGAGCGTGAGCGTGCGTCCAGAGACGCAGGTCTTCGCCGCCGTGAAGAACAACGGCGCGGCCTTCGCCCCGTATTTCATGGCCCTGAGCCTGTGGGTGGGCGTGACCCTGACCACCTTCATCTTTCCGTATTCGCAGCTGCCCCGCACGGGCCGGCGCACCTCGCAGCTCGCGCGCATGGCCCGCAAGGCGGCCACCCCCGCCCTGCTGGTCGTGCTGCAGGCGCTGCTGGTGGTGTGGGGTGTGCAGGCGCTGGGCGTGGACTTCCTGCACCCGGCCCAGGTGCTGGCCACCGCCATCGCGTCCAGCCTGACCTTCCTGGCGCTGGTGCTGGCCCTGATTTTCTGCCTCGGCGCCGCCGGCCGCCTGCTGGCCCTGATCCTGCTGGTGCTGCAGCTCGCGGCCTCGGGCGGCAGCTACCCGGTCGAGCTGGCGCCGCCCTTCTTCCAGACTATCCACAACTGGCTGCCGGTCACGCAGAGTGTGAACGCCCTGCGCCACGCCCTGAGCGGCGCGTTCCAGGGCGGCTACCCCGGTTTCATGCTGAGCCTGCTGGCTATCGCCGCGCTGAGCGTGGGGCTGGGGCTGCTGGGCCGCCGCTGGGAATTCGTGGATGACGAGGACTTCAAGCCGCTGATCTCCGCGCCCATCGTGTCGCAGGAACTTCACCACGACTCGCCGCAGGACGCGCCCAGAGACGCAGTTCGGAGCTGAGCGTCCTGGCCTCTCTCCCGCTGGTCTACTCCAGCCGGAAGGGCAGGTGCTTGGGCACCCAGAACTTGCGCTCCACGAAGGCGCGCAGTTCCTGATCCCCCATGCGGCGGATCTCGAACTCGGTCGCCACGCCGCCTTGCAGGGCCTGCCAGATGACCGCCACCGCGACCTCGATGCTCGCTGCCGAGAGTTCCGAGACCGGCGGATAGATGCGCCCCGGGTGGTGCCGCTCGGTGTAGGCCGCCAGCGCGTAGGCCGCTGCCGTGACCATGTCGTCGGTGACCTCGCGCACGCGGGCCAGGATGGCGCCGAAGCCCAGTCCCGGAAAGATGAAGGCGTTGTTGCCCTGCCCGATGGCGTGGGTCTGCCCGCCGTACTCCACATCGGCAAAGGGGCTGCCGGTGGCGACCAGCGCCGCGCCCCCGGACCAGCGCAGCAGGTCGTCCGGCAGCGCCTCGGTGTGCGCGGTCGGGTTGCTGAGCGGGAAGACCAGCGGGCGCTCCGTGTTCGCCAGCGCGGCGCGCACCACCGCCTCGTCGAAGGTGCCGGGCACGCCCGATAAGCCCAGCAGCACGGTCGCCTTCGCCCCCTGGATCACGTTCAGGAGGTCGGGGCCGGCCCAGCCGGTGGTCAGGGCTCTGGGTGTCGCCAGGGGGCGCTTGTAGTCCTCCATCTCCCGGTCATCGGTGAGCAGGCCGCGCGAGTCGAGCACGAAGACGCGGCGCGGGAGTTCATCGTCCGGCACGCCCTCCCGGCGCAGGCCCTCGCGCATGGCGGCGGCCACCCCCGCGCCGCCCGCGCCCGCCCCGTGGATCACGATGACCTGATCGGCCAGCCGTTCGCCCTTGATGCGGCAGGCGTTCAGCACGCCCGCCAGCACCACCGCGCCGGTGCCCTGGATGTCGTCGTTGAAGCTCGGCACGACCCGCCGGTAGCGGTGCAGGATGGTAAACGCCGCGTCCTTGGAGAAGTCCTCCCACTGGATGATCGCCTTGGGGTATCTCCCCAGGGTGGCCTCCACGAAGGTATCCATGAACTTCAGGTACTCCTCGCCGCTCAGGCGCTCGTGCTTGACGCCCAGGTAATGCGGGTCGTCCCGCAGGTCGGCGCGGCCGGTGCCCACGTCCAGCTCGACGGGCAATGTCTTGTCGGGGCCGACCCCGCCCGCCACCGTGTACAGCGACAGCTTGCCGATGGAGATCGCCATGCCGCCGAAGCCCTGATCCCCGATGCCCAGGATGGCGCTGGAATCGGTCGCCACGATGATCCGCACGTCGTTGAGCGGCACGTTCGCCAGTGCCTGGCGCGCCCGCGAGATGGTCTGCGTGCTGAGGGTCAGGCCGCGCGCGTAGCGGTAGATCTGCGAGAAGCGCTTGACCGCCTCGCCCACGGTGGGCGTGTAGACGATGGGCAGCATCTCCTCGATGTGCTCTGAAAGCAGCGCGTAGAACTGCACCTCGTTGCGATCCTGCAGGTTGCGCAGGAAGGTGTGTCTGCGCATCGGCTCGTCCAGCCGCGAGTACTCGGTGTACAGCCGCTCGACGAGTACCTCCAGCGAGTCCACCTGCGGGGCCAGCAGTCCGTCGAGGCCCAGCACCTCGCGCTCCTCGGCGGTGAAGGCCGTGCCCTTGTTCAGCAGCGGAATGCGGGTCAGGTTGAAGCCCCGGATCAGCGGCACGATGTAGCGGTGCCCGTCCTCGCCGCGCTTCACGTCGTAGTGGTCGGTCAGCGGCAGGTCGCGTCTGGACATGTCCGATCTTGACACGCCCGGCCCTCTTCAGCCCAGCGGATGCCGGTTCATGTCCTTGTACAGCAGGTACTTGCTCCACCCCTTGCCCAGCGCGGCGTACCACTGCGGGCAATACGCGCCCATCCAGATCACGTCCCCGCGCGCCACCGGGTAATAGGCGTCCTGCAGCTTGTACAGGCCCTCGCCCTCCAGCATCAGCAGGCCGTGTTCCATGAGGTGGATTTCCGCGTAGGGCAGCGTGGCGCCCGGCGCGAAACTCATGGTGCTGACCATGAAGTCGAACTCCGGGGTGTCGGGCAGCAGCTTGCGCGCGATGAGGTGGTCGTCGCCCTCGAAGGGGGTGTCGGGGGCGGTGCGCTCGTTGCCCCAGACGACGCCGGGGGCCTCCACGCCCGGCGCGGCCTCGTAGGCTTTCTCGAACACGGAGACGCGGGCGGTGGAGGTGGCCGTGAGCGTGTGTGGGGCGCCGGCCGGCAGGAAGACGTACTCGTACTCGCGCAGCGTGCGCGTTTCGCCGTCCACCGCCACCTCGACTTCCCCCTCCAGCACGAAGGCGAAGCGCTGGTAGCCGTGCTGGGAAGCGTGCGCCACAGCGCCGGAAGGCATCTCCGCTGTGAACTGCACGAAACGCGCCCCCAGCCCCATGACCGGCGCGATGTGCAGGACGACCGCGCTGCCCGGCCATCCGGCCAGTGCCGTGCGGACGAAGGTGTCCGGCGTGATGACCGCGTGCGAGGGTTGCAGGGCGCTGCGGGTGACTCCGAGGTGTTTCAAGTGGGGCTCCTTGGGGGGGCTGATGGCAGAGGGCAGATGGCGGATGGCAGATAGCAGATGGCTCAGGGCATGGACGCCGGGCGAGGCGATGGCCTGAGCAACTTTCCCCGAATCGCATCGACGACGACGCCATGCTCGTAGACCGTTCGACCCCGCGAATACGTCGACCGGACGCGCCCCCGGAAGGTCTGCCCCCGGTAGGGGTTCTGTTCCCAGCGGTCGTGGAGGTCGGTGAGCGTCCACTCTTCGTTCAGGTCGACGAGGGCGAAGTCGGCGTCGGCGCCGACCTCCAGGCGGCCCTTGCCGGGCAGGCGGAAGCGCTGGGCCGGGTTCAGGGCGCTCAGGGCGGCGACCAGCTCCAGGGGCAGGCCACGGCGGTGGTGCCCGCCGTCCAGCAGCACGTTCAGGGTGCTCTGCGCGCCGCTGATGCCGCCCCACAGGGCAAAAAAGTCCGAACTTGTCTTCATGTCCGGCGGGGCGGGCGAGTGGTCGGAGCCGACGATGTCCACGTGCCCGGCCAACAGTTCGCGCCAGAGGTCGTCCTGCACGGCTTTCGGGCGCAGGGGCGGGGCACATTTCAGCGCCGCGCCCACACGCTCCACGTCCTCGTCGGTGAAGTGCAGGTAGTGGGGGCAGGTCTCGATGGACACGTCCACGCCCTTCGCTTTCGCCTCGAAGGCCAGCGCCACCGCCGCGCCCGAGCTGAGATGCACCAGATGCAGCGCCGCGCCGGTGTCCCGGGCGAACAGCAGGGCCCGCCCCACGGCCTCCAGTTCGGTGACGACCGGGCGGGTCTCCAGATAATCCCGCACCCCCGCTTTCCCCTGGGCCCGCGCCGCCTCGGTCAGGCGGCGGGTGAAGTCGTCGCTCTCGGCGTGAGTGGCGACGACCAGCCCCAGGCGGGCGGCGGCCCTCATCCCCTCGTAGAGCGTCAGGTCGTCGGCGGCCGGGAACTCGTCCAGGCCGGAATGCGACATGAAGGCCTTGAAGCCGCACACCCCCGCGGCCGCGAGGTCGTCCAGTTCGCCCAGATTCAGCGGGGTCAGGCCACCCCACAGGCCGAAGTCCAGCCGCGACTTCTCCTCGCCCAGCCGGGCCTTCTCCTCGAAGCGGGCGCGGGTCAGCACGGGGGGCGAGGAGTTCAGCGGCATGTCCACGAAACTGGTCGCCCCGCCGGCCGCCAGGGCCCGCGTGCCGGTCTCGAAGCCCTCCCAGTCGGTGCGGCCCGGTTCATTCAGGTGAACGTGGGCGTCCACCACACCGGGGAAAACGTGCCGGCCGCCGGCGTCCAGCTCCTGCCGGGCGCCGCCCAGTTCCTCGCCCAGCGCCGCGATCTGCCCGCCCGTTATTCCGATGTCCAGGCGCCGCACGCCCTGGGGGGTCACGACCTGGCCGCCGCGCACGATCAGGTCGAAGCTCATGCGCGGGCCTCCTGAGCCAGCCGCTCCAGAAAACGCAGGCCCACGCGCAGGGCGGCCTCGACGTCCTCCGGGTTCACCATCTCGTCCGGGTGGTGGCTCAGGGCGTTGGGCGAGCGGAGAAAGAGCATCGCGGCGGGCATCCGGGTGCTCATGATCATGGCGTCGTGCCCCGCGCCGCTGAGCACGTCGGGCGCGTCCAGGCCGAGGTCGGTCGCCGCCTGCCGCAGCAGACCCTGGAAACGCGCGTCCATCGGCGTGGCGGCCTCTTCCATCTTCGGCGTGATACTCACCGTGACTCCCCGTTCGGCGGCGAAACGTTCGGCGTCGGCCAGCAGCAGGGGCAGGGCGTCCCGGCGCACCTCGTCGCGCTCGTGGCGGATGTCCAGCGTGCAGTGCACCTCGCCGGGCACGATGTTGATGGCCCCCGGCCGCGCCTGCATGACCCCCACGGTCGCTACCAGCCCCGGGGTGGCCCGCGCCCGCTCCTCGGCCGCCACCACGAACCGGGCCGCCGCCGCCAGCGCGTCCCGGCGGTGGGTCATGGGGGTGGTGCCGGCGTGCGCGGCCTGCCCCGTGAAGTCCAGCAGCACGCGGTTCTGGCCCGCGATGGCCGTCACCACGCCCACGCCCGCCCCCGCCGCCTGCAGCACCGGCCCCTGCTCGATGTGGAACTCCAGGTAGCCCAGCGACTCGCTCCGGATCTCCGCGTCCGGCAGCTCGTCCGGGTTCAGGCCATAGGCGCGGATGGCGTCTGAGACAGTCAATCCGTCCTTATCCCGCAACTCCAGCAGCGGCCCCGCCGTGCCGGTCAGCGCCCGTGAGCCGATGAAGGGCACGCCGTAGCGCACGCCCTCCTCCTCGGAGAAGGCCAGCACCTCCAGGGCGTAGGGGAGCGCCTGATCGCGCACGGCCTCGGCCAGCGCGTAGGCCAGCAGCACGCCCAGGATGCCGTCGTAGGCGCCCGCGTTGGGCACGGTGTCGATGTGCGAGCCCAGGTAGAGGGTGGGCGAGTCGGGAGTCGGCCCTTCACGTCGCGAGCGCAGGTTCCCCACCGCGTCGATACGGGTGCTCAGGCCCAGGCGATCCGCCCAGGCCCGCAGGAAGGCGTGGACGCCCCGCGTGGTGGGGCACAGGTACGGGCGCGTCGTCTCGCCGGGGACCTCGGTCAGCGCGGCCAGTTCGCGGCAGGCGGCCAGCACGCGGGCATGGAGTTCGCTCAGGTCGATACTTGGGTTCGCGGTCAAGGGGACACTCCTGGGAAGAGTTCGGGAAACAGATGCTGCGCCTCACGGGGAAAATATGCCGGGCACTCGCGGGCCAGCACCAGATCATCCAGCAGCCGCGCGGCGCCTTCATCATCCGGCATCAGGGATCGGCGTTCGTGGAGGTAGCGCTCGGCGCTTAGCACTGTGCCATCGTCCAGCGGCGCCCCGACCCGTACCCACTGCCAGAGGAGCGCCCGCGCGAGTTCGGCCGTGGCGGTGTCCTCGACCCGCCCGCCGCGCACCACCACGCCGCGCCCCTCCAGCCACGCCGCGAACACGTCCAGCGCGAGGCCGGTGGCATCCCGGACTTCGGAGAGGGGGAGGAGGGTCGGGGTGGGGAGGTCGGTGAGGGTGTGAAGACGGGTTTGTGCTACCCGGTGCAGCTCGTCCAGAGTTGTGGGTCTGCCAGGCCCGTTTAACCCCTCCGGCCCTCCGGGCCACCTCCCCTCAAGGGGAGGCAAGGTGAGAGACTCTTGGCTCCCCTTGAGGGGAGCTGGCCGCGCAGCGGACTGAGGGGTTATAAGTAGCGCAAGCCCCCCCCGCACCGCCTCCACCAGTTCCGGCAGCCCCGCCCAGGCCGCCGTGAAGCCCTGCGCGGCCTCGCGCTCCTTGTCCGCCCGCACCGCGTCCAGCGCCGGTTCGGGATTCGCCGGATCGGGCGCCAGCGAGGCTGTGCCCCCAATGGCCTCGGCGCCGTGCTGACGGCAGACCTGCACCAGCTGTTCGGCGTAGGCGCGCATGGCGGGCACGTCCATCGTGAGTGCCGAGCGGGGCGGTATGGGCGTAGTGCGCGTGGCCCCTAGGTGCTTGACGAGGCTGAACACGTAATCCCAGCGGCCCGCGTTCAGGCCGTAGGCGCGGGTGTGAAGAGCATGGAGAAGCTCGTCGGCCCGCAACAGGCCCCAATACGTCTCGATCTGCAGGCACACGCGCACGGTGTCGGGCTCCAGGCCCAGGTGCGCCTCGGCCAGTGCCAGCGCGTCGTGCCAGAACCGGGCTTCCATGACGGTTTCCAGCTTGGGGATGTAGACATGCGGCGGCCGCCCCGGGCGCGCGGCCAGGACGGCACTCAGGTCGCACAGGGAGGCGATGCCTGGGCCGCCGAAGTTCAGGCCAGGCTCCACCGCGTACAGCGCGCGGGGGCGCACCAGCAGGGGCTTGTCGCTGCCCGTGGCCCACGCCAGCGCGTCGTAGGCCGCCTGCACGTTCGCCCGGGTGGGGGAAAAGGTGTCGTCGAAGTCGATCACCACGGCGTCGGCGTCCGAGTTCAGGGCGCGGCGGAGCATGGCGAGATCGGACGCCTCAACGATCAGTTCCACGCGGCGACCCCGCAGGTCGTCGGGAATGGGCGCCGCCTGAAACTGATGGATGGTAGAGCTGGCTTCACCCGGTGGGGGCGGATCATGCAGCGCCATCCAGCGCGACCGCAACCCCTCGTGCAGGTGTTCGGCCAGCGCGTGGGCGGCGGGGGTCAGATGGAGTGGACTGGGCATGGGCGGCTCCTCCCGTGAGGTCTGCCGATCATGGAGCCCGGATGGTCACTCCGTCCAGCCCAGCCGCGCCGAGATTTCTCCCGCCGCCCGTTGGACATGCGCCAGGACGCGGGGAATGTCCGTCCGGGTCAGGCGCGAGGTCGGCGCGGACACGCTCAGGGCCGCGACCACGGTGCCCAGGGCGTCCCGGATGGGCGCGGCCACGCAGCGCACGCCCAGTTCCCGTTCCTGGTCGTCGTGCGCGTAGCCCTGCTGCCGCACGCGGGCGAGTTCGGCCCGGTAGGCGGCCGGCTGGGTGATCGAGTGCGGCGTGAAGGCCGGGTACGGCCCCTCGCCCAGCGCCCCGCGCACGGTGGCCTCGTCCTGCCAGGCCATCAGCACCTTGCCCACGCCAGAGCAGTGCAGCGGCGCCGAAGCGCCCAGTTGCGTGAACATCCGCACGAGCTGGCGGCCCTCGACCTGCGCGATGTAGACCGCCTGGGAGCCGCGCAGCGCGGCCAGGTTCGCGGACTCGTTCAGCTCGTCCACCAGCGCGTGCATGGGTTCCCGCGCGGCTCCCAGCAGGGCGCCCTGGGCGCTGTAGGCCGAGCCCACCTGCGCCGCCCGGCGGCCCACCCGGAACAGACCGCTGGCCTCGTCCCACTCGGCGAAGTCCTGCTGGCGCAGGGTTTCCAGCAGCCGGTAGGTGGTGCTGGCGGGCAGGCCCACCCGCCGGGCCAGCACGCCCAGCGGCGCCTCGCGCGCCTCGGCCAGGGCCGCCAGCACGCTCAGGCCGCGTTCCAGCGTGCGGACGCTGGCCGCCTCGCCGGAGCGGGCGCGGCCGGCTTTGCCCCTGGCGCCAGCGGTCATCTCAGGCGAGCTGCGCGTAGCCCGGCAGGGTCAGGAAGTCCATCAGCGGGCTCTCGGTGGCGGTGCGCCGGAAGAGGGCGGCAGCTTCAGCGAAGTCCGGCCCCAGCTGCCGCACCTCGTCGTCGTACAGGGCGTCGAAGAGTTCGGGGCTGAGGGGGCGGCCGTCCTCCAGGGTCACGCCGTGGCGCCGCCACTGCCACAGCTGCGCGCGGGAGATCTCGGCGGTGGCGGCATCTTCCATCAGGTTGTGGATCGGCACCGCGCCCGAGCCGCGCAGCCACGCCGCGAGGTACTGGACACCCACGCTGATGTTCGTCCGCACGCCCGCCTCGCTCACCGCGCCGTCCGGGGGCGTCAGCAGGTCGGCGGCCGTGATGGTCAGATCCATCTGCTTGCCGGAGCCGATCTGGTTTGGCGTCGGCATCAGCGCGTCGAAGACCTCAGTCGCCAGCGCCACCATGCCGGGGTGCGCGACCCAGGTGCCGTCGTGGCCGTTCTGGGCCTCGCGCTCCTTGTCGGCGCGCACCTGGGCGAAGGCGCGCTCGTTGGCCTGCGGATCGTTCTTGACCGGAATGAAGGCGCTCATGCCGCCGATGGCCGGGGCGCCGCGCCGGTGGCAGGTCTGGATCGCCAGCCGGGAGTAGTTCTGCATCATCGGCACGGCCATCGTGACCTTCGCCCGGTCGGGCAGGGTGGCGTGCGGGTCTTCGCGGAACTTCTTGATGTACGAAAAGATGTAGTCCCAGCGCCCGCAGTTCAGCCCCGCCGAGTGCTCGCGCAGCTCGTAGAGGATCTCGTCCATCTCGAAGGCGGCCAGGATGGTCTCGATCAGCACCGTGCCCTTGATGGTGCCGCGCCCCAGCCCCAGGCGCTCCTCCGCGAGGCCAAACACCTCGTTCCAGAGCCGCGCTTCCAGATGCGACTCCATCTTGGGGAGGTAGAAGTACGGCCCGGAGCCGCGCGCAAGCAACTCCTTGGCGTTGTGCCACACATACAGCCCGAAGTCGAAGAAGGCGCCGCTCAGCACCTCGCCGTCCACCGTGACGTGTTTTTCCGGCAGGTGCCAGCCGCGCGGCCTGACCAGCAGCACGGCCACCCGGTCGTTCAGCCGGTAGCTCTTGCCGTTCGTTTCCAGGCTGATGGTGCCCCGCACGGCGTCGCGCAGATTGATCTGGCCCCCCACGCAGTTGGCCCACGAGGGGCTGTTGGCGTCCTCGAAATCGGCCATGAACACGCGGGCGCCGGAGTTCAGCGCGTTGATGATCATCTTGCGGTCGACCGGCCCGGTGATCTCCACCCGGCGATCCTGCAGGTCGGCTGGCAGCGGATTGATCATCCAGTCGCCCTCGCGGATGGCGCGGGTCTCCGGCAGGAAGTCGGGTTTCTCCCCGGCGTCCAGCCGCGCCTGCCGCGCCTCGCGGGCCGCCAGCAGCTCGCGGCGGCGCGGGTCGAAGCGGCGGTGCAGCTCGGCCACGAAGGCCAGCGCCTCTGGAGTCAGGATCTCGTCGTAGCCGGGCTGCAGGGGGCCGGAGATGGTCAGGCCGTCGGGCGTGGAGAGGATCGTCATGGGCACTCCTGGGAAACGAGAGGCGGCGGGTTGTTTTTCATCAGATGAACTTGTTTTTCAATCTATGACATGAAGTCAGAGCTGACAATTGTTCGTGACCGGGTGACAGGGTGGTAGGGAGAAAGTTATACTCCTGCCGTGAAAACGGCGATTTCGCTTGCAGACAGCCTGTACCAGCGCGCCGAGCGGCTGGCCCGCCTGCGCCGGCTTTCGCGCAGCGAACTGTATGCCGCCGCGCTCCGCGACTATCTGGATCGGCATGAAGCCGCCGACGTCACGGATCAACTGAACGACCTCTATGCTGGGGAAGACAGCACACTGAGCCCGGAACTTCGGGAACTGGGCTTGGAGGCTGTGCGGACATCCCAGTCTGACCCTCCATGAGGCGTGGCGAGGTCTGGGACATCCGTTATCCCCTGGTCGCGCGCGAAAACTCCGAGCCGTATGGGCATGGGCCGGTGGTGATCATCTCCAGCGACCGCTTCAACGAGAGTGCCATCCGGACGGTGCTCATCGCCGTCCTGACCAGCAACCTGCGTCTGGAACGCGCGCCCGGCAACGTCCTGCTGATCGCCGATAGCGGCAATGGCCTGGCTTCCGACAGCGTGCTGAACGTGTCCCAGCTGCTGGTGGTCGATAAGGCCCGGCTGGTCTCCAGGCGCGGCGCCATAGACGAGGTCAGCCTGGAACTGCTGGACAGAGGATTGAAACTCGTGCTGGCCCTGATCTAGTCCAGGCCCACCGCGATCATCCGCAGGTCGTTCAGGTTGTGCCCGGTCGGCCCGGTGACGAACGCGTCGCCCAGCGCGGCGAAGAAGGTGCCCGAGTCGTTGCGGGCCAGAAAGTCGTCCAAGTTCAGCCCTGCCGCTTCAGCCCGCCCCCGGCTGTCCGGGGTCAGGAACGCGCCCGCCGCGTCGCTGCTGCCGTCGAGGCCGTCCGAGCCGGCCGAGAGGGCAAAGACCCCCAGGCTTCCCAGCTCACGCAGCAGCCCCAGCGCGAACTCCTGATTGCGGCCGCCCACGCCGTCGCCGCGCACGGTAACTGTTGCCTCGCCGCCCGAGAGCAGCACGACCGGGGGCGCGGCGGGCGTTCCGCGCTCCAGCACGCTGCGAACTGTGGCGGCGTGGAAGCGGGCCAGCCGGCTCACCTCGCCCGCGAAGGCGTCGCCCAGGATCAGCGTCCGCACGCCCCGGACTTCCAGCGACGCCTGCGCCGCCTCCAGCAGCAGGCGGCCCCCACCGATCACCGTATTCGTGACGTTCGGGAGGGTCTTTGGCGTATCCGGCACCTCGCCCGCCACGCCCCGCAGGAGATGGGCGCGGGCCTCCGGGGCGTCCAGGCCGTAGCTGTCCAGCACCGCCAGCGCGTCCGCGAAGGTGGTCTGATCCGGCACGGTGGGGCCGCTGGCGATGGTCGCCGGATGGTCGCCCACCACGTCCGAGATCAGCAGGGCGCGCACCCGGGCGCGCGTTGCCGCTGCCAGCCGTCCGCCTTTGATCCGCGAGAGGTGCCTGCGAACCGTGTTGATCTCGCGGATGTCGGCCCCGGCGCGCAGCAGCCCCTCGGTCAGCGCCTGCTTGTGCTCCAGCGTCAGGCCGTCCGGGGCGCACAGCAGGGCGCTGCCGCCCCCCGAGACGAGCAGGAGCGCCTCCTGATCCGCGTGCAGCGCGGACAGCCGCGCCAGTGCCGTCTCCGCCGCCCGCACGCTCGATTCGTCCGGCACGGGATGGCGGCCGGAGACGACCTCCACGTGGCCGGGCAGGTCGAGGGTGGAGGTTCCTGCCGGGGGCACCACCAGCGCCGGTACGCCCGGATACGCCTCCAGCGCCGAGCGCGCCATCGGCACCGCCGCCTTCCCGAAGGCCAGGACGAAGTCCGGCCGCGACCCGAGCAGGTGCGGCCGGAGCAGGTGTTCCGGGCTCACGGCCGCCAGCGCGGCGCGGTACGTATCTTCCAGCAGGCGGCGAACATCCACCGGATCACTGTAAACCGGCCCGCTTCAGCGGTCGCGGTATTCGGGGAGGTTGCGCCAGGGGTGAAGCACGTTCGGCGCCGTGTCCAGCCTCGCGGCGCTGATGGTGTTCGAGGGCCGCCAGGGCACCGGGCTGCCGGGCTGCGAGCCGGCCGTGTACGAGGTCGAGACGCCCGGATCGGTCACGGTGACGAGCAGGTTCCAGCCGCGCTTGAGGGCGAAAGTCGTATCGATCTTGCCCAGGCCCAGGCAGTCGCCCCTGAACTTCACGGTGGCGTCCTGGGTGGCGAACCACCACGCGCGGTAATTCAGCGCCGCCCTGGCCGGGTCGAGTTCCGCGATCAGGCTCTGCCCCTTGTCCGTGTTCAGGTCGTTGATGGGGTAGACCTTGAGCGTCGGCGGCGCGCTGGTCTGCGGGTTGGTACAGGCCCCGAATACGTCGGGCACGCTGAACAGCAGCTTGGCGTTCGTGGAGGTCATGGTCGCCACCCTGGGCAGGCCCAGGTCGAAGACGCCGGTGGCATTCACGGGGGCCGATACGGGCAGTTCGTCCGGTTTCACGCTGGCAGCGTCCCCAGCCTTGAAGGGCGTGATCTGCCCGGGAATCCGGCCCGCGACCTCGGCCGCCGTCGGCGGAGGCGTCGGGTTGGGCGGGGGCGTCGGAGTCGGCTGGGGTGCCGGAGTGGGGGTCGGCTGGGGTTGGGGGGCAGGCGGCGTCCCTCCGCCACACGCGGCCAGCAGCGCCGTCAGGCCGGTCAGGAGCGGCAGCGTCAGCCGGGTCACGGTCGGTCGGGAAGCCATGCGGTCAGCCTGACCTCCGGGCCTGACCCTGGGGTGGCACTTCTCTTCAGCCGGGTGCCAGGGTTTTCTCACCCCCCGGTCAGTTCTGATCACGGCCCCCGGTGCCCGCTGTGCCCCAGAATGTGGCCTGAGGTAGCCCTGTGACCGCCCGACGCCTGCTGACCCTGACCGAGATCAACGCCCTGGAGGCCCTTGCGTTCGAGACCCACTTCGCGGGCGTCCTCGAACATTCGCCCCGGTACGCCGCCCAGGTCGCGGCCGGACGCCCCTACCGCAGCGTGGAGGCGCTGGCCGCTGCCTTCGCCGCCGCCTTCACGTCCGATACGCCCGACGCCCAGCTCGCGCTGATCCGCGCCCACCCCGACCTGGCGGGCAAGGCGGCGCTGGCCGGCGACCTGACCCGGGAGAGCGCCAGCGAACAGGCCTCGGCCGGACTGGATCGCCTGAGCCCCGAGGAGTACGCCGAATTCCACCGCCTGAACGCCGCCTACCACGACCGCTTCGGCCTGCCCTACGTGGTCTGCGTGCGCGAGCACAGCAAGGAAAGCATTTTCGAGGGTGCCCGCCGCCGGCTCTCGAACACGCCGGAGCAGGAGCGCCGGGCGGCGCTGCACGAAATCGGCCGGATCGCCCGCCTGCGGGTGCTCGATCTGGTTCAGGAGGAAGGACATGACTGAAAGCGTGAAGGTCAAGGTGAAGCTGGGCGAGAACAACTACGGCAAGGCCGACGTGCAGCTGTTCAAGGTGTACCGGGGCACGCCGCGCCACCGCATTCGCGACGTGAACGTGCGGGTGGCCCTCACCGGCGATTTCGGGGCCGCCCACAAAGGCGGCGACAACACCGGCCTGCTCGCCACCGATACCGTGCGGAACACCATCTACGGCCTGGCCAAAGAGGGCTTCGCGGGCAGCGTCGAGGAGTTCGGCCAGGAACTGCTGGCCCATTTCGTGCGGGTCGGCCCGAAGGTCACGGGCGGCTTCGCGGAGTTCACCGAACATCTCTGGGAACGGCTGCCCGGCGCCGATGATCAGGGCCACGACCACGGCTTCGTGCGTCAGATGCCCAAGCACACCGTCCGGGTCGAGACCTCCGATGGGCAGAGTTTCAAGGTCACGTCCGGCATCGAGGAACTCTCCGTCCTTAAGACCACCGAGAGCGGCTGGGCGGGCTACCTGCTGGATGAGCGCTTCACCACGCTGCCCGAGTCGACCGACCGCATCATGGCGACCGTGGTGACCGCGAAGTGGGAATACGCCGCCGAAACGTGCGACTACGACGACGTGTGGCAGCGGGCCTACGACCAGGTTCAGCGCACCTTCACCGACCACTACTCGCCCAGCCTCCAGCACACCCTGTACCGGCTGGGCGAGGCCGTGCTGGGCGCGTGCCCGGAGATGTCCCGCATCTGGTTCCAGCTGCCCAACCGCCACCACCTGAAATACAACCTGGAGCGCTTCGGCCTGGAGAACGACAACGAGATCTTCCACGTCGACCCCGAACCCTACGGGCTGATGGAAGCCTGGATCGAGCGCGCATGACCGGCGCGGGCCTGAGTACGCACGTGCTGGACACGGCGCAGGGGCGGCCAGCGGCGGGCATCCGCGTGGAACTCTTCGGCATCGACGGCGAACTGCGCCACCACCTCGCCCAGGCCGTGACCAACGCCGACGGCCGCACGGACACGCCGCTGATCGAGCGCGGCGCCCTGCAGGCGGGCACCTACGAGCTGACCTTCCATGTCGGTGCCTACTATTCCGACTTCCCCGCCGCGCCCACGCCCCCCTTTCTGGACGTGGTGACCCTGCGCTTCACGGTGGCCGACGCCTCGGCGCACTACCACGTGCCGCTGGTCATGACGCCCTGGGCGTACTCGACGTACCGGGGGAGCTGAAGCTTCAGGCCAGCAGCCCTATCCCAGCACCTCCGCCACTGCCGCCGCGAAGACCTCGCTGTGCCGATCCACGTCGGCCTCGGTGTGGAAGGGGCTGAGCAGCGCCATGTTGTGGAAGGGCGTGAGCAGGATGCCCCGGTTGAGCGCATACAGGTGCATGAAGGCGTCCAGGTCGGCGTCGATGGCGGCCGCCGCCTGCGCCCCGTTCCTCGGCGGCGGGCAGAACCAGTATTCGGCGCGGCTGCCGAGCTGCTGCACGCTCCAGCCCAGGCCGTGGCGGTCGATGGTGGCCTGCACGCCCTGCGCCCAGCGCGCGGCCAGGGGAATGGTCAGGGCGAAGTCCTCCTCCCGCAGCGCGTTTGCCAGGGTGGCGCGCATGGCGGCCAGGGCCAGGGCGTTGCCGGTCAGCGTGCCGCCCAGGCCGCTCACGTCCACGTCGTCGCTGCGAAGGAAGCTGTCCAGCGCGTCGGCAATGGGCTGGGTCATGGCATAGGCGGCGGCCGGCATCCCACCGCCGATGGGTTTGCCGATCACGAAGAAGTCCGGCTCCAGGCCCCACTCGCGCGTAGCGCCGCCCGGCCCCAGGCAGATGGTGTGGGTCTCGTCGATCACCAGATACGCGCCGTACCGGGTGCACAGCGCCCGCAGCCCCGCCAGGAAGCCCTCGTCCGGCGGCACGATGCCGATGTTGGTGAGAGCGGGCTCGGTCAGCACGGCCGCCACGTCCCCCTGCCGGAGCTGCGCCTCCACTGAATCCAGGTCGTTGAACTGCGCCACGCGCGCGATCTCTGCCGGCGGCACCGCCCAGCCCAGGTTGCCGGGGCGCGGGATAACGTGCCCGGCAGCGTCTACGGTCACCAGACTCTCGTCCACCGTGCCGTGGTAGCTGTAATCGAAGACCAGCACCTTGCGCCTGCCCGTCAGTTGCCGCGCCAGACGCAGCACGAAGCGGTTGGCGTCGGTGGCGGTCATGGCGAACTGCCACCTCGCCATGCCGAAGCGGCGATGCAGTTCGGCCGCCACCCAGGCGGCGTCCCCCGAGGGCAGCATGGTCGTGATGCCCCGCCGGGCCTGCGCCGAGAGGGCGTCCGCGACCACGCTCAGCCCGTGGCCGGTCATGGCCCCGGTGTCGCCCAGGCAGAAGTCGATGAAGTCGTGCCCGTCGGCGTCGCGGAAGTGCGCGCCCTGCGCCCCCGTGAAAAAGAGCGGGTGGTCGCCGGGCCAGCGTGTCATCCAGGGCATCGGCACGCCCGAGAGCAGGTGGGCGCCAGCCTCGCGCGCCAGGGCGGCCGACTCCCTGTTCCGGTCGCGGAAGCTTTGCCGCTCGCGTTCATGCAGGGCGTGCAGGCGGGCGCGGTCGATGGTGGGGGAGAGGGTGGGCATGGGGGCCTCCTGTTGGGGTGCGGGCCATGGGGGCTGGGTCGCGGGGTAGGGGTCAGGAGCTATGAGCTCTGGGCTATGAGCAAGATGTCTCTTTCACAGCTCACAGCCCTCAGTGCTTCACCATCACATGCCGCACCACCGAATAGTCCTCCAGCGCGTACGAACTCAGATCCTTGCCGTAGCCGCTCTGCTTGAAGCCCCCGTGCGGCATCTCGGAGACCAGCATGAAGTGGGTGTTGACCCAGGTCGCGCCGTACTGGAGCTGGGCGCTGACCCGCATCGCCCGCCCCGTGTGGTTCGTCCAGACCGAGCTGGCGAGGCCGTAGTCCGAGTCGTTGGCCCAGGTCACGGCCTCGTCCTCGGTCTCGAAGCGGGTCACGCTCACCACCGGCCCGAAGACCTCGCGGCGCACGATCTCGTCGTCCTGGCGGGCGCCGGCGATCACGGTGGGGGCATAGAAGAAGCCGCCGCCCTGGCCCGCCGAGCCGCCCGCGACGACCTCCACATGCTTCAGCTCGCGCGCCCGATCCACGAAGCCCGCCACCCGGTCACGCTGCGCGGCGCTGACCAGCGGCCCCATCTCCGTGCCGTCCTGGCGCTGGCTGCCGACCTGAATGGAGCCCACGGCGTCGGCCAGGGCGGCCACCAGCCGGTCGTAGATGCCCTTCTGGGCGTAGACCCGGCAGGCGGCGGTGCAGTCCTGGCCCGCGTTGTAGTAGCCGAAGACCTTGATGCCCTCGACCACGGCGTCCAGATCGGCGTCGTCGAACACGAGCACCGGGGCCTTGCCGCCCAGTTCCAGGTGGGTGCGCTTGATGCCCGTGCGGGCCGCCTCCAGCACATGCTGTCCGGTGGCGACCGAGCCCGTGACCGAGACCATCCGCACGTCCGGGTGGTTGATCAGGCGCGAGCCCACCGTGCCGCCCAGCCCGCTCACCACGTTCACCACGCCGGGCGGCAATAACTCGGCCATCTTCCGCGCCAGGTGCAGGGTGGTCAGCGGCGTCATCTCCGAGGGCTTGAGCACCACGGTATTGCCCGCCGCCAGCGCGGGCGCGAGCTTCCAGGCGGCCATCATCAGCGGGTAGTTCCACGGCGCGATGGAGGCGACCACGCCCACCGGATCGCGCCGGATGAAGGAGGTGTGGCCCGCCATGTATTCGCCCGCCAGCGCGCCCGTCAGGGTGCGGCAGGCCCCGGCGAAGTAGCGGAAGGTGTCCGAGATGGCCGGGAGTTCGTCGGCCAGCGCGGCGCCGTAGGGCTTGCCCGCGTTGTCCGATTCCAGCGCGGCGTAGGTCTCCTGATCGGCGTCGATGGCGTCGGCCAGGGCCAGCAGGGCGGCCGCGCGGTCTTTGGGCGGCGTGGCGGCCCAGGCGGAGAACGCCCCTCTGGCGGCGGCCACGGCGGCGTCGACCTGTTCGTCACTGGCCTGGGGTACCTGCGTCAGCGTCTGGCCGGTGGCGGGGTCGAGCACGTCCAGCGCCGCGCCCGTGCCGTTCACGAGTTCGCCGCCGATGAGGAGCTGGGTGGGAAGGGTGGTGGATGTGGTCATGGGGAGCCTCCTGGGAAAAGGGTGGGATGGATTAGGCAGCGCGGAAGGCGACCCCTCTGCTTCGCAGCTCTGCGAGTCCGCCCCTCCGGGGCACCTCCCCTTAAAAGGGAGGCAAGGAAAAGCCCGAGTGGCAGACCCTTCTTGGCTCCCTCTCGAGGGGAGCTGGCCGCGCAGCGGACTGAGGGGTTTCCCTTGACCCTCACGTCCCCTTCCCCGCTCCACTCGGATCATCCGTGCCCAGGGTCAGGCGCTGGGCGAGCAGGATCGGCACGAAGGTCACGGCCATGACGATCAGGGCGACGACGTTCGTCACCGGGCGCTGGCGGGGCTTGAAGAGTTCGCCGTAGAGCCAGATGGGGAGGGTCTGCTGAGGGCCGGCGGTGAAGGTCGTGACGATCACCTCGTCGAAGCTGAGCGCGAAGGAGAGCAGGCCGCCCGCCAGCAGCGCGGTCGCCAGATGCGGCAGCAATACGTAGCGGAAGGTCTGCGCGGGGCGGGCACCCAGGTCGGCGCTGGCCTCCAGCTGCGAGGCCGAGAGCCGCCGCAGCCGCGCCGAGACGTTGTTGTAGATGGTCACGATGCAAAACGTCGCGTGCCCGATGATGATGGTCGCCACGCCCGGCGACACGCCCAGCCGCCGCAGGGACACCAGCAGCGCCAATCCCGTCACGATCCCCGGCAGCGCGATGGGCAGCACGGTCAGCAGCGTGATCGCTCCCTGCCCCCGGAAGCGCGTGCGGGTCATGGCGAAGGCCAGCAGCGTGCCCAGCACGAGCGCGATGGCGGTCGCGCCCAGCGCCACGCGCACGCTCAGCCACAGCGCGGCCCACATGTCCTGGCGGGCGAAGGCCACCGCGAACCATTTCGTGGTCAGGCCCGGCGGCGGGAAGGCGTAGGTGCGGTCTTCGGTGGTGAAGGCGTACAGCGCGATCAGGGCCAGCGGGAAGTGCAGGAACAGCAGGCCGGCGCCGGCCGCGAGGCGCAGGGGCCAGGAGGAAGAGGAGGTCATGGGCGGGGCCTTGGGGTGGACGGTGGCGCCGTGTGCGACCCCTCTGCTTCGCAGCTCTGCGAGTCCGGCGCTCCGCGCCACCTCCCCTTACAAGGGAGGCAAGGAAAAGCCCGAGTGGCACGTCCTTCTTGGCTCCCTTTTGAGGGGAGCTGTTCGCGGAGCGGACTAGCTGGTACAGCTGCGAAGCAGGGGGGTTTCTTTTGCCTACAGCGCATCGAACGCCCCCAGTCTCCGCGCCAGACTCAGGTACAGCGTCACGATCACGATGGGCACCACCGAGAACGCCGCCGCCAGCGGGAGGTTGTTCGCCGCCCCCTGCTGCGTGTACACCATCTGCCCGATGAAGAAGCCCGGCGCCCCGACCACGGACGGGATGATGTAGTCCCCCAGCGTGAGGCTGAAGGTGAAGATGCTGCCCGCTGCCAGCCCCGGCAGCGCCAGCGGCAGCAGCACGCGGCGGAAGGTCTGGGCTGGGCGTGCCCCGAGGTCGGCACTCGCCTGGAGCAGACTGGCGGGCACCCGCTCCAGCGCGGCCTGCAGGGGCAGGATCATGTACGGCAGCCACACGTACACGAACACCAGGAACATCCCCAGCGAGGAGTTCGCCAGACTCGTGCCGCCGATGCCGGGTGTGGCGAGCAGCGCGTCCAGGGCGCCGCCCAGCCCGAGCCGGTTGGCGAAGTAGCGGATCACGCCCTCCTGCGCCAGGATCAGCCGCCACGCATACACGCGCACGAGGTAACTGGCCCACAGCGGCAGCGTGACCAGCAGCAGCAGCGTGGCCTTGCGCGGCCCCCGCGAACGGGCGATCAGCAGCGCGACCGGAAAGGCGATCAGCGCGCAGGCGACCGTGACCGCCACGCTCATGACCAGCGTCCGCCGAATGATGTCGAGGTTGGAGGGCACGAACAGCGCCTGAAAGGACGCCAGCGTGGAGCCCGGCAGCACCTGTCCGGTGAAGTCGTCCACAGACCGGAAGCTGTAGCTCAGCAGGCCCAGCAGCGAGCCCAGATACAGCACGCCCAGCCACAGCAGCGGCGGAATGAGCAGCAGCAGCGGCCAGCGCGGGGTGCGGCGTCCGCTGCGGACAGGGCGGCCCGCCCCCAGCGCGGAGGGAGGAGCGCTCACGCCTCCGGCTCCAGCGCCCTGAGGTCGGTGGGGTCGTAGGCCAGCGTCACCGGGTCGCCGGGGCGCAGGTCGGCCGGGCCGCCGGGCAGGTGGGCCACGACACTCTGGCCACCGTCCAGTTCGGCTTCCAGCTTGGTGTACGCGCCCTGGTAGCCCGCGCCGATGACCCGCCCGGTCAGGTGGGGGCCGGGCGCGTCCGGCGAGGTCAGGCGCAGCCGTTCGGGGCGCAGGGCGTACTGGGCCGCCCCGCCCGCCGTCCCCAGCACGCCCGCCGGCAGCACGTTGGCGCCGCCCACGAAGTCCGCGACAAAGGCCGTGCGCGGGTGGTCGTAGAGGTTCTGCGGGGTGTCCTCCTGCACCACGCGGCCGTCACGGAACACGGCCACGCGGTCGCTGAGGCTCAGGGCCTCGCCCTGGTCGTGGGTCACGTAGATGCAGGTCAGCCCCAGCGTGCGGTGCAGGGCGCGCAGCTCGCTCTGCATGGCCTCGCGCAGCTTCAGATCGAGAGCCCCCAGAGGCTCGTCCAGCAGCAGCAGTTTCGGCGCGTGGGCCAGCGCGCGGGCCAGCGCCACCCGCTGCCGCTGCCCGCCCGAGAGCTGAGAGACCCGCCGCCCGGCGAAGCCCGGCAGATGCACGAGTTCCAGCAGTTCCCCGGCGCGGCGCTCCTGCTCGGCCTTCGGGCGACCGCGCACGGTCAGCGGATAGGCCACGTTCTGCCCGACCGTCATGTGCGGAAACAGCGCGTAGTCCTGAAACACGGTGTTCACCGGGCGGTCGTAGGCGGGCTGGTGGGTCGCGTCCTGGCCGAACAGATGCACCGTGCCGCTGCCTGGGGTCTCGAAGCCCGCGATCAGTCGCAGGCAGGTGGTCTTGCCGCTGCCCGACGGCCCCAGCAGCGAATAGAACTCGCCGGGCCGCACCGAGAGCTGCACCCCGCGCACGACCATGTTCGCGCCGTAGCTGAGGCTCACGCCGCGCAGCTCGGCGGCGGGGGTGTCCGAATCTGGCTGATTCCTGGCCTGATTTACGGTTGGGGTCATGGTATGGGCCAGAGAGGGCGCCGGATCATCGTGAATCGTTCCTTTCTTGTCCAGCACGTCCATGTCGATGTTTCACCACTTGGCTGTCCGCCACTTGACTGGGTGCCACTTGTCTGTGTGAGGGGGTCTCCTGGAACAGGGGCAGGGGAGACCGTCTGGAGACCAGACCCGCTCCCCTGCCCGTCACCAGATCGGAGCTGTCAACCCGTCTTACTTCCCGCCCTGGATGGCGATGTAGTCGCTGACCCAGCGGCTGTAGGGCACGCAACTTCCCTGGGTCGCGCACTTGCTGACCGGCGTGCGCCAGAACCAGATCTTGTCGAACTCGTTGTAGCCGTTGGTGGTGCAGCCCTCCTTGCCGAGCAGTTCGCTGGCCGTGCAGCCCTTCTGGGCGGCGGGCAGCGAGCCGAACCAGGCGGCCACGTCGCCCTGCACCTTGGGGGTCAGGCTGTGCTCCATCCAGCGGTAGGCGCAGTTGGGGTTTTTCGCGGTGGTGGAGAGCATGGTGGTGTCGGCCCAGCCGGTCGCGCCCTCGGCGGGTACGGTGCTCGCCACGGCCTGCTTGTTGGCCTGCAGGGTGTTCACCTGGAAGGGCCAGGTGGGCGAGAGCGCGGTGCCCTCGTTGGTGAAGTCCTGCACCTGGGCGTTGGCGTCGTTCCAGTAGCGCTGCACCAGCGGGCGCTGCTGCCGCAGCAGGGCCAGCACCGCCGCGTACTGCTTCTCGCTGAGTTCGTATGGGTTCTTGATGCCCAGGGCGGGCTGGGTCTTCATCAGGTACAGCGCGGCGTCGGCGAGGTAGATGGGGCCGTAGTAGGCCTGCACGCGGCCCTTGTTGCTCTTGCCGTCGGGCAGGGTCTGTTCCTTGAAGATCACGCTCCAGCTTTTCGGCGCCGTCTTGAAGACCTTGGTGGAGTACATCAGCACGTTGGGGCCCCACTGGTAAGGCACGCCGTAGGTCAGGCCGCCGACCGTGTGCCAGGGGGCTTTTTGCAGCTTGGGATTGACTGTGGAGAACGAGGGGATCAGCTTCAGGTTGATGGGCTGCACCTTGCCGCCCGCGATCAGCCGCACCGAGGCGTCGCCCGAGGCGGTCACGAGGTCGTAGCCGCCCTGGTTCATGAGCGAGACCATCTCGTCGGAGGAGCCGGCGGTCTTCACCGACACCTTGCAGCCGGTCTGCTTCTCGAAACCGGTCACCCAGTCGTAGGCCTTGTCGGATTCGCCGCGCTCGATGTAGCCGGCCCAGGCGACGATCGAGAGCTGCCCCTCGTTCTTGCCCAGGGCGGACATCATGTTCGTGGCGGCCTGCGCCTGGGCCAGGGGCGACAGGATCAGGGACAGGGCGGCGGTCAGGACAGCAGTACGTTTCATAGAACTCCTCCGGATGAACGTGGGGATGGGACGGGGGTCGGCCACGGCGGGGCTACTCGCCGGGCAGGGGGCGGCCAGTGACTTCCTGAACTGCGACTTCGTGAACTGTGACTTCGTGTCCCAGAGTATCCGGTGCGCCGCGTTTGAACAGCGCACTCAGGACGAAATAGGCCACGGGCCCGGACAGCAGCAGGGCGCCCGCCAGCGTCAGGAACTGGGCCCCCTCCTCCAGCACGGTGCCGCGCACCGCCAGCACGATGATCGTGGCGGGCAGCAGCGCCAGGAAGATCACGAAGGGCAGGCCGCCGGGGATCCGGAAGGGCCGCACCATCTCCGGCGCCCTGACCCGCAGCACGATCAGCGCGATGAACTGCAGGATCAGGCTGACCCCGTAGAGCAGCACGGTGGTGACCAGCAGCAGATCGAAGGCGCCGAAGGCCAGAACTGCGTAGACCACCGAGACCAGCACGATCGAGCGGAAGGGCGTGCCGTAGACCGGGTGACGCTCGACGTAGCGCTGCGGCAGGTAGCGGTCGGCGGCGAACACGAAGGGCAGCCGTGAGTTCGAGAGCACCATCGCGTTGAACAGGCCCATGGCGCAGAACATCCCGCCCAGCGCCACCCAGATGCCCAAAGCGCGCCCACCGACCGCGCTCGCCAGCTCGGGGAAGCCGGCGGTGTCGCCCCAGGCCTTCCAGTCGGTGCCGCCGATCAGGCCCGCCACGACGGGCAGCAGGTAGCCCAGGATCACCAGCGGCAGCGCGATCAGCATGGCTTTGGGGATGACCTTCAGCGGATTCTTGATCTCCTCCAGTACGGTGCTGATGCCGTCCCAGCCGAGGTAGTTGTACATCACGACGAAGAGCCCCAGCCCGAAGGCCCCGAACAGGCCGGTCTCGGGCGGCGTCGCGGGCAGCCAGAAGGGCAGAGGGTTGGCGATCCATTTTGCCGCCGCGATCACGAACATCACGATGAAGGGCACGAAGACCATCACCGCGAAGAGCTTGCTGGAATCGCCGACCGCCTTGGCGCCGCGGATGTTGAGCCGCGCGAAGAAGATGATCAGCGCCACGGCGACCAGCCACCCCAGGAAGGCGTTCCTGTCCAGGATGTCGATCCCGAAGGCGAGGTTCAGGAAGGAACTGGTGTAGTCGCGGAACAGCGCGGCGAAACTGGCCGCGATCACCACGCCGTAGAGCCAGGCCGTCCAGCCCTGGCAAAAGCCCCAGAAGCGCCCCAGCGCGCGCTTGACCCAGACGTAGTAGCCGCCCTCGACCGGCATGGCGGTGGCGAGCTCGGTGACCATCAGCACGGTGGGAATACTCCAGATGAAGGGCGTGAGCAGCACCAGGATCAGCGCCATGCCGGGGGCCGAGGAGCCCACCAGCCCCTCGATGCCGAAGGCGCCGCCGGCGACGGCGAAGTAGATCACCATGACCACCCCGCCCAGGCCGAGCTTGGACGGAGCGGGGGCGGAGCTGGCGACAGGCTGTACGGTCATAGGAACCTCGCGGGGGGAGCGTGGGTGGACTGACCTGGGCACGTGGCGTATGGAACGTGGTTTAACGAAGCCTAAAGGGACAGGTTCAGCATAACCTTGTGGCGGGCCTCCAATACCACGCCGCCCCGGCTGGAGGACGTTCACCATGTCGTGCTCTAAGCTGGGCCCATGACTCGGGAGGTTCCATGCAGGTTCACGACGCGCTGAGGCTGCCCTCGCTGGCCTGCGCCCGGCAGGTGGGCCCCGGCGGGCTGGAGCGCGAGGTCGTGCTGGCGCATGTCGTGGACGTGCCCGAGACGCCGCGCTGGGTCACGCCGGGCACGTTCCTGCTCTCCACGGGGCTGTCCTGGCCGCGCTCAGCCCAGGGGCTCGCCTCGTTCGGCGAGGAACTCGCGGCCTGCCGGCCCGCGGCGGTCGTGCTGGCGGCGCCCCACTTCTTCCCGGCTTTCCCGCCCGAGGTCGCCTCTCCGCTCGCCCGGCGCGGCATCCTGACCCTGGAGCTGCCCTACGAGGTGCCCTTCGCGCAGGTGGTGCAGGAAGTCCACGGCCTGATCCTGCGCGAGCACGCCGACGTGCTGCGAAGGAGCGAGCGCATCCACCGGGCGCTGACCCGCGCCGCCCTGAGCGGCAACCTGGCCGACGTGGCGCAGACGCTCTCCGACGGCCTGGGACGCGGCGCGGTGGTGCTCGGGCCGGGTGGTCAGCCCCTCACACCCGCCCTGACTGACCTGCCCGCCGCCGACGTGGTGATGGCGGCCCTGGCCCGGCCCGGCAACGCGCCCCGCGAACTCTCGGGCGGCATCCTGGTGCCCGTGGTGCTGCGTGGCGGGCGCGAGGGCGGCGTGTGGGTGGCCCCTCCCCAGGCAGCCCCCCAGCCCGGCCGCGCCGCCCCCGAGCTGGCCCCCCCCGAACTCGCCCTGCGCGCCGCCGAGCACGCCGCCACCGTGGCCGGTCTGCTGCTGCTCGCCCAGCGCGACGCCGAGGTGCGCGAGGCCCGGCTGGGCTACACCTTCGTGGACACGCTGCTCGAGGGCCGCTTTTCCGGCGATCCCACCGCGCAGGAACGCGCCGCCCGGCTGGGTTTCGACCCCGCCGGCGAGTACGCCGTGGGCCTGCTGGCCCTGGCCGACGCGCTGCCGCTGACCCCCGAGGGCTTCGCCAGCCGCGAGCGGGCCGCCCAGGGGCTGCGCGAGGTGCTGGTCTCGCTGGGCGCCGCGCCGCTGGTCTCCGTGAGCCTGAACACCGTCTGGTTCCTGCTTCCCGCCGCGCTGAGCGCCGAGCGCGTCTGGGCACGCCTGGGCTGGCAGGGCCGGCCGGACGCGCCGGGCGCTCTGGTCTACAGCCGCGTCCGCACGGGGGCCGAGGGGGTGGCGCAGGGCCGCGCCGAGACCCTGACGCTGGTGCCCCACGCCCGCCCCGGTCAGCTCCGCTCCTACGCCGAGGTGCTGATCCCCCGCGCCCTGAGCGGCGACCGCGACGCCCAGGCCGACCTGAAGCGCAGCCTGCTGGGGCCGCTGCGGGCGGCCCGGGGCGGCGAGGGCCTGCTGGCGACCATCCGCACGCTGAGCGAGACGGGCTTCTCGCAGGTCGAGACCGCCGCGCGCCTGGGCATCCACGCCAACACCCTGCGCTACCGCATGGAGCGCATCGAGACCCTCACCGGCCGGCCCCTGTCGCAGCCCGACACCCGCGCGCTGTGGTGGCTGGCGCTGCAGCTCGACGCCCTGGTGGAATAGAGGAAGCGTCGCCTCAACCCCTCTGCCTCGCAGCTCTCCGGGCTCCCCTGGACTCCTGGAGTCCGCAGGGAGGGAAGCTGGCACCGAAGATGACTGGCTGATACGGCTGCGGAGCACAGGGGGTCACGCTGCGCCACCGTCCACCCCTTGCACTTTCCGGATCGGCCCGTACAATCGTGCGGTAAGTCACCGTCATCTCGAGGGGATGGTCGGGTCTGGGCAGAGGCCCGGGCCTGCACGTCGGCATCGGCGTATCCAGCCAGCGGTCAGGAGCTGCTTCGGTCAGGGTTCGTCCGAACACGGTTCAGCAGAGGTCAAAGGAGTCAGCGTGAGTCAGTCACCGGAGTCCCGCCCCGCCCCCCGTCCCCCGAGCGCCCCGCTGAATTCCGACGAGGCCACGCTGGCCGCCATGGGCTACCAGCAGGAGCTCTCGCGGCGCATGAAGGGCTTTTCCAACTTCGCGATCTCGTTCTCGATCATCTGCATCCTGTCGGGTGGGATCAATTCGCTTGGGCAGGGCATCTCGTCCATCGGCGGGGCCAGCATCGGGATCGGCTGGCCCATCGGCTGCCTGGTCAGCCTGCTGTTCGCGCTGGGCATGGCGCAGATCGCCTCCGCCTACCCCACGGCGGGCGGGCTGTACCACTGGGGCTCGGTGCTGGGCGGGCGCGGCTGGGGCTGGCTGACCGCCTGGCTCAACCTGATCGGGCTGGTCACCGTGCTGGGCGCCATCAACGTGGGCACCTACTTCTTCTTCATCGGCGCCTTCGGCGAGACGCTGGGAATTCCGGCCACCTTCGGCACCCAGGCGGTCTTCGTCATCACGATCACCGCCATCCAGGCGCTCGTGAACCACTTCGGCATCCGCCTGACCACCCGCCTGACCGACATGAGCGGCTACCTGATCTTCGCGGTCACGCTGGTGCTCACGGTGTCGCTGCTGGTCTTCGCCAGGAACATCGACCTCTCGCGCCTGTGGACCTTCACGAACTTCAGCGGCGAGGCGGGCGGCGGCGTCTGGCCGCAGAACTCCAGCCTGCTGAGCCTGTTCCTGCTGTGCCTGCTGCTGCCCATCTACACCATCACGGGCTTCGACGCCTCCGCGCACACCGCCGAGGAAACCGTGGACGCCCAGCGGGTCGTGCCGCGCGGCATCGTCAGTTCGGTGGCGTGGTCGTCGCTGTTCGGGTGGATCATGCTGATCGCCTTCGTGCTCGCCATTCCCGACATGCGGCAGGCGGCGGCGGGGGGCTTCGGCGTGTTCTTCAACACCATGAACGCGGTGCTGCCCGCCGGCCTGAAAATGCTGCTGTACGTGGGCATCTTCCTGGCGCAGTTCCTGTGCGGGCTGGCGACCGTGACCAGCGTCTCGCGCATGACCTTCGCCTTCGCCCGCGACGGCGGCCTGCCCTTTTCCGGCGCCCTGCGCGCCATCCACGCCAATTACCGCACGCCGGTCGCCGCGATCTGGACGACCGCGATCATCTCGGTACTGTTCACGCTGTACACCCCGGCCTACACCACCATCGTGTCGGTCACGGTGATCTTCCTGTTCCTGTCGTACGGCATTCCCATCGTGCTGGGGCTGTTCGCCTACGGGCGCAGCTGGACGAACATGGGGCCCTGGAACCTGGGGCCGCTGTTCCGCGTGGTGGCCGCGCTGGTCGGCGTGGCGGTCGTGATGATCTTCGTGATCGGCATCCAGCCGCCCAACGCCAAGGCGCTGCCCATCACCCTGATCTTCCTGGGGCTGACTGCCGTGGTGTGGTTCGGGCTGGAACGCCGCCGTTTCCTGGGGCCGCCCAACACCGAGGCCATCCGCGCCCGGCAGGCCGAGCTGGATGCCGTGCGCCCCGCCGGCACCGATTGATGAGGCGTCTGGAGGGCCGGGTCGCCCTGATCTCCGGCGGCGCGGGCGGCGTGGGCGCGGCCGCCTCCCGGCTGTTCGCCGCCGAGGGCGCGCGGGTGGTGATCGTCGACCGGCAGGCGGAGGCGGGGGAGGCGCTGGCCGGGGAGCTGCGGGCGGCCGGCGCCGAGGCCGTCTTCGCCCAGGCGGACGTTTCGGTGGCCGCCGAAGTGCAGGCGGCGGTGCGGGCCGGGGTGGACGCCTTCGGCACGCTGGACGTGCTGTTCAACCACGCAGGCACCATCGTCATCAAGCCCTTCCTGGACACCACCGAAGAGGACTGGGACGGCCTGATGACCGTCAACGTGAAAAGCATGTTCCTGATGACGCGGGCCGTGCTGCCGCACATGCTGCGGGCGGGCCGGGGCGCCATCGTCTGCACCTCGTCCATCTCGGCGGTCGCGGCCACGCCGATGGAAGTCCTGTACGACACCACCAAGGGCGCGGTGCACCAGTTCGCCCGCGCCATCGCCGTCGAGTTCCGCGACCGGGGGATCCGCTGCAACGCCGTGTGCCCCGGCTTCATCCGCACGCCCCACGGGCTGCGCGAGGTGCGCGAGCTGGCGGCGCTGGGGGTGGACACCTCTGAGGCCGCGATTGCCGCGCAGCAGGGCCGCCTCGCGGAGCCCGACGAGATCGCCCGCGCGGCGCTGTTCCTGGCGTCGGACGAGGCCAGTTTCGTGAACGGGGCGCAGCTGTTCGTGGACAACGCGTTTACGGCGGTGTAGAGGGTGGATGATGGGCTGCCCCAGCCCCTTCTCTACGAGCGTGACAGGTTCACAAGCGGCTCATCCGAGTACCCCAAAGGGCAGGGGGAGCGAAGCGCTGCGCTCGGCATGTGGTCGCCACGGTTCCCCCGATGGCCCTGCATAGTGGCTTCATTGGTGAGGGCGGCGTAGCTGCCATTTGCGTATCGCGTCGTTGCCCGCGCGCTGAGCGCACGATGGCATTCGTTCATGGGCAAGGGGGAAGCGTCGGTTTTCAACTGCCTGTGGTTGTCGGCGGTGGGTTGGTGAATAAGGCTGTTGCTCTGGCGGATCTATTTCCCAAACATTCGACGAACTCCCTTCTCCCCTCGCGGGAGAGGGGCTGGGGGTGAGGGGGCGTGTGACCATCACCCACACCCACTTTCCCCGCCCCAGAGCGCATCATGGAACCCGCCCGACTGCTACCCCTCCCCGGCTCATAGCCCATAGCTCATCGCTCCATCCCCCCAGTCCCCGTTCGAGGTCTCCCCATGTACCACGTCACGCTGGGCCACACGCACCATTCCTTCGCCGACCTGAGAGTGCTGCTGGGCCGCGCCAGCCCGCCGAAATCCGGCGACGAGCTGGCGGGACTGGCGGCCGGGAGCGCCGCCGAGCGCGAGGCCGCCCGCGCGGTGCTGGCCGACCTGCCTCTCACGGTGTTCCTGGAGCAGCCGCTCATTCCCTACGAACACGACGAGGTCACGCGCCTGATCGTGGACTCGCACGACGCGGCGGCCTTCGCGCCGGTCTCCGGCCTCAGCGTGGGGCAGTTCCGCGACTGGCTGCTGGGCGACGCGGCGACTCCGGCCGTCCTCTCCGCCCTCGCGCCCGGCCTGACCCCTGAGATGGTCGCGGCGGTCGCCAAGCTCATGCGAAATCAGGATCTGGTGCTGGTGGCGGCGAAATGCGAGGTGGTCACGCGCTTCCGGAACACCCTGGGCACGCGCGGCACCTTCTCCACGCGCCTGCAGCCCAACCACCCCACCGACGACCCGCGCGGCATCCTGGCGAGCACGCTCGACGGCCTCAGTTACGGGGCGGGCGACGCCGTGATCGGCATCAACCCGGCGCTGGATTCGGTGGAGAGCTGTATGACGCTGCTTTCGCTGCTGGACGAGTTCCGCGTCTCGACCGGCATCCCCACCCAGACCTGCGTGCTCACGCACGTGACGAACACGCTCCAGGCCATCGGGCGCGGCGCCCCGGTCGATCTGGTCTTCCAGAGCGTGGCGGGCACCCAGGCGGCGAATGCGGGCTTCGGCATCGACCTCGCGCTGCTGGCCGAGGCGCATGCGGCGGCGCTGGAGCTGCGGCGCGGAGAACAGCTCGCCGGGGGCTTCGGGGACAACGTGATGTATTTCGAGACCGGCCAGGGCAGCGCTCTGTCCGCCGGGGCGCACCACGGGGTCGATCAGGGCACGCTGGAGGCCCGCGCCTACGCGGTCGCGCGGCGCTTCCGGCCGCTGCTGGTGAACACCGTGGTCGGCTTCATCGGCCCCGAGTACCTCTACGACGGCAAGCAGATCATCCGCGCCGGGCTGGAGGATCACTTCTGCGGCAAGCTGCTGGGCCTGCCGATGGGCTGCGACATCTGCTATACCAACCACGCCGAGGCCGATGGCGACGACATGGACGTGCTGCTGACCATGCTGGGCGCGGCGGGCGTGAATTTCATCATGGGTATTCCGGGCGCCGACGACATCATGCTCAACTACCAGTCCACGTCCTTCCACGACGCCTGGTACGTGCGCAAGGTCTTCGGCCGCCCGCCCGCGCCGGAGTTCGCCGCGTGGCTGGACGGGGTCGGCCTGACGCGGGGCGGCCAGCTCGCCGCGCCCCAGCCCGGCCCGGTACGTGCCCTGCTGGCGGGCCTGGAGCGCGCCTGATGGACAAGCCCATGTCCTCTCCCTGGGACGTGCTGAAGACCTTCACCGACGCGCGGGTGGCGCAGGGGCGGGTGGGCACCTCGCTGCCCACCCGCGAACTGCTGGCCTTCACGCAGGCCCACGCGGCGGCGCGCGACGCGGTGCATGAGGCGGCCGACTTCGCGGGTCTGCGTGCCGTGCTGGAGGGCATGGGCGAGGAGGTGCTGGACGTGCGGAGCCGGGTGCCCGACCGCGCCACCTACCTGCGCCGCCCCGACCTGGGCCGCGCCCTGCACCCCGAATCGCGGGCTGCGCTGGAAGGCCAGCGCCCGCCGGTCGCTCCCGACATTGCCATTGTGCTCGCGGACGGGCTGTCGGCGGGGGCGCTGGCGCAGGTGCCGGACGTTCTGGGCGCGCTGCTGCCGGCGCTGCGGGGCGCGGGCTTCACCCTCGCGCCGCTCATCCTCGCCTCGCAGGCGCGGGTGGCGCTGGGCGACCCCGTGGCGCTGGCCCTGGGCGCGCGGCTGGTGCTGGTGCTGATCGGCGAGCGCCCCGGTCTGAGCAGTCCCGACAGCCTGGGCGCCTACCTCACCCACGATCCGCAGCCGCTGACCCCCGACTCGGCGCGCAACTGTGTGTCCAACATCCGTCCGGCGGGGCTGGAGGCGCGCGTGGCGGCGTGGCGGCTCTTTCACCTGATCTCCGGGGCGCTGCGGCGCGGCCTCAGCGGCGTGGCCCTGAAGGATGAAAGTGGCGAGCCGCCCCCGGACTTCGCCCCATCCGCCCTACGCTAGCCCTCTGGAGCCGCCCTCCAGCGAACAGGCCACTTCCTTGTGGCTGCCCTCCGGGGTTGGGGGGGCCGGGGGCGGGTACGCTGACCCCGTCCACGCCCCCGCCACACGCCCTGATTCCACATCCGACCCTGCCCACCGGGGCTCAAGGAGGCCGCATGACTGTCACCACCACCCGAACCCAGGAACTGCTCGCGCTGCGGCAGTCCGAGATCCCGCGCGGCGTCAGCAACGCGCATCCCATCGTGGCTGCCCGCGCCCAGGGGGTGCGCCTGTGGGATATCGAGGGCCGTGAATACCACGACTGGGTGGGCGGGATCGGCGTGCTGAACGTGGGGCACAACCATCCGGCGGTGGTCGCGGCGGTGCAGGCGCAGCTCTCGGCGTTCAGCCACACCTGTTTCCAGGTCACCATGTACGAGCCCTACCTGCGGCTCGCCCAGCGCCTGAACGCCCGCTTCCCCGGCGACGGCCCCGCCAAGACCATCTTCCTCTCGACCGGCGCCGAGGCCACCGAGAACGCCATCAAGATCGCGCGGGCCCACACGAACCGCCCCGCCGTCATCTCCTTCACGCACTCCTTCCACGGCCGCACCCTGATGGGCATGTCGCTGACCGGCAAGAAGGCGTACTACGCGCAGAATTTCGGCCCCTTCGCCCCCGACGTCTACCACGCGCCCTTTCCCTACGAGTACCGGGGAGTGAGCGTGGAAGCCGCGCTGGAGGGCCTGCACGAACTGTTCCGCACCACCGTCGACCCGTCGCGCGTGGCCGCGATCATCCTCGAACCCGTGCTGGGGGAGGGCGGTTTCCTGCCCGTGCCGACCGCGTTCCTGAAGGCGCTGCGGGGCATCTGCGACGAGCACGGCATCGTCTTCATCGCCGACGAGATCCAGAGCGGCATCGGGCGCACCGGCTCGTTCTGGGCCATCGAGCACAGCGGCGTGAAGCCCGACCTGCTGTGCTTCGCCAAGAGCATCGGCGGGGGCCTGCCCCTCAGCGGCGTGACCGGCAAGGCCGAGATCATGGACGCGCCCTCGGTCGGCGGCCTGGGCGGCACCTACGCCGGCAATCCGCTCGCCTGCGCGGCCGGGCTGGCGGTGCTGGATCTCTTCGAGGACGGCACGCTGCTGGAGCACGCTCGCACGGTGGGGGAGAGGCTGCGCGCCGCGTTCGTGGAGCTGCAGGCGGAGCTTCCGGCCATCGGGGACGTGCGCGGCACCGGGCCGATGATCGCCCTGGAATTCGTGAAAGACCGGGAGAGTCAGGCGCCCGATCCCGAGATGGCCTCGCGCGTGGTCGAGGCGGCGCGGGGGCGCGGCCTGCTGCTGCTCAAGGCCGGCATGTACGCTTCGGTGATTCGCGTGCTGGTGCCCCTGACGGTGACGGAGGAGGAGCTGGAGGAGGGACTGGCGAGGTTCACGGCGGCGGTGCGTGAGGCGGGGGGCTAACCCCTCTGCTTCGCAGCTGTACCAGCCAGTCAGCTTCGCTGCCAGCTCCCCTCTCCTTCGGAGCTTTGCAAGTCGAGGGGAGCCAAGTAAACACCTTGCCTCCCCTTGAGGGGAGGTGCCCCGGAGGGGCGGAGGGGTTCACCGGAGGCGAGCAGACCCACCAGCGCATCGGCATCACCCCTTTCCGATCAACCCACACAGGAGTCCCCATGCCCCACATCAAACTCAACACCCCCATCCCCGGCCCGCAGTCCATCGCCCTCCAGAAACGCCGCGCCGCCGCCATCTCGTCGGCGCTGGGGCAGGCGAACCCGGTCGCCATCGCCTCCGCGCAGGGCTGCTTTGTCACCGACGTGGACGGCAATACGCTGATCGACCTGGCAGGCGGCATCGGCATGATGGCGGTGGGACACAACCACCCGGCGGTTGTAGCGGCGGTGCAGGCGCAGGTCGCGCAGGCCATCCACCCCGGCGCGCTGGTGACCAACTTCGAGGCCTATCCCGCGCTGGCCGAGAAGCTCAACGCCCGCACGCCCGGCGACTTCCCCAAGAAGACCCTGCTGGGCAACGGCGGCGCGGAAGCCGTGGAGAACGCCGTGAAGCTGGCCCGCTCGTACACCGGGCGGCAAGGCGTGATCGTCTTCGAGGGCGCGTACCACGGGCGCACGAACCTGACCATGTCGATGACCTCCAAGTACGGCCTGTTCAAGAAAGGCTTCGGGCCGTTCGCCGGCGAGGTCTACCGCCTGCCCTTCCCGAACCCCTACCGCGCGCCCGAGGGCCTGAGCGCCGAGGGCTGGATCCAGTGGTGCTGCTGGAACCTCGACAATGCCCTGACCGCGCACATCGACGCCTCCGCGCTGGCCTGCGTGGTCATCGAACCCGTGATGGGCGAGGGCGGCTTCATTCCCACGCCCACGAAGTTTCTGCGGAAAATCCGCGAGCTGTGCGACCGCACCGGCGCCGTCATGATTGCCGACGAGATCCAGAGCGGCTCGGGGCGCACCGGGAAGCTGTTCGCCATCGAGCACGCGGGCGTGGTGCCCGATATCGTCATCAGCGCCAAGAGCCTGGGGGCCGGGATGCCGATCAGCGCCGTGACCGGCCGGGCCGAGATCATGGACGCGCCGCACCTCGGCGGGGTGGGCAGCACCTACGGCGGCTCGCCGGTCGCCTGCGCCGCCGCGCTGGCCGTGCTGGACGTCCTGACCCCCGAGTTCATGGCCCACGCCCAGACCGTCGAGCACGTGATCCGCGAGGTTTTCGAGCCCCTGCGCGGCGAGCTGCCCATCGGGGATATCCGGGGTATCGGCGCGATGATGGTCGTGGAATTCGTGAGGGACACGCACAGCAAGGAACCCTGGATGGAACTCGTGGCGGCCACGGTGCCGCTGGTCGCGCGCCGGGGTGTGCTGCTGCTGCGCGCCGGACTGTATTCCAACTGCCTGCGCTTCCTGCCGCCGCTGGACATCCCCGAGGACGTGCTGCGCGAGGCCCTGGGCGAGGTCGTGGAGGCGCTGCGCGAGGCCCACGCCGGCCTGCGCCCGCCCGCCGCCGAGGCTGCCCAGCCCGTCTCGGCATGAGCGTCCTGGCCCGCAGTTTCCTGGGCCGCGAGGTGCTGGCCGAGCGTGAGGACGGCCGCTACGTGGTCGTGCAGGCCCGCGCCGAGGACGTGGCCGCGATGGAGGGGGTGCAGCGCGCCTGCTTCCCCGATCTGAGTGAGGACGAGATCGCCACCGCGCGGCATTTCCTCTCGCACCAGCACTATTTCCCGGAAGGGCAACACGTCGTGCTGGACGTGGACACGGGCGAGGTCGTGGCCTCCAGCTCCGATTTCCGGATGAACGTGGATTTCGCCCGCTACGCGCACCCCTACCTGGAGGAGACCGGCGACAACCTGTTCAGCACGCACGACCCGGCCGGCGAGTGGCTGTACGGCGCCGACATCGGCGTGCATCCGGCGGTGCGCGGGCAGGGGCTGGCGACCCTGCTGTACGGCGCGCGGCATGGCCTGATCCGCCGCCTGAACCTGCGTGGGCACGTGGCGGGCGCGATGCCCAAGGGGTACTGCCGGGTGGCCGATCACCTGTCCATCGAGCACTACGTCATGGCGGTGATCCGCAACGAACTGAGCGACCCGGTGCTCAGCGTGCAGCTGAAGCGTGGCTACGGCGTGTGGGGCATCATCCCGGACTATCTGGAGGACGAGTCCTGCGGGAATTATGGGGTGTGTATCGTCTGGCGGAACCAGGAATTCCTGGGTGATTCGAAGAATCACTCCGAGCAGAGCGAGAAGGAAGGGAAAGGGCTTCCGCGCAATGGAGGGCCTTCCGGCGCTTTCCCGGAAGGCTCGCAATGAAGCGGGAGCCCTTTGGTGGCATGAGCACCCTCTACCACGGCGGCACCATCCACCCCTGGGCCGACGGGCGCACGGCCCAGGCCCTGCTGGTGCGCGGCGGGCGCGTGGTGGCGACGGGTGCGCTGAACGACATTCAGGCCGCGGGTGCCCGGCGGGTCGACCTGCACGGCGCGCACGTCTACCCCGGCTTCACCGACGCGCACGTGCATGTCTGGAAGGTGGGGCAGCTCCGCACGACGCTCCTCGACCTGCGGGAAGCCACCTCGCTGGACGACCTCGCCCGGCGGGTGCGCGAGCGGCACGCGGCCCTGCCGGACGGCGAGTGGCTGTGGGGACGCGGCTGGAACGAGGCGCGGCTGGGCGGCTCGCCCACGCGGGCGCTGCTGGACGCGCTGGCCCCCGGCCGCCCGGTGCTGCTGACCCGCACCTGCGCCCACATCCACGCGGTCAACACACCGGCGCTGGAGAGGGCGGGCATCGGGCCGGACACGCCCTCTCCAGCGGGCGGCGAGATCGACTACGAGGATGGAATCCTCACCGAGACCGCCTACGGGCTGGTCTACGGGGCGATGCCGGAGCCCTCGCACGCCCAGTTCGAGGCGTGGATTCTGGCGGGGCTGGAGTACCTGCAGTCGCTGGGCTTCACCGCCGCCACCGACCCGGCGGTCGATCCGCCGCTGTACGCCGCCTACCGCGCCCTGGACGCGGCCGGGAAGCTGCCGATCCGGGTGAACCTGCTGTACATCCGCCGTCCGGACGGCGGCGCGGCGACCTACCCGCTGCCCGAGAAGCACCTCTCACCCATGCTGCGCTGCGACTCGGTCAAGTTCTTCACGGACGGCGGCCTCAGCGGGGCGACGGCGGCGGTGTCCACGCCCTACAAGGAGACCGGCACCACCGGGATGCTGCGCTTCGAGACCCAGGAGCTGCTGGAGCTGGCGCGCGAGGCGCACGTCGCGGGCTTCCGCATCGGCGCGCACGCCATCGGGGACGTGGCGCTGACGCAACTGCTGAGCGTCTACGCGGGGCTGGAACGGGACTATCCCGGCGGCCCCCGTCACCGGATCGAGCATTTCTCCCTGCCCACCGCCGAGCACCTGCGCCTGGCCCGCCTGCTGAACGTCATCGCCGTGCCGCAGCCCGTGTTCCTGCACGAGTTGCGCGTGAACTACGACCGCTACATCCCCGACGCGCTGGCGGGGCAGGTCTTCCCCCTGCGGGCCATGTTCGACGCCGGGCTGGACGTGGCCTTCTCCTCCGACGGGCCGGTGGTGCGCGAGCTGCGGCCGCTGTGCGGGCTGCAGGCGGCGGTGGCCGAGCCCTACGTGCCGGGGCAGGCGGTGACGCTCTCGCAGGCGCTGGGGGCGTACACGCGCGGCGGGGCGGTGGCGCACGGCGACGAGCACGAACGCGGCACGCTGGAAAGCGGAAAACACGCCGACCTTACGATTGTGCAGGGCGACCTCTTTCACACTGAAGCCCATTCCTGGCCGGAGATTCCGGTGCGCGGCGGCGTCCTCGCGGACGTGACCGCCGAAAGCGAGGCTGTATGACGACCCTACTGAACGATCCCGTGACCCGCGTCAAGGCCTATTTCGACGGCGAGTGGCGCGCCGCGCCCAAGACCTTCGAGGTCTTCCACCCCGGCACCGGCGAGAGCATCGGCGCGGTGGCCGACTGCAGCGCCGCCGACGCCCGGCGCGCCATCGACGCCGCCGAGGTCGCCCTGAAGGAGTGGAAGAAGGTCAACCCCTACAAGCGCGGCCAGATCCTGAAAAAGTGGCATGACCTGATGTTCGTCCACAAGGAGGAGCTGGCCCGCCTGATGACCCTGGAGATGGGCAAGCCGATCACCGAGACGCGCGGCGAGGTGCACTACGCGGCGTCGTTTATCGAGTGGTGCGCCGAGGAGGCCAGCCGCATCGGCGGCGAGCGGGTGCCCTCGCGCTTCGACCACAAGCGCGGCTTCACCAGCAGCGAGCCCGTGGGCGTGGTGTACGCGGTCACGCCCTGGAACTTCCCGGCCGGCATGATCACGCGCAAGGCCGCCCCCGCGCTGGCCGCCGGCTGCGTGATGATCCTCAAGCCCGCCGAGCAGAGCCCCATGACCGCGCTGTATCTGGCCGAGCTGTGGCTGGAGGCCGGCGGCCCCGCCAATACCCTGCAGGTGCTCCCCACCAACGATGCCCCCGCCTTCAGCGCGCCCTTCATGGAAGACGAGCGGGTGCGCAAGCTGACCTTCACGGGCTCCACGGCGGTCGGGCGGCTGCTGTACGGGCAGGCGGCCAAGACCCTCAAGCGCGTCTCGCTGGAGCTGGGCGGCCACGCGCCCTTCCTGATCTTCGCGGACGCCGATCTGCACAAGGCTGCCCGCGAGGTCATGTGGAGCAAGTTCCGCAACGCCGGCCAGACGTGTATCTCCACCAACCGCGTATACGTGCAGCGTGAGGTGGCCCAGGAATTCACCGAGATTCTCTCGAAGATGACCGGCGAACTCGTGCTGGGCGATCCCCTGCAGGACGGCACCGGCGTCGGCCCGGTGGTCGAACAGGCGGGCCTGGACAAGGTGCAGGCGCAGGTCGACGACGCCCTGGCGCGTGGCGCGAAGGCCACCGTGGGCGGCACCGTCCGGGACGGCCTGTATTTCCACCCCACCGTTCTCACCGACGTGCATCCCGACTCGCTGATCCTGCGCGAGGAGACGTTTGGCCCGGTCGCCCCGGTCGTCGTGTTCGACACCGAGGAGGAGGGCCTGGCGCTGGCGAACAACTCCGACTACGGGCTGGCCGCCTACGCCTACACCCGCGACCTGGGCCGCGCCTTCCGCGTGGCCGAGGGCCTGGAATACGGCATCGTGGGCATCAACGACGGAGGCCCCAGCGCCAGCGCGCCGCAGATGCCCTTCGGCGGGATGAAGAACAGCGGCGTGGGGCGTGAAGGCGGGCACTGGGGGCTGGAGGAGTACCTGGAGGTCAAGTACATCTCTATGGGGGTGTAAGTACGGTTCCGGGGGGCGCCTGCCGCGGGCCACCCCACCCCCCAGCCCCCATCCCCAGGGGGGACGGGGGAGCCAAGCGCTGCGCTCGGCAAGAGTTTTGACTGGCGCGGCGTAGCTGGGCTGGACGCTGACGTGTCCGCCCTCGACGCCATCCTTCCGCTCCGCGCTAGGCCCGTGCGCTGCGCGCCCGACGGCCGGTGGTGGTCGGCGGTTGCTCGCGGGGCGGGACGATTGGGACGGCTGATCGACTTTGAAAAGCCAGGGTACGAACTGCTGTTAGCCCCGCCCCCAGTCGTCACTTTCAATCACAGGCGAGAAAAGCGAAAAAACGAACCACCCCACCCTGCCCTCCTATCGAAAGCCGTCGTGCGCGAAGCGCGCGGGCAACGACGCGAACACGCAACAGGCAAGTCCGCAGCCCACGCCAACGAAGCCACGAGGTAAGGCCAGTGGGGAAACGGTGGCGACCACATGCCGAGCGCAGCGCTTGGCTCCCCCCTGCCCCTCCGGGGTAGGGGGGCTGGGGGGGTGGGGCAGCCCGCGGCAGGCGCCCACCTTCCAGGCGTCTTTCCCGAAGCCCTCCCCCCAAGAGAGAAGGGGGGTTGTCCCCCCCTCAGCTCTCCAGCGCCAGCCAGGTGTTCGGCCCCACCACGCCGTCGGCGCTCAGGGCACGGCTGGTCTGGAAGCTCCGCACGGCCGCCTCGGTGCCGGGGCCGAAGACGCCGTCCACGCCGACCGCGTAGCCCCGCGCAGCGAGCTGCCCCTGGGCGGCCTGCACGGCGGCGCCCGAGTCGCCCTGGCGCACGGTGCGGATCAGGCGTTCCCAGGTGGCCGAGCCGATCACGCCGTCGGCGGTCAGGCCCACCGCGCCCTGGAAGGCGCGCACGGCGCTGACGGTGCCGGGGCCATAGCTGCCGTCGGCGCCCAGCGTCTGACCCTGGGCGGCCAGCAGGCGCTGGGCGCTGCGGACGCGCTCGCCGCTCTGGCCGCTGCGGGTGGTGGGCCACACGCGCACGCTCACGCCCAGGCGCGCGGCCACGTCCTGCCGGAGTTGCGGCAGTTTCGCGTACAGCACGTCGCCAGGGCAGTCGGTGTCGTTGAAGTCGCGGTGGCCGTACAGCTCGGTGGCCGGAATGCCGTACTGCTGGCACAGCCACGCGCACAGGGTGACCAGCGCCGCGTACTGCCCGCCCGGCGGCGAGACCGTCATGTAGGTGCCCTCGTTCTCGATGCCCACCGAGACGTCGTTGAAGCCGTCACAGTGGGCTCCCCGGACGTGCCGGGTGCCGCCCTGCGCGGCCTCCAGACTGCGGTGCCGGCCTTCCACCACATACCCGCCCCGGCTGATCGTGAACTGCTGCCCCGAGTCGATCCACCCCCGTGCGAAGTGGCTCTGCTGGATGCTGCGGGCCAGGGCGTAGGCCTGTGCCTGCGACAGATCGCTGACATTCGCGCTGGCCGTGTGGTGGACGATGATCCGCGTGGGGCGCGTGCCCAGCACCGTGATGGCCTCGGTCGGCGGCTGGGCCTTCCAGGCAGCGGTGCCGGCCACGCCGGGGGGCGCGACCGCCTGGGAGTTCAGCGGGCCAGGCGTGGGCGCGACCTGTAAGCCACACCCCGCGAGGAACGCCGCGCTGCCCAGCGCCGTGCCCCAGCGCAGCAGGTCACGCCGGCTGGGCGCGTTGGGAGTGCTCGTCTCCTCCATATCCATCAGTTCCAGGCACAGTGGACGTGGTTGTCGTGGCCGCCGCTGGAATCGTTGTATGCGTTGAAGGTCTGCGAGGGATCGGAGCCGGCGGCGATGCAGGCATTACGCGCCGCCGTGTGGGCCGAGTTCGGGCTGCCCAGGCTCACGCCGTTCCAGATGCCGATATCCAGGGCCAGCCCCGCGTAGTGGTCGGAGTAGGTGGAATGGACACCGCCCGCGAGAGACGTGATGTACAGGGAGTTCTGGGCGGCCATGGTGGCCATGCCCTGAAGCATCGAGCGCTTCAGCGTGACTGTCAGGCCGCAGTTGGCGTCGCTGGCGCAGCCGCGCGTGGCGGCGCGACCGGCCGCCGTGTCGGCGATGTTCTGGCGGGGGTTGCCGCCCGACGTGCTGGAACTCGTGCCCAGCGTGATCCGGCTGTTGTTCAGGATGCTCTGCGCGAGGCTGGCGGTGGTGCCGCTGGCAGGGGCGCTGCTGCCGGTCACCAGGGCGTGCCAGGTGTTCAGGCCGGCCACGCCGTCCACGCTCAGGCCGCGCCGGCTCTGGAAGTCGCGCAGGGCCGTGTTCGTGCCGCTGCCGAAGACCCCGTCCACCGTGACCGACGAGTAGCCGTAGCCGCTGCGGAGCTGATCCTGCACGGCCCGCACCGCGTTGCTGCTGTCGCCCTGCCGGACGGTCACGATCAGCGCTTTCCAGGTGTTGCCGCCCACGACGCCGTCCACGCTCAGGCCCCGGGCCCGCTGGAAGGCGCGCACGGCGCTGTCGGTGCCGGAGCCGAACGAGCCGTCCACGCTCAGGGTCTGCCCGGCGTGGCGCAGCAGGTACTGCAGGGTCACGACGTCGCGGCCGCTGTCACCCAGGCGCAGGGCCTGCCAGGACAGCACGGACTGGGCGGCCAGGGCAGCCGAGGGCGTGGCCTGGGCACTGGATTCGGCGCCAGAGTTGGCATTCGGGCCGGCGCCGCAGCCGCCGAGCAGCGGGGTCAGGAGGAGGGTCGAGGTCAACAGGGCCAGGGAGGGGACGCGCTTCATCATGGGGGCTCCTGTGCAGCCGGGGGAGGGTACCGGCTGCGCGACGCGGATCGACTCAGGACACGTCCACCACGCCGGAAACCGGGAGTGGGCGTGGGCTCAGCAGAGGGTGCGTACGCCCACGCTACCCTCCCGGCGGGTTCAGTTCAATGTCGGCCGGTCAGTTGTCTCCCAGTTCCTGGGGCCGGGGCATCGGGCCTCCGCCCAGGTCTGCGCTCCCCCCTGGCCCCGTGGCCGGGCCCGTGATACACTCCCAGAGTTTGCCCCAACACGGGGCGCCAACGCGTGAAGTCGGCAGGCCCGCCAACTGGCCGCCACGCCGCGAGCAAGGAGAGAGTAGAGATGAAGCGTACCTACCAGCCCAACGTCCGCAAGCGGGCCAAGACCCACGGTTTCCGCGCCCGTATGAAGACCAAGTCCGGCCGCAACATTCTGGCGCGCCGTCGTGCCAAGGGCCGCCACAAGCTCACCGTCAGCGACGAGTAAGCCCCCCACGCAGGAGAGGCCTATTTCCAGCACTCCCAATTCCAGCGCCACCCAGGATCGGCCCCGCCGTCCCGTGGCGCTGGATTCGTTACGGGGTGACCGGGAATTCCGCAAGGTGCGCTCGCATGGGGTGGCGGTGCGGGATCCGCTGTTCACCCTGCGGCTCACCGAATATCGGCCCCGCTACGGTGAGCAGTGGCGGCCGCGCGCCATCATCGGCATCGTGGTGTCCAAGAAGACCCTGAAACGGGCGGTGGATCGCAACCGGGCGCGGCGCCGGGTGCGCGAGGCCCTGCGAACGCTGCCCGGCGGCCTGCCCCCCTGCCGCGCCATCCTGCTGCCCAACCCGGCGGTGCTCAGCGTGGACTTCCTGGCCCTGCAGTCGGCCCTGATCCGCGCGCTGGAGCGAGCGCCCGGCCGCGTGAAGAAGGGAAGTGGCGGGAACTCCGGGGGCCGCGCCCCCGTACCTGTGGCCGTGACCGCCGCCGCTCCCACCCCGGAGACCCCATGAGCCTCGCCTCGCGCGGGCTGATCCGGGTCGTGCGCTATTACCAGCGCGCCCTGTCGCCCCGCAAACCCGTGCCCACCTGCCGCTTTACCCCGACCTGCTCGGAGTATGCTGCCCAGGCGATCGAACGTCATGGTGCGCTGCGGGGCGGCTGGCTGGCCACCTGGCGCGTGCTGCGCTGCAACCCCCTGGTGCCCGGCGGCTTCGATCCCGTGCCCGACCATTTTCCTTCTGCGCTCCACCCCAACAAGAGAACCCCATGAAAACAAGACATCTGATTTCGTTGGCCGCCGCCTCTGGCGTGCTCCTGCTCACCGGCTGCGGACAGACCGGGCCGCTTCCCACCTTCGGCAAGGCCATCACGCCCGAATGGATCAGGGCCGATTTCGACGGCGTGGCCGGCGACGAATTTATCGCCACCTCCAATCTGCAGGACGTGGTGTTCAACGCGCGTGGCGAGGTCATCGGCTGGTACATCAAGGGCTACGCCGGCACGCCGTACATCAAGAAGAATGCCGACGGTACCTACAATTTCAGCGCCCTGAAGGATCAGAAGGGCATCGTGAACATGGTCGCCGGGCGCAAGGCGCTGGCGGTGCAGGGGCCGGGCCTCGACCCTGCCGCGCCGGCCCAGACCAGCGCGCCCACCGGCCTGACCACCGACGTGGGGGCCAACCGCCAGGACGCCGTGTTCCGTTACACCCAGGGCGGGATCACCGTGACCAAGACCGTCACGCTGCACCCGCGCAACTTCAAGGTCGATCTGCGCACCGAGGTCTCGGGCGGCCCGGGGCGCGTGAACATCCTGTTCCCCGGTCTGGGCAAGGCCGACAACCCCCGTGTGCAGGGCTACGCGGTGGGTGCTCCCCAGCCCGCCACCGTGCAGGGCGCCGGCACGCTGGTCGTGAACAACATCCAGTACGCCGCTCTGCAGGAAAATCCCAGCCAGGTCGCGCACGCCCTGATTATCCGCCCGCAGGGGCCGACGACCGGGGGCACGCCAGCCGCGACGACCCCGGCTACGAGCACACCAGCCACGACCACGCCGGCCACCACGACGCCGGCCGCTGCTCCGACCGCTGCCAACGCCATCAACGCCACGCTGACCGGCGGCGCGCAGGGCCTGATCAGCGCGTCGGTGCCCGCAACCAGCAACCTGGAAGTGTACGGGGGCAAGAACGAGTTGATCCACCTGTACCAGAGCGGCTACACGCAGCTGCCGGGCCTGTTCAAGCCCAACTTCTTCGGCTCGATCAGCCTCTACATCGTCAAGCTGATGGAAACGCTGTACACCTACATCGGCAACTGGGGGCTGGTGCTGGTCGTGCTGACCATCCTGCTGCGCGCCATCATGTGGCCGCTGATGCAGGCGCAGGGCCGCACCACGGCGCGGATGCAGGTCATGCAGCCGCGCATCAAGGAAATCCAGGAGAAGTACAAGGGCAACAAGGACGTCGATTCCCAGCGCGCCATGCAGGCCGAGATGTCGCAGCTCTACCGCGACCACAACTTCAACCCGGCCGGCTGCTTTTCCACCTTCATCCCCTTCCCGGTCTTGATCGCGCTGTGGTCGACCATCCGCAACTTCGAGTTCGACTCGGGCTTCCTGTGGCTGCCAGATCTGGCGATTCCCGATCCGCTGTACATCCTGGCGCTGGTCTACCTGATCGTGAACATCGGCCAGCTCTACGTCATGACCCGCAAGAACCCGGACATGTTCCGCCAGCAGGCCTTCATCTACCTGATCTTCCTCTACTTCGCCCTGACCTTCCCGGCAGGCGTGACCATCTACATCATCCTCTCGACCCTGATCGGGATCGTGCAGCAGGTGCTGATCAACAAGCAGGTGGAGCGCGAGACCGCGACAATCGGCGTGCAGAAGGTGCCGGCAACCGCCGGTGCGGGTGGCAAGGGGGCGAGCACGACCAAAGTCGTGACGGCCAAGCCCGTGAACACCGGCAAGTCCGTGAAGACCCTGGACGCGCCGAAGAAATAGAGCAGAAAGCAGAGCGCCCGCCTGACCGGACTGGTTCAGGCGGGCGTTTTCATGGTCGTGGGTTCAGAGGCGATTGAGTTCGTCTCTCGCCTCGGCGAAGGCCGGACGCAGCCGCAGGGCCTCGCGGTAGGCGGCCTGGGCCTCGGCGGTGCGGCCCAGGCCCGCCAGGGCTCTCGCCCGCCAGTACTGCGCTTCCTCGTGCGTGGGCACCGAGCGCAGCACCGCGCCGCTCAGGCGCAGCACGTCACCGTAGCGACCGGTGCGGGTGTAGGCCTCAAAGGGGCCGAAGGAGTACCACAGGGCGCGCCACGCCAGCCCGCCCTGCACCCAGCCCGGCCGGGTCGGGTCGAGGGCGCGGTCGGGCCGGGCCGCCAGCGCCTGATCGAAGGCCTTCGTGGCCCCCACCGTGTCGCCCAGTTCCAACCGGGCCTGCCCCAGATTCAAGTAGGAAACGGCGTCGCCCAGGCGATCCGCCTCGGCCTGGGCCACGCGCAGGGCCTCGCGTTTCGCCCAGGCCGGGTCGGCTCGGTCGCCCAGCAGCGCCCGCATCTGCGCCGTCTTCTGGGGCGGCGTGACCACCAGATAGGTGCGCCCGAAGGAGCGCCACAGGCCGTCGAAGGCCGCGTAGTTCATCTTCAGCGGCCCCAGGTACGAATCCAGCGCGCTGAAGGTCTGCGCCGCGTCGTCGTAGCCGGTCAGCAGGCGGTAGTGGCCCATGCCCCCCGAGTCGGGCGTGACGAACCAGGTTTCCACGATGACCGGGAAGCCCGCCGCCAGCAGCGTCCGCAGCATCGTGCGGTCGCCGCCGCGCGCCAGATGCACGTCCATGCCCTGGGTGCGGGCATAGGGGGCCAGTTCGTCCGGCGACACGTTCACATCGCCCTTGCTGGGCTTGAGCTGCGGCGCTATGTCGTACTGCGTCTTACTGCTGCCCCAGCGGTTCAGGGCCATCCCGATGGTGACCGGGCCGCAGTTGTTCATGCGCTGGTACTCGTGCCGGATGGCGCCCACGCTGGCGGAGGTTGGCAGGACTGTTGGCTCGACAGTGGAGACGGGAGCAGGGGCCTCCATGGGCGCTGCCTCGGGCTCAGCTTCGACAGGCTCTGGGAGAGTGGCTTCGACGTCCGCTGCCTCAACGTCGGCAGGCCCATCTCCTCCGGGCGAGGCCACGATCTGGGGCGGGGCCTGCGGTGTGGCCGGCACGCCTGTCACGGCGGAGGCGGTCACCTCGCTCACGGGGGCCTCGGCCGACGAACCCGCCTGAAACCGGTTGACACCGAACGTCGCCGCACCCACGAGCAGGCCGGCCGTGAGCAGCAGGGCAGGAAGACGCATCACCCCCTATTCTACCTATGATTCATGATCCGGCCCTGAGCTTCAAACGTGTTCCAGACGGCCTTTCTGTGTATGTTTTCAGACTCCCGGCCTCGTCTCAGTACCCCATGACCTGCTTGATGGCCCGCGCCACCCGCACCGGGTTGGGCCGGTACACGTCCTCCACCGCCGTGAAGGGCGGGTAGGGGGCGTCGAAGCCGGTCACCCGGAGGATCGGCGCCCGCAGGTGCTCGATGGCCTCCTCGGCGATCACCGCCGCGATCTCGGAGTGGAAACCTGCGGTGCGCGGCGCCTCCGTGACGATCACGGCGCGGCCGGTCTTCGCCACGCTCTCCAGCACGGTCTCGGTGTCCATCGGCACCAGGGTACGCAGGTCGATGACCTCCACGCCGATGCCCGCCGCCAACGCGGCAGCGGCGGCCTTCTGCGCCACCTCGACCATGCCGCCGTAACAGATCACGGTCACGTCGTCGCCCTCGGTCACGATCCGCGCCTTGCCCAGGGGCACGCGGTAATCGCCGTCCGGCACGTCCTCCTTCACGGAGCGGTAGAGCTTGATCGCCTCGAAGAAGAACACGGGATCGGGGTCGGCAATCGCCGAGAGCAGCAGGCCCTTGGCATCGGCGGGGGTGCTGGGGATCACGACCTTCACGCCGGGGGTGTGCGCCAGGATCGCCTCGGGGGAATCAGCGTGCTGCTCGGGCGTGTGTACGCCGCCGCCGTAGGGCGCGCGGATCACCATGGGCAGGTGGTAGCGGCTGCGCGTGCGGTGCCGGAAGCGCCCCAGGTGCGAGAGGATCTGATCCAGCGCCGGATACAGGAAGCCCGCGAACTGGATCTCCGCCACGGGTCTCAATCCCGCCAGCCCCATGCCGATGCCCATGCCCACGATGCCCGCCTCGGCCAGCGGGGTGTCGAACACGCGGCTCACGCCGTATTTCGCCTGCAGGCCGTCGGTGGCGCGGAACACACCGCCCATCACGCCCACGTCCTCGCCGAAGATGTGCACTGCGTCGTCCAGGCGCAGGGCCGTGTCCAGCGCGTCGTTGATGGCGGCGACCATCGTCATGGTGCGGGTCGTGGAGGCGGTGGCGGTCATGCCTCCACCTCCGCGAGGATCTGCTCGCGCTGCTGTCTGAGTTGCGGCGTGGGCTCGGCGAAGACGTGATCCAGAATCTCCTCGGGGCGGGGGTCGGGGTAGCCGTCGGCCTCGGTCAGCGCGGCCTCGAACTCGACGGCGATCTCCGCGAGCAGGGCGGCCTCGTCGGCCTCGCCCATCAGCCCCCCTTGCAGCAGATGAGTCCGGAGCCTTAGCACCGGGTCTTTGGCGTCCCAGCCCGCGCTGTCGGCGTCGGTGCGGTAGCGGCTGGGGTCGTCGGCCACGGTGTGCGGCTTGACCCGGTAGGTCACGGTCTCGATCAGGGTGGGGCCGCCACCGCTGCGGGCGCGCTCCACGGCCTCGCGGGTCACGTGGTAGGTCGCCAGCGCATCGTTGCCGTCCACCCGCACGCCGGGAATGCCGTAGCCCTCGGCGCGGCGCGAGAGGTCGGTGGCGCGGGTCTGCGAGTGGGTCGGCACCGAAATGGCCCAGCCGTTGTTCTGCAGGATGAACACGCACGGGGCGTTCAGCGCGCCCGCGAAGTTCAGCGCCTCGTGGAAATCGCCCTCAGAGCTGCCACCGTCGCCGATAAAAGCCATGGCGATATTGCGCGTGCCCTGCTTCTGCTCGGCCAGCGCGGCGCCGACCGCCTGCGGGTACTGGGTGGCGATGGGGATATAGAAGGGCAGCACCTTGAGGTTCTCGGGCATGTGCCAGCCGTGCGGGGAGGTGCGCCAGTAGGCGATGGCCCGCGCGATCGGCAGGCCCAGCGTCAGGGCGGCGCCCGTGTCGCGGTAGGTGGGGAAGAGCCAGTCGTCGGCGGTCAGCGCGGCGGCGGTGCCGACCTGGCTGGCCTCCATGCCGCCGAAGGGCGGGAAGACGCCCATGCGGCCCTGGCGGTACAGCACCCAGCCGCGCTCGTCGAAGTGGCGGGCGCGGCGCATCTGGCGATAGAGATGCAGGCGGGTTTCGGGCTCTGGCAGCAGTTCCGGGCGCACCACCGCGCCGTCCGGCGCGATGAGCTGCAGCATATTTCCGGCCTGCTGCCCGGCGTCGTAGGTGGCTTTCGCGGCCTGGAAGGCGGAGTCGGTGTCGGCCGACTCGGCTGGGATGGGCGTGGGGCGGGAACGGGGCATGGAACCTCCGGAGAGCTGTGGACAAGCGGGGTGGGGCGGCCGTCTTTCCGGCGTCAGGGCGCCCGCCGCTGGTTCAGCAGGCGGCCGGAAGGGCGGTATGGGGGGCGCGGAATCGTCGGCATGACAGGGAAGTGGGGGCCAGCGGTGGCCCGGAAGCGGGAGAGATCCAGCCTAGCAGACCGGCCCGAACGGGCGTTAGGAAGGCAGTTCAGGCTGGGGCCAGGGCCGGGGTACACTGCCCTTTATGTTGTTGTATGGCCGCAATCCGGTGCTGGAAGCACTCAAAGACGGGCGCGTGACCGAGGTGCTGGTCGCCAAGGGGGTCGAGGAGACCTTCATCCGCGAACTGAAGGCGACCGGCGTGCGGCTGCGCTTCGAGCCGCGCATCGAACTCGACCAGCTGGCGGGCACGACCGCGCACCAGGGCGTGATCGCCGAGGTGGAAGACCTGGCCTGGGCCACCGTGGATGACATCCTCGACCGGGCCGACCAGAAAGGTGAGCCGCTGGTGATCGTGCTGCTCGACGGCATTACCGATCCGCGCAACTTCGGCGCGATCATCCGCTCGGCCGAGGTTTTGGGCGCGCACGGCGTGGTCGTCGAGGAACGCCGCTCGGCGCCGCTCTCGCCCGTGGTCGCCAAGACGGCGGCCGGCGCCACCTCGTACCTGCCGGTGGCCCAGACCAAGAACCTGCCCCGCCTGATCGACCAGCTCAAGGAGGAGGCCGTGTGGGTCTACGGCGCGGCCGGCGAGGCCGCCCAGGACATCGGCCAGGTGGACTTTTCAGGCAAGGTGGCGCTGGTCATCGGCGCCGAGGGCGAGGGCCTGCGCCGCCTGGTGCGCGAGAAGTGCGACGTGCTGGTCAGCATCCCCACGCGCGGCCAGGTGCAGAGCCTGAACGCCTCGGTGGCCGCCGGCATCCTGCTGTACGAGGCGATGCGGGGCCGGGCGTGAGCCCCAGCCCCGGCCACAGGGTTGAGACCATCTCCAGCGGAGCCCTGAGCCTGGAGATCCTGCCGGAATTGGGCGCCAGCGTGCTGAACCTGCGCGCCGCCTCGGGGCGGCCGGTCATGCGGCCGGTGGAGCTGGCCGAGGTCGAGACGAGTTCCCAGTGCGCCAGCTTCACGCTGCTGCCCTTTTCCAACCGGGTCGCGGGCGCCCGGTTTTCTTTTGAGGGCCGCGAGGTGCAGCTGCGCCCCACCACCAAGGACGGCCTGACCCAGCACGGCGACGTCCGCAACCGCCCCTGGCAGGTCACCCGCGTCTCGGAGACCCACCTGCGCTGCGACTTCGATTCGCGCGCCTTCCCGGACGTCAACTGGCCCTGGGCCTTCACCGCCCGCGTGGAGTACCTGCTGCATGGGCCGCATCTGGATACTAGCGTCACGCTGACCAACGCCGATAGCGCGGCCATGCCCGCCGGCATGGGCCTGCACCCCTATTTCGCGCGGGTGCAGGCGGGCACCGATCCGGCCCTGAGCTTCGACGCCGCCCTGACCTACGACACCGATTCCCTCTCGCTGCCCCACGCCGCCGCCCGCCCGCTGCGCCCGGACGAGGACTACCGCGTGCCGGCGCCGGTCGGCGGGCGCAGCATCGACCGCACCTACACGGCCTGGGACGGCGTGGCCCGGCTCGACTGGGGCGAGCGCGCCCTGATCCTGACCGCCGACACGGCGTTCTCCCACCTAGTCGTGTTCACGGCGCCCGACGGCTCGCTGGCGCTGGAGCCGACCAGCCACGCCACCGACGCCTTCAACCTCGCCGCGCGGGGCATCGGCGGGGCCGACATGCGCGTCCTCTCGCCCGGTCAGAGTCTGGCGGGCGCGGTACGGCTCACGCTGGAAGGGAACTGGTAGAGGCCGTCAGGCGTCCGAGGTGGCCAGCAGCGCCCCCTCGCGATCCCGCAGCTCGAAGCCCGGTTTCTCCCGTTCGGCGATCCAGCGCAGGGCGTCCAGCAGGTCGTCGGTCTCCCGCAGCACTTCCGGGCTGCCGGGGCTGACGTCCCCCGTCCAGAGCACCCGGTAGGCCCGCACAGGCTCCGGGGCCGACCAGCGAACCCCCTCTTCCTCCTTCACAAAGGCGCGCGACATCCCACAAGTGTCGCGCCCAGCAGGACGGGACGGATTTGGACGGCGTGATGGGGCCTTTACTCGCGCCGTCCCTATTCGCGCAGATCCGTCACGCTGGCCTTGGCGACCAGGGTCACGGTAGTCTCGCGCTGTTCGCCGTCGCGGACGTAACCCAGCCGGACGGGCTCGCCGATACCCGCCCCGCGCACGGCCCGGATGAACTCATCGGCGTCGCGCACGCTGCGGCCGTTCACGGAGGTGATGATGTCGCCCAACTGCGAGAGGTTGCCGTTCTCGTCGTAGCGCCCTGCCTCCAGCCCGGCCCTCTCTGCCGGGCTACCCTGGGCGATCCGGGCGATGACCGCTCCAGGTGGGCTCGTGACACCGCTGTGCCTGGGATCCAACTCCAGCCCCACGACCGGAATATCCCGCTTTTCCCCGGCCCGCAGCGCCGTGACCAGCTGGTTGCCCTCGACCACCGGCACCGCGTAGGAGCGGCGCGTCTGCCCGCTCTCGTCGATGCGGATGTAACTGATCACGCCGATGGCCTGCCCGTTGCCGTCGATGATCGGCCCGCCGCTGTCGCCCGGGGCCAGCGGGGCGTTCATCTCCAGGGTGCCCTGCGGGAAATCGGCGCGTCCGGCGGCTACGCTCAGGTTCAACAGCCGCCCCCGCCGGGGCTGCAGGAAGTCGCCGCCGGAGTTGCCGATGGCCAGCACGGTCTCGCCCACCCGCGGCGCCCGCGTGGTCAGGTTGAGGAAGGGGAAGGTGCCCCCGCGCTGCACGTCCAGCAGGGCCACGTCCGCCTCGGCGTCGAAGGCAGACACGCGCGCCGGGTAGGTCTTGCCCGACAGGGTGCTGATCTGGAACAGCGTGCCCCCGCTGACCACGTGGTAGGCGGTCAGCACCTGTCCCTGCGCGGAGATGAAGAAGCCGGTGCCGATGCCCGCCGAACCCCGCGCCGTGTCCACGCTCTCCACCCGCACGGTGGCGGGCCGCGACTTCTCGAACAGGGTGCGCGTCTCTTCCGGCAGGGAGTTGGGCAGGGTGCGCGTCCCGGCGCTCGGGGGGGGCCCGACCTCGAGGGCCGGCTGCTGTCTGGGCAGCAGATACGCGCCCAGTGCCAGGAGCAGCAGGACAGGAAGCCAGGGCGACGCTCTCACGGGGAAAGTCTAGGCCCTTCGGCGGGGGTATACGGTGGGGGAAGGCACCAGGTGTGGAGGGTACCCTGAGCCCCATGCCCTTCTGGCTCCTGAAATCTGAACCCGACGTGTTCGGCTACCCCGATCTGGTGCGGGTGGGCCGCGAGCCCTGGAACGGCGTCCGGAATTACACGGCGCGCAATTTCCTGCGCCAGATGGCCGTGGGCGACCTGTGCCTCTTCTACCACTCGAACGCGAAACCGACGGGGATCGCGGGCGTGGCGCGGGTGGCGCGGGAAGCGTACCCGGACAACCTGCAGGCCGACCGGGCCAGCGCCTATCACGACCCAAAGGCCCCGGCCGACGGCTCGCGCTGGAGCATGGTGGACGTGGAGCCCGTGCTGGCCTTCCCGCGCGTGCTGCCGCTGGACGAGATCCGCAGCCTGCCCGAGTGGCACGCCTCGCCCCTGACACAGAAGGGCAGTCGCCTGAGCGTGATGCCGGTGACCGGGGAAGAGTTCAGGGTGGCGCTGGCCGCGGTGGGGCTGGATGCGGATTCGCTTTGAGGCTCTGAGAGAAGAAGACGTGCCCCTGCTGACACGCTGGTTGCAGGCAGAGCACGTCCGGGCCTTCTGGGAGGATGGCGAGCGGGACGAGGCAGCGGTCAGGGCGCACTATTTCCGGGTTGGGCGTGACGTGCCGGGGTTCATCTTCAGTGTGGACGACCGCCCTGCTGGATTTATTCAGACCGAGAAGGTTACTTCAGAACATGAGTTCTGGCCCTGGGCGACGCCAGTGGGGGAGACCTGGGCTACCGACCTACTGATTGGGGAGATGGAGTTGACCGGGCAGGGGCTGGGGCCGCAGGTCATTCGGGCGTTCATCGCGGGCCTTCAACTTCAGCGGCCCGACCTCCGGGGGGTCGTCATTGACCCGGATGCAAGGAATATCCGGGCGATCCGGGCATATGCGAAGGCGGGGTTCGTGGCGGTGGGCGACCCGGAGGAACGGCAGGTCATGCTCAGGATGGCTGGCTCCTCCTGACATTGGTCAATTTTCTCTAAGCCAACCGGCGCACGGTCTTTGCCCTGGTGCGCCGGTATGCTGCCCCTAAGATGGCTTTCGATCCCCGCGCCCTGTCTGCCCTGGATTTCCCCCGCGTCCGTGACGCCCTCGCCGAGCGCTGTGCCACGTCGCTGGGCACCGAGCGGGCACGGGTGCTCATTCCCTCGGACGACGCCGGGCGCATCGCGCGGGAACTGGACGAGGTCGAGGACGCGCTGTTCGGCGTGAGCCTGAGCCTGGGCGGCATTCAGGACATCCGCGACCTGCACGCCCGCGCCCAGGAGGGCCGGGTGCTCTCGGGCCAGGAACTGCTGAACGCGGCGTATTCGCTGGACGGCGCCATGACCGTCAAGCGGGCCATCGGGGCCAATTCACGCGGGCCGCTGCGCGAGGTGGCGCTGGGCCTGGGCGACCACACGGAACTGGTGCGCCGGGTGCTGGGGGCGCTCGACCGGGAAGGTGGCGTGCGCGACGACGCCTCGGCCCACCTGCGCGATCTCAGGAAGCGCATCGAGCCGCTCCGCAGCCGCATCCGCGACCGGCTGGCGAACACTCTGGAACAGTGGTCGGACGTGCTGCAGGAGCACCTCGTCACCATCCGACGAGACCGCTACGTGCTGCCGGTGCAGGCCAGCCGGGTCGGACAGGTGCAGGGGATCATCGTGGACGCCTCGGCGACCGGGCAGACGTACTTCGTCGAGCCGGCGGCCGTCACGCAGCTCAACAACGAACTCACCCGGCTGATCCTCGATGAGGAGGCCGAGGTGCGCCGCATCCTGACCGAACTCTCCGGCCTGCTCGCCCAGGACGCCGACGTGCCCATGACCCTCTCGACCATCGGGGAACTCGACCTGATCGCCTCGAAGGCCCGGCTGGCGCGCGACTGGCACCTGAACCGCCCTGAACCCTCGCCCGCCGGCGCCTACGACCTGCGCGAGGCCCGCCACCCGCTGATCGAGCGGCCGGTGCCCAACGACATCCGCCTGGGCGACACGCAGCTGCTGCTGATCACCGGCCCCAACATGGGCGGCAAGACCGCGACCCTGAAAACGCTGGGTCTGGCGGTGCTCATGCACCAGTGCGGGCTGTACGTCTCGGCGGCCTCCGCGAAACTGCCCGTGGTGCAGGACGTGCTGGTGGACATCGGCGACGAGCAGAGCATCGAGGCGTCCCTCAGCACCTTTGCCAGCCACCTCAAGCACCTGCGCTACGTGCTCAGGCACGCCTCGCCCGACACGCTGGTGCTGGTGGACGAGCTGGGCTCCGGCACCGACCCCAACGAGGGCGCCGCGCTCTCGCAGGCGATCATCGAGACCCTGCTCTCGCAGGACGCGCGCGGCATCGTGACCTCGCACCTCTCGCCCCTGAAGCTGTTCGCGCTGGAAACGCCGGGCCTGAAGAACGCCTCGATGGGCTTCGATCTGGAGACCCTGACCCCCACCTACGTGCTGCAGGTCGGGCAGCCGGGGCGTTCCTACGCCCTGGCCATCGCGCAGCGCATGGGCCTGCCGGACGGGGTGCTGGGCCGCGCCGAGGCGCTGCTGGGCCCCGACGCCGGGATCATGGAACGGATGCTGGAGGGCCTGGAGCGCGAGCGCGCCGATCTCGCCGCCCAGCTGGAGACCACCGCTCAGGCCCGCCAGAGCGCCGAGGCCGAGCTGGGCCGCGTGCGCCAGGAACGCGAGACGCTGGAGGGGCGGCGGGGCGAGATGCTGGCCGAGGCCGCCCAGAAGGCCGAGTCGCTGTACGCCGACGCCATCGAGCGCGTCCGCACCCTGCGCGCCCGTGCCCAGGAGGACGGCGCCCGCCCGCGCGTGATGCAGGAACTGCGCGAATTGCGCACCGCCGCCCAGAAGATCCGCCCCGCCCCCCCGGTGCGCGAGGAGCGCGGCGACCCCATCCGGGTGGGCAGCAAGGTGGACGTGCCCGCCTACAACGCCTCCGGGCAGGTGCTGGAGCTGCGCGGCGACGACCTCGTGGTGCAGCTGGGGGTCATGAAGGTGGGCGTCAAGCGCCGCGACGTGCGCGTGCAGCCCGAGGTCAAGGTGCCGGTGGCGCGGGGCAGTTTCGTGGGCCGCACGGCGACCACCTTCCAGCCGGAACTGCAGCTGCGCGGCCTGGGGGTCGAGGAGGCGGTGGAAGAACTGCGTACCGCGATCCTGGAGGCGGCGGCCCTCAAGGAAAAGCAGCTGCGGGTGGTACACGGCAAGGGACAGGGCGTCCTGAGACGGCTGCTGCGTGAGTACCTGAAAAACGACCGCAAGGTCGAATCTTTCCACGACGCCGAACCGAACCAGGGCGGGCACGGCGTCACCATCGTGAATCTGCGCGCCTGATCTCGCCGGCCCCGGCGCACCTGTCATATCCATTCCGATGGATTCCGTTCTGTGTTCGGAATTCATCCGACCGAAGGGAGAAGGAAAAGGACGGATTTCGCCGCAAGCGAGGAACATCCGGCGCCTTTCTGGATGTTCCGGAATGGAGCGAAATCCGTTGCAGATGAGGCCCATGGCCGCGCGGTGAGGCGGCTGTGATGGCGCTGTGCCAGGTGGGCCGCTAGGGTGGGCCGGACATGGTTTCACTTTCCCGCCTCAAGAACGCTCTGTCCTGGCCCCCTCGATCGGTGGAGCGTCCTGCGCCAGCTTCCGTGTGCCGGGGCCTGCTCACGGCCGCCGCCCTGCTGACCAGCGCCGCCTCCGCCCAGGCCGCCGCACCGACCGGATTCAAGCTGCCGTCGGGTTACATGGGCCGCTTCGGGTCGTCCGAGGTCACGGTGTCCAACGAGACGGGCTTCGGGGCGCGCTACCTGCCCCTGCCCTTCGATCCGGACATCCGGGTCTCGCTGGTGCGGCAGGCCAACTACTGGGAATACAACCTCAGCAGCCGCCTGAACGACACGACCCTGGCGGGCGGGGTGTATTTCAACGGCTACGCAGCTGTCTCCGGCATTCCCCGCGTGGAGTGGACGCGGAGTCCCCAGCGTGGCCTGCAGTACAGCGCCCTCATCCAGGGAAACGGCCCGCACTCGCACCTCTCGGGTGGATACGCCTTCCTCGTGCTGGAAGACCGCGTGCGGGTGCTGAACACCGTGGGCGTGGCCCTGCAGGGAGATGTGGCCGCCCCCTACCTCCAGAACGAGATCGGCGGCGGGCTCAGCAAGACCTTCGGGCCGGTCAGCACCTACACGGGCGCCACCACCCGCCTGTATGCCTTCCCGGTGCAGGGGCAGGTGCAGGGCAGCGTGGATCTGTATCTGGCGGCCAACTACAGCCCGGTGCCAGCCCTGACCCTCTCGGCGTCGCACTTCGAGCGCTTCGCGGCCGGCAGCGTCGCCATCCCTGATTTCGGCGTGGGCCGCTACGAGGAGTCGGCCTTCACGGCCACCTACCGCCTGCCGGCCACCGAGCAGCCGGTGGGCCTGGGCGCCCTGCGAACCCGCGTGAACCGCAACTGGACGAGCGACTATACCTACGTGCGGGGCGACCTGCTGCTGGACATCAAAGGGCTGCCGAGCATGGTGGGGCCCAGTATCGGCTACCAGTTCGGGCCGGCCGGCAAGGACACCCGCTGGCTGATGTCGCTGGTCTCCCTGCCGCGCTGATCACCTGCCTGGGCCACCAATCAGATCGACCACCCCGATACGGCGGGGACAGCCTGCAGCCCCGGCTGTCCCCGTCGTCTGTCCGGGCCCGGACTCCGGCGATCCCAGGTCAAGGTGTGGACGGATCGGCCCGCCCAGCCATCCCTCCAGCCCGGTCTGTTGGTTCTGCCCGCGCTGCGCCGCCGGTGTGCTTGCCCGGCCTCGCCCTCGGCCCGGCGCGGCGCCGTGTGGCCGTCGGGGGGCCCGCAATCCTGTGCCGTCAGCCCTGCCCACGGTGTCGAATCGTGGTAAAACAGGGGCGTACCACAGCTTATCGGCCGTCTCATCTGCTTGACCCCGCTCTCTTTTTTTCCATCATCTCGTGCTCTTTTTCACGAACTGGTCTGGAGGCAGGAGGGGCGGGGCGGAAAGGGGAACATCATCGAACAGTACGCGAACTTTGTGATCATGCTGCTCGTCGCGCTGGGGATCGGCGTCCTCGCCGTGATCGTCAGCGCCATTCTGGGGCCTAAAAAACGGGGCAGCCGCACCAAACTGATGGCCTACGAAAGCGGCAACGACCCCGAGCACGGCGGCGTGGGCACCGGCCAGCGCTTCCCCGTGCATTTCTATCTGGTCGCCATGCTGTTCATCGTCTTCGACATTGAGACGGCGTTCTTCTACCCGCTGGCGGTGGCCTACCAGAAGCTGGTGCCCTTCGCCTTCTTCGAGGCCCTGACCTTCGTGCTGCTGCTGCTGGTCGGCTACGTGTACGTGCTGAAGAAGAAGGTGTTGGAATGGGCCTAAGTGGTGCAGAAGGCAGATGGCTGATGGCAGATGGCCTAAAGCTCCTGAGCCTTCTGCCTTCTGCCCTCTGCCCTCTGCAACCACCGGACTTGAAAAGCCACACCGTGGAGGTGGTTTTGTGCCCCTGAAAGAACTGTTCGAGAAAGACTGGCAGGAACTGGAGTCCGAGGGTGTGCTGTTCTCCAGCCTGGAGAAGCTGGTGGCCTGGGGGCGCAGCAATTCCCTGTGGCCGGCGACCTTCGGGCTGGCGTGCTGCGCTATCGAGATGATGAGTTCCACCAACGCCCGCAACGACATGAGCCGCTTCGGGTCGGAGGTCTTCCGCGCCTCGCCGAGACAGGCCGACGTGATGATCGTGGCGGGGCGGCTGAGCAAGAAGATGGCGCCCATCATGCGCCGGGTGTACGACCAGATGCCCGATCCCAAATGGGTGATCTCGATGGGGGCCTGCGCTTCCTCGGGCGGCATGTTCAACAACTACGCCATCGTGCAGAACGTGGACTCGGTGGTGCCGGTGGACATCTTCGTGCCCGGCTGCCCGCCCCGCCCCGAGGCGCTCATCTACGCCGTCATGCAGCTGCAGAAGAAGGTGCGCGGGGAGGCCTTCGACCAGCTGGGCCATCAGCTGCCGATGGTCGATGCGTGGACGAGATGACGGGGGGCGACAAGGGGGGCAAGCTGACCGGCCGCGAGGGCATGGCGCAGTCCTCCCAGTCATCGGCACAGTCATCGGCGCCCAGGCCCGTGCCGGTGCCTGCCGGTGTGCCGGTGGTGCTCGCCCCGGCCGCCGACCCGCGCGACCTCACGCCGCTGCTGCGCGAGTTGAACCTGACCGAAGACGACGCTGCCGAGCCGACCGCCGTGGTCACTCCGGACGCACTGCTGGAGGTCGCCCGGGCCCTGAAGTCCCGCGGCTTCATGCTGATGGACTCGGTGGGCGTGGATTACCTGGCCTACCCCGCGGCGCGCCCCAAGCGCTTTGCCGTGCTGCACAACATTTACCACCCGCAGGGTGGCCAGCGCCTGTTCCTGCGCGTGTGGCTGGACGACGGCGAGACGCTGCCCAGCCTCTACCCGGTCTGGAAGGCGGCGAACTACCTGGAGCGCGAGGTCTACGACCTGCTGGGCGTGGAGTTCACCGGCCACCCCGATCTGCGCAAGGTGCTGACCCCCGATGATCTGGAGGGCCACCCGCTCCGCAAGGACTTCCCGCTGGGCGAGTCCCCGACCCTCTTCCGCGACGGCCGCTTCCTCGACCCCGCCACCTTCCGCGCCGGCCTGACCGGCCAGAACAGCGGCCTGACCGGCTACCGGGGCGAACTGCGGCGCGGCCAGGGCACGGATCGCCTGCCCCCGGTGATGCCGGAAGGGGGGCCGAAATGAGGATGCAGAAGGCCAATGGCAGATGGCAGATGGCAGAAGGCAAAAGGCGAAATGCAGTTGAGGTTTTAGCCATCTGCCATCTGCCTTCTGCCATCTGCGGCGCCGCAGGCGCCAGAGGTGCCTTATGACCATCACCGACAAGCCCACCCACGGCGCCGGCACCCAGAGCGGCACACTGCCGCCCGAGCAGATGCTGCCCCATCATCAGGAGAGCAGCGGGGCCGAGCGGCTGGGCGGCGAGACCGGCGCCATGATGCACACCGAGATCATGTCGTTGAACGTGGGGCCGCAGCACCCCTCGACCCACGGCGTCCTGCGGCTGGTCGTGGACATGGACGGCGAGTACGTGGTCAAGGTCACGCCGCACATGGGTTACCTGCACTCCGGCTTCGAGAAGACCTTCGAGCACCGCACCTACCAGCAGGGCGTGACCTACGCGCCGCGCACCGACTACCTGCACTCCTTTTCCCACGAGCTCGCCTACGTGCTCAGCGTGGAAAAGCTGCTGCAGGCACAGGTGCCCGAGCGGGCCAACGTGGTGCGCGTGATCCTGCACGAGCTGGGGCGGATGCACAGCCACCTGGTCTTCGTGGGCACCGGCCTGCTCGACCTGGGCGCCCTGACGCCGTTCTTCTACGCCTTCCGCGAGAAGGAGACGCTGGTCGATCTCTTCGAGGCGGTGTGCGGCTACCGCATGAACCAGGGCTACTTCCGGGTCGGCGGCCTGTCCCGCGACATCCCCGACGACTGGGCGCCGCGCGTGCTGAAGTTCCTCGACCAGATGGAAAAGGGCGTGGAGGAATACACCACGCTGTTCGCCACCAACCCGATCTTCCTCGACCGGGCAAAGGGTGTGGGGGTCATCCCGCCCGAGGTCGCCCTCGACCTGGGCCTGACCGGGCCGAACCTGCGCGCCTCCGGGATTCCCCTGGACAACCGCAAGGCCAATCCGTACTGCGGCTTCGAGGAGTACGACTTCAACGTCATCTCGTCCACCGACGGCGACAGCCTCGCGCGCTTCAACATGCGGCTCCTCGAATTCGGCGAGAGCATCAAGATCGTCCGCCAGGGCCTGAAGAAGCTCCGGCCGGGGCCGGTCAAGGATCCCAACCGCAAGATCTCGCTGCCGCCGCGCCAGGAGCTGGAAACCAGCATGGAGGCGGTCATCCACCACTTCAAGCTGGTCACCGAGGGCTTCCACCCGCCGCAGGGCGAGGTCTACGTACCCATCGAATCCGCACGCGGCGAGGTCGGCTACTACGTCATCTCGGACGGCGGTTCGATGCCCTATCGCGTCAAGATCCGCGCCCCCAGCTTCGTGAACCTGCAGGCGCTGGAATACGCCTGCGTGGGCGCCCAGTTCGCCGACCTGATCACCATCCTGGCGACCATCGACCCGGTGCTCGGGGATGTGGATCGGTGAGCAGGGCGACGAGCTCTGAGCTCTGGGCTTTGAGGCGAGCACGGGCGTCAGCTCCAGCAGAAGCATGTTTTGTTCAGAGCTCACAGCTCAGAGCCCAAAGCCCTCTCCAGCACAGCCATCTCAATCAAGGAGCACGGCCACTTTGACCTACTTCGCAGACAAACACCCCCTCGTGGCGGACATCTTCTCCCGCTACCCGGACTCGCCGCAGGGCCGCCGCTCTGCGCTGATGCCGCTGCTGCGGGAAGTGCAGGACGCCGAGGGCTTCGTGTCCGAGACGCGCATGGCCGAGATCGCCGCGCTGTGCGGCACGACCGCCACCGAAGTCAGAAGCGTCATGAGCTTCTATTCCACGTACCACACGGTACCGACCGGCCGCTATCACCTGCAGGTCTGCTCCACGCTGATGTGCGCGCTGGCGGGCTCGGACGAGCTGTGGGACGAACTCGTGACCCAGCTCGACGTGCAGCCCGGCGAGGTCACGCCCGACGGCCGCTTCTCCGTGCAGAAGGTCGAGTGCCTGGGCTCCTGCGGCACCGCGCCCATGATGCAGATCAACGACGACGGGTACTACGAGAATGTCGGCCCCAGCAAGTGCGCGCGGATTCTGGCGGAGCTGCGTTCCGACCGTCAGCCGCTGCCCGACAACCCCGTCCCGGTGACCGTAACCGCCGACGGGCGCCAGTCGCTCGCCAGTGGGGAAGTCGTGGGCGCCAGCGTGACTGGCCTGCATCAGCTCCCCGGAGGTCAGGCGTGACCGCCACCGCCCCGAACCCGCCCAAGCCCATCACCTCCGGCAAAGACCCGCGTTTCGCGCCCACGCTGTATGCCTATGTGGGCCAGGAGGGCAGCCACACCCTGGACTTCTACCGCCGCAACGGCGGCTACGAGGCCGTGAACCGCGCCTTCGCGCTGGGTGCCGACGCCGTGATCGACGAGGTGAAGAAGTCCGGCCTGCGCGGACGCGGCGGCGCGGGCTTCGCCACCGGCCTGAAGTGGTCGTTCATGCCGCTCAAGGACGGCAAACCCCACTACATCATCTGCAACGCCGACGAGTCCGAGCCTGGCTCCTTCAAAGACCGCTACCTGATGTCCGAAGACCCGCACCAGCTCATCGAGGGCATGCTCATCGCGGGCTACGCCATGCGGGCCAGCGTGGGCTACATCTACATCCGGGGCGAGTACGTCCAGGCCGCCGAGCGGGTCTGGGCCGCCATTCACGAGGCACGGGCGGCCGGGCTGCTCGGGAAGAACGTCCTGGGCAGCGGCTTCGATTTCGAGCTGCACGTCCACCGGGGCGCCGGGGCGTACATCTGCGGCGAGGAAACCGCGTTGATGAACTCCCTGGAGGGGCTGCGGGCCAATCCGCGCCTGAAGCCCCCGTTCCCCGCCGCCGCCGGCCTGTACGGGCTGCCGACGACCATCAACAACGTCGAGACCTTCTGCGCGGCCACCCAGATCCTGCGCTACGGCGCCGAGTGGCACGGCAGCATGGGCACCGAGAAGAGCAAGGGCATGAAGCTGTTCCAGATCTCCGGGCCGGTCGCGCGCCCCGGCGTGTACGAACTGCCGCTGGGCACGACCTTCCGCGAGCTGATCTACGACTGGGCCGGCGGCCCGCTGGAGGAGATGAAGGCCATCATTCCCGGCGGATCGAGCTGCCCGATGCTGCCCTACACGGACACGATCCTGGACACGCCGATGGATTACGAGGCGATCGCCGCCGCCGGTTCGATGCTGGGCACGGGCGGCGTCACCCTGATCCCGAAGGCTGACTGCATCGTGAACGCGACCTGGAATCTGGTGCGCTTCTACGGGCACGAGAGCTGCGGCAAGTGCACGCCCTGCCGCGAGGGCATCAGTTCGTGGATGACCCGCATGTACGAGAAGCTGGTGCGCGGCCACGGGCAACCCGGCGACGTGCAGCTCATCCTCGACATGTCCGAGAACATCGGCGGCCGCTCCTTCTGCGCGCTGGCCGACGCCTGCCTGGGGCCGGTGGAAAGTTCCATCAAGCTGTTTCCCGAGGAATACGAGGCGCTGGCGACGACGCAGAAGGCGCTGTACCCGGCCCGGCGGCGCTGGAGGGACGCGTGACAGGCAGCTCTGAGCTCTGGGCTCTGGGCTGTGAGCAACTGCGCCGCCGCATCTCTTCGTACCCCTGTCTTTCCTCAGAGCTCAGAGCTCAGAGCTCACAGCCCACTGTTGGAGGCCATTCGTGAAAGTCCACGTAGACGGAATCGAAATCGACCTCCCCGCCGGCACCAGCGCCATCGACGCTGTCTTCGCCGCCGGCCAGGACGTGCCGTACTTCTGCGCCAACTCCTACCTGTCCCCGGTCGGGGCCTGCCGGATGTGCCTGGTGGAATCAGGCTCCCCGCGCAAGGAAAAAGACGGAACGTTCACGCTGGATGAGGCGACCGGACAGCCCAAGATCTTCTGGTTCCCCAAGCCCATGGCGTCCTGCACCATGCAGGCCACCGAGGGCATGCACATCCGCACGGCCAAATCCTCGGAAGTGGTCGCTAAGGCGCAGGCGGGCATGATGGAGTTCACGCTGCTGAACCATCCGCTCGACTGCCCGACCTGCGATAAGGGCGGCGCCTGCGAGCTGCAGGATCGGGCCTTCGAATACGGCTACGGCGCCAGCCGCTTTGGCTTCGACCGCCGCCACGCCGACAAGCATTACCCGCTCTCGGACTTCGTGATCCTCGATCAGGAGCGCTGTATCCACTGCAAGCGCTGCGTGCGTTACTTCGAGGAAGTGCCGGGCCAGGAGGTGCTGGATTTCATCGAGCGCGGCGGCCACACCTTCATCGACACCCAGGAGGGCGGGCTGCCCACCGGCTTTTCCGGGAACATCACCGACATCTGCCCGGTGGGGGCGCTGCTGGACAACGTGGCGCGCTTCCGGGGCCGCAACTGGGAGTACGACCACACGCCCACCACCTGTACGCTGTGCCCGGTCGGCTGCTCCATCACCGTGGATGCCCGCAACGGCCGCCTGGAGCGCATCGTGGCCCGTGAGAACCGGGAAGTGAATGAGGCCTGGATCTGCGACGCCGGGCGCTTCGGGCACGGCTTCGCCTCCGCGGAGCGCCTGACCACGCCGCTGATCCGGAATGAGGACGGGAAGCTCGTCGAGGCCACCTGGGACGAGGCGATCACCGCCATCAACCAGGGCATGGTCGGCCGCGACATGGGCGAGCTGGGCCTTTACCTGAACGCCGATTCCACGCTGGAAGAGGGCATTGCGCTGGAGTCGCTGGCGGAGCTGACCGGCACGCGGCACGTGGATCACTGGCCGCGCTACGAGGTGAATATCTCCGCCCCCGCCGCGACCCTGACCGACGTGGCGACCGCCGACGCCGTGGTCGTGATCGGCGCCGATCTGGGCGAGGAAGCCCCGATTCTGGAACTGCGGATCCTGGAGATGCTGCGCGGCGGCCTGCTGCCCCCGGAGTTCGCGCACGGCACGGCCATTGCCGACCTGCGGCTGATCGAGCGGCCCGTCCGCAAGCCTGAAAAGCTGGCGGTCATCGGCGGCGAGTCGAGACTGTGGGCGCACGCGGGCACGAAGGTTCCGGCCAACGGCGCCAACGCCCTGTCCCGCCTGAACAGCCCCGACACCGACGAACTGCGCGGGGTCATGAAGCTGCTGGAGGCGGCCGAGAAGCCCGTGATCGTGCTGGGGGCCGACGCCCTGAACGGTGCCTCCGGGTCATTTGCCTCCATGCTCAGCGCCCTGGCGGCCCGCACCGGCGCGAAGGTCATGGCGATTCCGGCGGCGGCGAACAGCAAAGGCCTCGCGGCGCTGAATCTGGTGCCCCGCTCCGGCGGGGTGAACTACGCGAATCTGGCGCAGGCGCCCGCCGCCTTCATCAGCCGGCTCGATCCGGGGGTGCGGGCCAAAGGCCTGACGGTCGTCCACGACACGCACCTGACCGAGACCGCCCGGCTGGCCGATGTGGTGCTGCCAGCGGTCACGAACTACGAGAAGCGCGGCACCGTGCAGAACCTCGAGGGGCGATTGCTGGGGCTGACCCAGGCGGCGATCAGCGCGGGCGAGGCCTCCGACCTGATCCGCACCCTGGCGGCGCTGGCCGAGGCGCTGGGCGTGCGCGCGAAGGTGCGCGGCCTGAAGAGTGCCCAGACCCTCGCCGCTGAACGCCTGGGCATCAAGCTCGACTCCGTGCCCGAGCGCGGCGTGATCCACACCTTCACGCGCCTCTACACGGCCCCCACCGGCAGGGCGCACACGCCCCAGCTCTGGACGGAACGGATGCTGGTGCGCGCGGCGGATGGGGTCAGTACCGCCCACATCGCTGGCCTGTCACAGACCCTGCCGGTCTTTCCCGCCGCGCAACCGGGAGGGGATGACTGATGCCCGACTGGCTGATCGCTCTGCTGATTACCCTGCTCAAGGCCGTGCTGGTCACGCTGGCGCTGCTGACCACCTTCGCGTACATGACGCTGGTCGAGCGCCGGTTGCTGGGACGCATGCAGCTGCGTCCGGGGCCGAACCGCGTGGGGCCGATGGGGCTGCTGCAACCCGCCGCCGACGCTATCAAGTCCATCTTCAAGGAAGACCTGAACGTCACGCTGGCCGACCGGCTGGTGTACACGCTGGCGCCCATCGTGGCGATCGGCATGGCGCTGACCGCCTTCGGGGGCATCCCGGCGGGGCCGGCAGGCAGCCTGTTCGGGGCCGACCCCTGGGTCTACAACCTCGACGCGGGCATCCTGGCGCTGCTGGCCCTGACCTCCATGGGTGTGTACGGCATCTTCCTGGGCGGCTGGGCCTCGGGCTCCAAGTACCCGATCCTGGGCGGCCTGAGAAGCAGCGCGCAGATGATCTCCTACGAACTGGGCATGGGCCTGAGTATCCTTGGCCTGCTGATGCTGGTGGGCACCACGTCCTTCCAGGGCATCGTGGGCTGGCAGGCGGGCAACGGCTGGCTGATCCTCTTCCAGTCGCTGGGCTTCGCCCTGTTCCTGATCTCGTCCTTCGCCGAGACGAACCGCACGCCGTTTGACCTTCCAGAAGCCGAGCAGGAGATCGTGGCGGGCTACCTCACCGAGTACTCCGCGATCAAATGGGCGCTGTTCCAGATGGCCGAGTACGTCAACATGATCACCGCCTCGGCCATCATGAGCACGCTGTTCTTCGGCGGCTGGAAGGGGCCGCAGTTCCTGAACGGCCTGATCCCCGGCATCAGTGACTGGCCGATCGTGTGGCTGGTCGCCAAGATCGCCTTCTTCCTGTTCCTGTTCATCTGGGTGCGCGCCACGCTGCCCCGGCTGCGCTACGACCAGCTCATGCGCTTCGGCTGGAAGCTGCTGCTGCCGCTCGCCCTGGCGAACACCATGCTCACCGCCGCCTTCCTGGCCTTCCGCGGACAGGGCGGCCTGTGGTTCCTGGCGATCCTCAGTCTGGCGGGTCTGGTCGCGCTGCTGATCATGAGCGACCGCGTGCGCGTCCTCTGGAACACCCCGACCATCCGCCGCGAGGACGACTCCATGCGGCCCGCCCTGCCCCGGCCGACGGGAGGGGACTGATGAGGGGCGCAGATGGCCGATGGCAGATGGCAGATGGCCAGAAACCAGCGCCCTCGTTGCTCATCCCTCATCCCTCACTCCTCGTTCCTCACCCCCTTCTAGGAGGCTCATATGGGCGTGCTTGAAATCGCCAAGGGCATGGGCCTGACGCTGGGCAAACTGTTCCAGAAACCGATCACGGTCAGCTATCCCGAGCAGCGGGCTACCCTGCAGCCGCGCTTCCGGGGGCGGCACATCCTCACGCGGCATCCCGGCACCAATCTTGAGAAGTGCATCGGCTGTTCGCTGTGTGCCGCCGCGTGCCCGGCCTACGCCATCTATGTGGAGGCGGCCGAGAACGATCCCCTGAGCCCCACCAGCCCCGGCGAGCGCTACGCCAAGGTCTACGAGATCAACATGCTGCGCTGCATCTTCTGCGGCATGTGCGAGGAGGCCTGCCCGACCGGCGCGGTGGTGATGGGCAACGAGTTCGAGATGGCCGACTACCGCTACGGCGACTTCGTGTACGCCAAGGAGGACATGCTGGTCGGCGTCGAGGGCAGCCTGCCCCAGCGCCGCGAGGCCGCCCGCACCGGCAAGCCCGTGCGCCTGGGCTTTCAGGTCGAGGGCGGCGTCCGGGCGGAACTGGAAGGGGTGGAGTACAAGTGAAGGCAGATGGCAGATGGCAAACGGCAGATGGCAAACAGCACAGCACCACTGACCCCTCTTTTTCACAGCTCACAGCTCACAGCTCACAGCCCGTCACCCCAGGTGCCCGCCCATGATGCTCGCCTTCATCCTCCTGGGCGCCCTGGCGCTGGTCGGCGGGGTCATCACCATCGCGGCCCGGAACGCGGTGCACGCCTCGCTGGGGCTGGTGGGCACGCTGCTGTGCGTGGCGGGACTGTTCGCCACCATGAGCGCGTCGTTCCTGGCCGCGGTGCAAGTGATCGTGTACGCCGGGGCGATCATGGTGCTCTTTCTCTTCGTGATCATGCTGCTCAACGCCAATTCGCCCATCACGGGCGCCGACCCGGTGCCCTACGTGCGCGAGCTGGCCGGGATCGGCGGCACCGTGTTGGCGGGGGCGTTCGTCGTGCTGGCCTTTACCTTCAAAGACCCGCGCCCGCTGGCCGAGGGCGTGCAGGGCGTGCGGGACGGCACCGCCATGGTCATGGGGGAGACCCTGCTGACCCGTTTCCTGCTGCCCTTCGAGGCGGTGAGCATCCTGCTGCTGGTCGCCATCGTGGGGGCGGTGGCGCTGGTGCAGCGCCCGGCCGCCGAACCCGACGGCGTGCCCGATACCGAGGAGATCCTGATGCCGCCCACCCCCGCCCCCGTGTCACGGACGGCTGAGCGGGAGGTGCGTGCCTGATGGTGCCCACCTCCAGTTATCTGGCCCTCTCGGGGATTCTGTTCGCGCTGGGCATGATCGGCGTGCTGACCCGCCGCACCGCGATCATGATCTTCTTGTCCGTGGAACTGATGCTGAACGCCGCGAACCTGGCCCTGGTGGCCTTCGCGCGGGCCTGGGGCGACCCCACCGGGCAGACGGCCGTGTTTATCGTGATGACCCTGGCCGCCGCCGAGGTGGCGATCGGCCTGGCGATCATCGTCGCCATCTTCCGCAAACGCGAGACCACCAACGTGGACGACCTCGCGGGCATGAAAGGCTGAGTGCTCAGAGTGCCCCTTTACCTTCTTCCCCTGTTTCCGCTGCTGGGCTTCGCCCTGCTGATCTGCTTCCCCCGCCTCTTTCCCGGTAAAACCGGCGGCTGGCTCGGCTCCGGGATGGTGCTGCTCAGCTTTCTGGTGGGCGTCAGCCGCTTCTTTGGCCTGACCGACACCGTGCAGACCGAGACCCTCTGGACGTGGCTGCCGAACATGGCGCTGGGCGAGGGTGGTCAGGTCGTCAACCTCTCAGCCGGCTTCGCCTGGGATCAGCTCTCCGCGCTGATGACCCTGATCATCACCGGGGTCGGCTTCCTGATCCACGTGTATTCCATCTCGTACATGGGCCATGACCCGAAGTTCACGCGCTTCTTCGCCTTCCTGAACTTCTTCGTGGCGATGATGCTGATCCTCGTGCTGGCTGACTCCTACCCGCTGATGTTCGTGGGCTGGGAGGGCGTGGGCACGGCGTCGTTCCTGCTCATCGGCTTCTGGTTCGCCGGGCGCGGCGAGGCGAAGGACGCGGCGGGTTTCGCCGCCACCAACGCCGAGGGCATCAGCAACTCGAACGCCGCCCGCAAGGCCTTCATCATGAACCGCATCGGCGACCTGGGCTTCATGCTGGGGATGTTCCTGCTGTTCAAGGCGTTCGGCACGCTGAACATCCAGCAGCTCGCCGAGCGGGTCGAGACGGTGCAGTTCAGCCAGCCGACGCTGGAACTCGCCTGCCTGTTCCTGCTCGTCGGCGCGGTCGGCAAGTCGGGCCAGCTCCCGCTGACGACCTGGCTGCCGGACGCGATGGCCGGCCCCACGCCGGTCTCCGCCCTGATCCACGCGGCCACGATGGTCACGGCGGGCGTCTACCTCGTGGCCCGCTCCCACTTCCTGTACGACCTCGCGCCCACCGCCTCGCTGTGGGTCGCCTGGGTCGGCGGGCTGACCGCGCTGTACGGGGCGCTGTGTGCCCTGAACCAGCACGACATCAAGAAGATCCTGGCGTACTCCACGGTCTCGCAGCTGGGCTACATGTTCCTGGCGGTGGGCCTGCACGCCTACACGGCGGGCGTGTTCCACCTGCTCACCCACGCGTTCTTCAAGGCGCTGCTGTTCCTCTCGGCGGGCGCCGTGATCCACGCGCTGCACGAGGAGCAGGACGTGCGGCAGATGGGCGGGCTGCGGAAATACATGCCGTTCACGCATATCGTCTCGGCGGTCGGCGTGCTCGCCATCTGCGGCATTCCGATCTGGAGCGGCTTTTTCAGTAAGGACGCGATCCTGGCCGCCGCCTACGAGGCCAACCCGCTGCTGTACGTGATCGGCTTGGGGGTGGCACTGCTGACCGCCTTCTACATGGGCCGCTGGTACTTCCTGGTGTGGCGCGGCACGTACCGGGGCCACGCCCACCCGCACGAGGCCGATCCGCTGATCACCGCGCCGCTGGGCGTGCTGGCGGCGCTCGCCACGCTGGGCGGTTTCCTGAACGTGCCCACCTTCCTGGGCGGGGGCCACGCCTTCGACGACTTCCTGAGCCGCGCGGTGCCGCTGGAAGTCCACGAGATTCCCGTGTCCACCGAGATCCTGCTGACGTTCCTGGCGGTCGCGGCGGGCGTGGGCGGGCTGGTCTGGGCGTATCTGGAACACCGGCGCAGCACCCTCTTCGACGGCCCGCTCGGGCAGGCGAGCACCTCGGCCCTGTACCTCGACAACGCCTACGACGGCCTGATCGGCAACCCGAGCAAGGCCCTGGCTGGCGCCTTCGACATCGCCGACCGCAGCACCGACGGACTGGTCAACGGGATTGCCAGCAACGCGGCGGCGCCGGGCGGGCTGTTCACCCTCTGGCAGAGCGGCTTCGTGCGGGCCTACGCCGTCTCCATGCTGCTCGGCACGGCGGCGATCATCGGCTACTGGGCGCTCAAGACCATCGGAAGTGCCTCGTGAGCGGCCGTCCACTCCACTGCGCCGCCGCCGGGAAGGCGCCGCCGTCGGCTCCATTCCGTAGACGGCCGCTTCTCTCCTTCTCCTTCCAGTCGGGTGTCACGACCCCAGTCGGGGCCGCGACACCGGAGCGCCTATGACCCGCGAATTCATCAGCCTGCTGCCCACCTTCATGATCTTCCTGCCCATGCTGGGCTCGCTGCTGCTGCTGGTCACGCCCAAGCGCTGGCGCGACGAGGTGGCGGGCTTCCTCGCGGTGCTGACATTGGGCATCGGCTTCATGATCTGGCGGGCGGGCGGCTCGGGCCTGCTGAGCGTGAACTGGGTGCCGGCGCTGGGCATCACGTACTCCACCGAACTCTCCGGCGTCAGCCTCGCGCTGGCGATGGTGACGGCCTTCATGTCGTTCATCGCGGTGCTGTACGCGGCGCGGCGCATTCCCAACCCCGGCACCATGCTGGCGCTGATCCTGGCGATGGAAACCGGGTTGCTGGGCATCTTCGCGGCCCGCGACCTCGTGCTGTTCTACGTGTTCTTCGAGGACGCCCTGCTGCCCTCGTTGCTGATGCTCGCCATCTACGGCAAGGCGGGGCGCATGCAGGCGCTGGTCAAGTTCGCGGCCTACACACTGTTCGGCTCCCTGCTGATGCTGGTCTCGATCATCGGGATCAAGTACCTGGGCGGCTCGCCCACCTTCGCGCTGGCCGACCTGCGCGCCAACGTCGTGCCCGCCGGGCCCACCCAGACCTGGCTGTACGTGGCCTTCCTGGCCGCCATGGCGGTGAAGCTGCCGCTGTGGCCGCTGCACGCCTGGCTGCCCGATTTCCACGAGCAGAACCACGATTCCGGCATTCCCGACGTGATGGGCACGCTGTACAAGGTCGGCGGCTACGGCATCTTCATCTTCGGCATCACGCTGTTCCCCGACGCCTCGCTGGAACTGCGCCCGGTGCTCATGGGGCTGGCGGCCTTCACGGCGCTGTACGCTGCCTGGATCGCCTTCCACCAGACCGACTGGAAGAGGTTGCTAGCCTACGCGGGCCTCTCGCACATGGGTTTCGTCGCGCTGGGCGTCTTTTCCCTGAACGAGACGGCCGTGATCGGCGCGATGTACCTGCTGGCCTTCCAGAACCTGTATACCGGCGCGCTGTTCCTGGCGGTCGGCATGCTGCAGGAGCGCATCGGCTCGGTGCATACGCGGGTGGGCGGCGCCATGACCCAGGCGGGCGCGCTGGGCGGCCTGACGCTGGCCCTCTGGCTGGCCTCCATCGCCGTGCCCGGCATGGCCGGTTTCATCGGAGAGTTCTCGATCCTGCTGGGCGCCTATCAGGTCTTTCCCTGGCTGGCCTTCATCGCCGGCCTGACCACCATAGCGGCCGCGGCCTACGCCCTGACCGCCTTCCAGCACTCCTTCTGGCAGGCCCGGCCGCCCGGCGGCGTGGTGGTGCGCGACCTTGTGCACACCGAATGGCTGATCCTGGGACTGCCGCTGGCCGTGGCGATCCTCTTCGGCGTGTACTCCGCCCCTGCCCTGAACCTCATGCAACCTGCCGTCAAAGCCGTGCTCGCCGCACTGGGGAGCAACTGAGATGCCCACACCTGAGATGCTGAGCGTTCCCACGGGAACCAACCTCTATTCCTTCGGCGCCCTCTTTCCCATCCTGGCGGTGCTGCTCGGGGCGCTGAGCAGCACCCTGCTGGGCTTCTGGGTCAGCCGCCGCACCCTCACCTACATGAACCTGGGCTGGCTGGTGATCTCGGCCGCCTGGATGATGGGGCTGTGGAACCAGGGCCGCCAGGCGTTTACCCACACCATCCGGCTGCCCGACGGCCAGAGCCTGATCACCGCCTCGCTGCAGGCCGATAACCCCGCGCTGCTGCTGGGGCTGGTGATCATCGTGGGCAGCGTCATGACCCTGCTGGTGTCGCTGGACACCGCCTGGCGCGCCCGGATTTCGTTCCCCGAGTTCGACGCCATGCTCATGTACGCCATCACGGGCGGCCTGCTGATGGCCTTCTCCGGCGACCTGATCGTCATGCTGATCGGCCTGGAGATCATGAGCCTGTCGGGCTACGTGCTCGCCACCCTGCAGGACTCGCGCCGCGCCGAGGAGGCCGGTCTGAAGTACTTCCTGCTGGGCGCGGTGGGCTCGGCCATCCTGATCTACGGCATCGCCTTCGTGTACGGCGCCACCGGTTCGCTGAACTACGCCGAGATCTCGCTGCGGGTGGCCTCGGTTGATGGGCTGCAACCCCAGAACGTGGGCATCCTGGTCGGCGGGGCGCTGCTGGTGCTGGCGGGCTTCGCATTCAAGATCGCGCTGGTGCCCTTCCACCAGTGGACGCCGGACGTGTATTCCGGCGCCCCCACCTCCGTCAGCCTGTTCCTGAGCACGGTCGTGAAGGTCGCGGTCTTCGCGGGGATGCTGCGGGTCTTCTCGGGCGCCCTGGCCGACGCGCCGGGCTGGGCCAGCACCCTGCAGATCCTGACCGCCGCCACCCTCATCATCGGCAACACGGCGGCGCTGCTGCAGGCCAACTTCAAGCGCATGCTGGCCTACTCGGCGGTGGCCCACACCGGCTTCCTGGCGATGGCCCTGCTGGGCACCCCGGCCACCGGCGGCGCCGCCCTGACCTACTACCTGCTGGTCTACACGCTGATGACGGCCGCCGCGCTGGCCATCGTGGCCGCCCTGCAGCGCACGGAGGCCGGCATGGAGGTCAGCGACCTGCGCGGCCTGTATTACCGCCACCCCGGCTACGCGGTCGCGCTGGCGATCTGCCTGGCCTCGCTGGCGGGGCTGCCGCCGTTTGCGGGCTTCTTCGGCAAGTATCTGGCCTTCCAGGCGGCCTTCCAGAACGGCTACGTGTGGCTCAGCGTGCTGGCGGCCGTCACGAGCGTGGCCGCGCTGATCTACTACCTGCGGCCCGGCATGCTGATGTTCATGCCGGACCGCACGCCGGCGCGCGAATACGCGAACGGCCAGCGGCCCCCGACCACCCTGGCCGTGGGTCTGGGCGTGGCGGGCGTGACCCTGCTGGGGATCCTGCCCAACCTGTGGTACGGCTGGTTGGGCAACCCCGCCATCTGGCAACTGCTCGCCGGGCGGTAGGGGAGAGCCCAGGTACAGACCAACAGACCATAGAGCAGGCCGCCCGGTGGGTGGGGCGGCCTGCTCCTGCTGGCCCCGATGGGCGCTGCCCTGAACTTTTGCTCCCGATCCCGACACTCACCGGGTAGATGACGATATTCATAGGCATGGACGCGCCGCCCGGTTCCCTCACTCTGCGGGACACGGCGCCCCCCGGGGACGACCTCGCCCACCTGCGGCGGGTGCAGGCCGGCGATCAGGGCGCGCTGCGGGCCCTCTACGACGCGCATCACGCTGGGCTCTACCGCTTCCTGCGCGCCTCCCTGGGCCGTGAGGATGCCGAGGAAGTCCTGCAGGACGTCTTCGTGACGGCCTGGCAGCGGGCGGGCACCTTCCGGGGGGCCTCGACCGTGAGCACCTGGCTCTACGGCATCGCGCGCAACCACGCCCGCAACCGCTCACGGCAGGTCAAGGTCACCTGGGAACTGCAGGAGTCCGACGCCCTGCACAGCCCCGAGCAGCTCGACTTCCTGGCGGCCCTGCAGGCAGTCAGGAGACTGCCGACGAAAGAACGCGAGGTCGTCGAACTCGTCTCGCTGGGTGAGCTGAGCCTGCAGGAGGCCGCGCAGGTGCTGGGCGTGCCGCTGGGCACCGTGAAAAGCCGCCAGCACGCTGCACGAGCGAAGCTGCGCGCCGAGCTGGGAGGCACCCCATGAACCGGGATCCGCTGGACGTGTTGAAGACGGGCGACGGTGGGGGCGAGGTCTGGGCCGCCATCGAGCGCCGCATCGCTGAACCCACCCTGCCCCCCCTCCCGCTGGCCTCGCGGGTCTGCGTCGCCCTGGGCCTGGACGGCACCCCGGTCGAGGCCGCCCTGCGCGCTCCCCCAGCGGCCGCCCTGCTGGGTCTGGGCGCCGCCCTGACAGTGCTGGCGGGGGGGCTGATCGGTGGCCCGGCCTCGCAGCCGCTGCTGCTCCTGGGGCCGCTGCTGGCCGGACTGGCGGGCGGGGTGGCGGTGTACTCCTCGCTCGACCCGGCCTATGAACTCACGCGCGCCTCGGGGAACGCTTCCCTGCTGGTGCTGGCCCGGCAACTGCTGCTGTGGCTGCTCCTGGGCGGGCCGCTGCTGCTGGCCCTGCCCTGGCTGCCCCCCGGCTTCCTGGCCGCCTGGCTGCTGCCCTGCCTGCTGACCCACTCGCTGGCGCTGGCGGTCGGCCTTCCCTTCGGGGCGTACGCCGGCCTGGGCGCCGCCGCGCTGACCTGGGTCTGGCTGCTGCTGGACTTCGCCTACCAGCACGGTGAACGCGCCACGCCGCCCCCGCCCTTCCCGGACAGCGCCGCGCAGGCCCTCCTGATCCTGCTGTGCCTGCTCGCCACCCTCGTCCTCGCCGGGCGCCATGCCAGGAGGCCCGCATGATCTCGCTGACGAACGTCACCCACCGCTATGGCCGGCACGTCGCCCTCCGGAATCTGACGCTCGACCTGCCGGCGGGGGTCTCGGGCCTGCTGGGCCCCAACGGGGCGGGCAAGACCACCCTGCTGCGCGCCCTGGCGACCCTGCACCAGCCCCAGGACGGCGAGATCCGCATCCTGGGCCTGAATCCCGCACGGGCCCCCGAGCGCCTGGCCCTGCGGCGCGTGCTGGGCTACCTGCCGCAGGACTTCACGCCCTACCCCACCTTCACGGCCTTCGAGTTCGTGGAGTACATCGCCATCCTCAAGGGCATGAAGCGCCCCGCCGAGCGCCGCACCCGCGTCCTGGAGGTGCTCGCCGGGGTCGGGCTGGAAGGGGTCGCCCACCGGCGGGCGGGGGGCTTCTCGGGCGGCATGCGGCGGCGGCTGGGCATCGCGCAGGCCATCGTGAACCGTCCCGAACTGCTGATCGTGGACGAGCCGACCGCCGGCCTCGACCCGGCCGAGCGGGTGCGCTTCCGGCACCTGCTCGCCAGCACCGAGGCCCGCGTGGCGGTGATCTCCACCCACATCGTCGAGGACGTCACCGCCGTCGCCCCGCAGGTGAGCGTGCTGCTGGGCGGCGAGCTGAAATACCAGGGATCGCCGCAGGGCCTCACGGACTACGCCCAGGGCCGGGTGTATGTGGGGAGTGACCTGTCGGGAACCGTCGTGCAGCTCACCGACGTCGGGCCACGGGTGCTCACGGCCGATCCCCTCCCCGGATTGATCGCCTGTGCGCCCACCGTGGAGGAAGGCTATCTGGCGCTGGCCGGGAGGGGGGCGTGATCGCGGGCTGGCGGCTGCTGGCCCGCAGCCCGGTGCCCTGGGGCCTGCTGGCCCTGCTGCTGCTGTTTTCCGTGAATGGTGGCACCACTGCCCGCACGGTCAACGACGCCGTGGAGGGCCTGAACGAGCAGCTGGCCTGGATCGGCCTGTGGGCGGCGCTGCTCGCGGCCCTGCTCGCCAGCCGGGATCGTGCCCCCGGCCTGGGGGACGTGGTGGGCAGCTCGCCGGTCAGCCGTGGGCGCTACGTGGTCGGTCAGGCCCTGGCGCTGCTGCCGCTCATCGGGGTCGCCGTGGTCGTCGCGGGCGTGGCGGTGTGGTGGCCCCACAAACCGGAGCTGACGACCTTTCTGCCCCCCCGCCTGCTGCTCTCCCTGCTGCCCAGCCTGGCGGGGGCGGTGGTGCTCGCGTGGCTGGGGCTGGCCGTCGGGCACGCGCTGAAGGGGCCGCTGGTGTTCGTCGCCCCGGTGCTGCTGGCCCTGCTGATCTCGGCCTGGAGCCGCGCCCTGCCGCACACCCTGGGCTTTGCCCCGGAGGCGCGCTGCTCGGAACTGGTGGGCTGCCCCCCGCTGCCCTACGCCCTGCACGCCGGGTATCTGCTGGGGGTGGCCGTGTTGCTGCTGCTGCTGGCCGTTCGCGCCTCGCGGTGGTTGCCGCTGCATTCTCCTGCGAACCACACCCGGCTGTCCTGGGGAGTGGGCCTGGGGGTGGGCGTACTGGTCGCCCTCTCGATCACCCCACTGGCTCAGGCCGCGCAGCGCTATCCCCGCTGGGACTGGACGACCACGCCGCCGTGGCCGGCGGTGAGCTACGAGCGCCCGGATCTGCCGGTTGCACGGGTGCCGTCCGCTGCGTACGCCTGCACGTCCGGCGCCCCCCGCGTGTGTCTGCCCCACCCGTCGGCGGAGCTGGGCCAGCGACTGCAGGGGGCGCTCCGGACGCTGCACCAACTGCAGCCAAGCCTGACCCTCCCGGCCGTCACCACGTATCCGGATCTGAACTTCGCCTCCCCCGGTTCCCGCCTGCTGGGCGGCACGCTGTACCTCAGCGAGCGAAAGCTGCGGGACGCCGTGCCCTCCCGGGTCACCGAGCAGATCACACTGGGCGGCAAGACGACCAAGAGGATCACGGTGCTCCCCGACGATCTGATGTTCCTGCAGGGCGTGGCGCTCCACGTCCTGCGGGGGACGCCGGTCTCTGGCCCACAGCCCCGGCGCTCGGCGGACGGCACGGTCACGCTGCGTGAGGACACGCCGGACGCGGCCGGCATCGTCCAGAAGTACGTGGCCTGGCTGTCCCTCCGGGGCGATCCCCGCTGGAATGTGGTGGGCCCCATGCTGACCGACCAGCAGAGCCGGATCTTCTGGAACAGCCCGGGTCTGAGCGCCCTCTGGCAGCGCGGCGAGCAGATCGGCCACGACAAGCTCGCCCGGGCGCTGCTCGGCGCCGTCCAGAGCGGCAGGCTGCGTGGGCCGGCGAAGCAGGCGCGCACCTTCGCTCAGGAGGTGAAGTGATGACCGCGCTGCCCACCCCCCTGCGTCTGGCCTGGCTGGAGTGGCGGGCGGTGGGCTGGCTCGGCACACTCGCCCTGCTGGTGGGCGCAGCGCTGGCGACGGTGGGACTGCAGCATGTCCCCCCGTCCTACGCCGGCTTCACCCTGGGCGTCGTGGTCGCGGCGGCACTGGCCCTGGCGCTGGCGCTGCTGCCCTCGCCGGGCACTGACTCCGCCTGGGAGATCACGGCCGGGTCGGCTGAGCCCGAGGGACGGCGGCAACTCCGTCAGCTGGCCTGTCTCGTGGTGCTGGCCCTGCTCGCTCTCGCCGTCCTGACCCCGGTCTATGCCCCGGGGCGCCCCATCCCCCAGGTCTGGACGTGGTTTGCCCCGCGCGCTGCCTGGTTCGCCGCGCCGGCCCTGCTGGTGCTGTGGCGCACCGGGAATCCAGCCCTGGCGGGCGGCGCGGTGGCGGGCATATTCGTGGTCAAGTACTGCCCGATCCCCTTCGAGTGGAACATGACGGTGTTCTTCGAGCCGCGCCTGACCCTGCATGCCCTGGGGGCCGGGATGGTGCTGCTGGCCTTCGGGGTGCCCTGGACGTGGCTGCGGGTGTCCTGGGCGCTGCGCCTGGGCACGGGCCTGCTGGCGGCGGCGCTGGTGTTCGCCCCGGCGGTGCCGGCCCTGACCCCGCAGCGTATTCAGGCCGTGACTCCAGCGGGCCTGACCTCCGGGTACACCGTGCTCCAGGCGCCCTGGGCCAGCCTGCACGAGCCCCAGATGTCGGCCGTGCTGAAGCTGGCCGAGTCGTCCGGGCAGGCGCTGCGGGTGCTCACGGCCTTCCCGGAGCAGGGCGAGCCCGACGGCACGGCGCTGGCCCGCCAGCTGGGAGTCAAGCGCTTCCCGGTGCTGCTCAGGGTCGAGGATGGACGGGTCTCTTCAGTCGACTGGACGTTCTGACGCGGCGCCGCAGGCCCGTCAGGAAGGCCGCCCGGTGGATGGGGCGGCCTGCTCTGTGGTCTGTCCATGACCCTCTCGCTGCCCGCCGGGGCGTCAGCGGGGCGTTTCCAGCGATTCGCGCAGCCAGGTCTGGAATTCCGGCAGGGCGCGGTCGAACTGCAGGGCGATGATCTCCGGCACCTCGTAGGGGTGCAGCGACTTGATGCGCGCCTCCAGTTCGGGGTATCTCTCGCCGCTGGTCTTGATCAGCAGCATGGTTTCGGGGTCTTCGGCCACGTCGCCCTGCCAGCGGTACACGCTCTGGAGGCCGGGGAGGATGTTCACGCAGCCCGCGAGGTGCTCGCTGACCAGGGTACGCGCCAGATCATGCGCCCGTTCGGGGGGGATGGTGACCATCACGACCAATGACATGCCGCAGGATACGCCCCGCCGACCGGCTCCGGGACAAGCGTCCGGTGGGGGGGGACTGCCGCCTGCCTCCAGCGCCGCGCTTATCAAGGCTTACGTCAGCCCGGCGGGCCGGGCTCCGGGTGTTAGGCTGCGCTCATGCGGACGGTCGTCCTGATTGTGGTGCTGGTGTTGCTCGCGCTCTTTGCGCTGCTGAACACCAACGCGCTGATGTTCCCCCACACCCTGAGCCTGGGCTTCGTGACCTACCGGGGCGTGCCGATGGGCCTGATCCTGCTGATCCTGGGCACCCTGCTGGCGCTGATCTTCTATTTCTGGGCGGGCCTCTCGGGCCTGCGCGCCCAGGCCGACTCCGCCCGGCTGCTGCGCGACATGGAGGGCCTGCGGGTGAGCCTGGACAGCAAGGAGGGCAGCCGCTTCGCCCAGCTGCAGACCCATATCGACGAGCGCCTGAACGCCTTGCCCAGCTCGGCGCCTTCGGCCGACCTGGGCAGCCTGAGCGCCCGCATCGACGCCCTGCAGCGCGACGTGAACCTGCAACTGGCCCAGCTCGACGATTACCTGAAGAGCAAGCTGGGCTGAGTCGGCCGGGTTGGGGAGGCCGGGCCGAGTCGCTTGGGCTGGGCCCGCCCTCAGCCCACCCCCGGGCCGCGGATTTGGACGCGGTGCAATTCGCCTGGGCCCTCCCACGCTTAGAATGCGGCGATAGAGTTCAACCGGGAGGACAGAGCACATGGCCCTAGACCGTTTTTTCCGGCGTCGTCGCCCACAGCAGACCGGTGTGGACGTGGACATGCCGGATCTGTGGACGCAATGCCCCAACTGCAAGGAGGGGCTGTACAACCGTGACCTCGAAGCCAACGTGCAGGTCTGCCCCAAGTGCGGCCACCACCTGCGCCTGGACGCCCAGAAACGGGTCGACGCCCTGATCGACCCGGGAAGCTGGACGCAGCTCTCCGGCCGGGTGCATCCCCTCGACCGGCTGGACTTCAAGGACACCGAGACCTATGCGGCCCGCCTGGAGCGCGCCCAGCGCAAGGCCGGCCGCCCCGACGCGATCCTGACCGGCAGCGGGACGCTGCTGGGCCAGGGCGTCACGCTGGCCGTGATGGACTTCGCCTTTTCGGGCGGCTCCATGGGCAGCGTGGTCGGCGAGGAGATCGCCCGCGCGGCCGAACACGCGGCCGCCCACGGCACGCCGCTGATCATCGTGACCGCCAGCGGCGGCGCCCGGATGCAGGAAAGCGCCCTGTCGCTGATGCAGATGGCCAAGACCACCGTGGCCCTGGAGGCCCTCTCGGCGCGCGGCCTGCCCTACGTGAGCCTGCTCACCGACCCGACCACCGGCGGCGTGACCGCCAGTTTCGCCACCATCGCCGACGTGATCGTGGCCGAGCCCGGGGCCCTCATCGGCTTCGCCGGCCCCCGCGTGATCCAGCAGACCATCCGCCAGCATCTGCCCGAGGGCTTCCAGCGCGCCGAGTTCCTGCTCGCGCACGGCATGGTGGACGCCGTCGTGGACAGGCGCGAGCACCGCACCTACCTGGCCTCGCTGCTGGGGCTGCTGACCCGCACCGACCGGGCCCCCCTGGAGGCCAGCGCGTGACCGCGAACGTCGACACCCTGCGCGAACTCGAAGCCCGCGTGCGCGACCTGGAAGGCACCGCGCAGAAGACCGGTCAGAATCTGGAGGCCGCCCTGAGCCCCCTGCGCGACGAGGTGCGGCGGCTGCGCGAGGGGCTGCCCGCGCCCAGCCGCTGGGAACGGGTGCAGCTGGCCCGCGCGCCGGGTCGGCCCACCGCGCTGGACTACGTGGATCGCCTGTGCACCGAGTTCCTGGAACTGCACGGTGACCGCCGCTTCGGTGACGACCCCGCGCTGATCGGTGGCCCCGCCCGCTGGCAGGGCATCCCGGTCATGCTGCTGCTGCAGCAGAAGGGCCGCGACACGAAAAGCAAGATCAAGAGGCGCTTCGGCAGTGCCAACCCCGAGGGCTTCCGCAAGGCCGTGCGCCTGATGGACATGGCCGACAAGTTCGGCCTGCCGGTGGTGTCGCTGGTCGATACCCAGGGCGCCTACCCCGGCCTGGAGGCCGAGGAGCGCGGTCAGGGCTGGGCCATCGCCGAAAGCATCCGCCGGATGCTCTCGCTGCGTGTGCCGGCGGTGTGCGTGGTGATCGGCGAGGGCGGCTCCGGCGGGGCGCTGGCGGTGGCGGTGGGCAACCGCGTGCTGATCCAGGAGAACGCCTGGTACTCGGTGATCTCGCCCGAGGGGGCCGCCTCCATCATCTGGAAGGACGCCGCGCAGGCCCCGCTGGCCGCCGAGGCCCTGAAGCTCACGGCACCCGACCTGCTGGAACTGGGCATCGTGGAGGAAGTGATTCCCGAGCCGACCGGCGGAGCGCATCTGGACATGGACGCCGCCGCCCTGCCCGTCGGCGAGGCCGTGACCCGCCACCTGCGCGAACTGATGGCCCTGAACCGCGACGACCTGCTCCGGCAGCGCGGCGAGCGCTTCCGGAAGCTCGGGGCGTACACGGAGGTCTAGCCCTCACCCGGTCACGGCCCCCCGGTCACGACCGGGCGTGATCCAGCCACTGGGTCTCCGGAAAGCGGTTCAGGAAGCTGCTGCGGAACTCCGCCGGGACATGGGCCTCGGCCGTGGCGGCGATCCACCCCCGGGCGTCGGCCAGCGCCTGCGCTGCGTCCGGTTCGTCGGCCAGTGCCAGCGCCCGGGCGACCGTGAACAGGGCCTCGCCCCGGCTGAGCACCACGGCCTCCAGGGTCTGCAGCAGGTGCTGGGCGGCCCGGGCGTGCGGCAGGGCCTCGGCCGGTCGGCGCAGGGCGAGCAGGGCCTGCGCGGCGCGGACATGGGCCGCGGTCTCCATGCCGCCCAGGCCCCGGGTGCGGGCGACCGTGCAGACGCCACGGGCCAGCGCCAGACCCTCCTCGGGGGGCGCCGTGAGGGCGCTGGCCAGCCACACGCGGGCCTGGGCCAGCGGGCGCGGCTGGACGCCCAGCAGCTCCTCGGCTTCGCTCAGCACCTCGCCCGGATCTTCGCCCCGCCGGGCGGCCAGCAGGCCGTGCGCGACCAGCGTGCGCGAGCGGTAGGCCCCGGGCACGCCCGGCCAGTCCTGCGCCGTGGCGAGGTCGGCGGCGGCCCGGTCGACCTGCCCCAGGGCCAGCCAGACTTCGGCGGCCAGGGTCGGCAGGTAGCCGGCGTGCCAGCTGTCCGGGCGGGCGGCGGCGCGGGCCAGGGAGAGGTGGCGCAGGGCCTGGCCGTAGTGCCCCAGGCTGGCGTAGGCCTGGCCCAGATTGGCGTGGCCCAGCGCGGCGTTGCCGGGATCGCCGTCGGTGCGGGATTCGATCTCGTGGGCGCGCTGGGCGGCGTGCAGGGCTGCTCTCGCCTGGCCCTGGTCGAGCAGGCTGACCGAGAGGTTGTACAGCGTGGCGCTCAGCTCCGGCAGGTGGCCGCTGCGCTCGAAGAGCTCGCAGGCGCGGCGGTGGAGCCCGGTCGCCTCGGCGTGTTCCTCCAGGTGGTCGAGCACCGCCGCGAGGTTGCTCAGGTTGGCCGCCAGGCTCTGCGACTCGCCCAGCGCCGAGAGCGCCGTCACCGCCCGGCGCAGGGCCTGGGCCGCCTCCGGCATCTGCCCCTGCAGCCACAGCGCGCTGCCCGCACAGGCCTCCAGGTTGGCGCGCTGCTCGCGGACGGCCGGCGTGTCCTGAAAGGTCTCCGAGAGTGCCGCCAGCCCCTGGGCCGCCGCCTGCCGGGTCTCGGCGGCCTCGGCGAAGGCGATGTGCAGTTCGGCCTGCAGCTGCCAGGCGCGGGCACGCTCCAACGGCGTGCGGGCGTGCGCGAACAGCTCGTCCAGCGCGCCCTGGCGGGCGGCGCGGTCGTCCAGGTGGCCCAGCGCCTCGGCGCGGGCGGCCCAGGCGCTGAAGGCCGCGGCGGGGTCGTCGGCGCGCTGCCAGGCCTCGGCGGCCTGGCGGTAGAACTCGGCCGCCTCCAGCAGCCTCAGGGTACTGAACGCCGCCTGCGCGGCCCGCAGCAGCCAGGGCGCCGCCTGCCGGAAATCTCCTCCCTGCAGCCAGTGCTGCCCCACCCGCGCGGCGTGGCCCCCTCGCTCGGCCAGGGTGCGCGCCGCCGCCCGGTGCAGCAGCTGGCGCACCGAGGCCGAGGTGCCCTCCCGCACGGCCTCGTAGACCAGATCGTGGGAAAAGCGGTTACCGTGGATGATCTGGGCCGCCTCCAGCTCCTCCCAGGCGCCCAGCAGCTCCAGCAGCGGCGCGTGCAGCACGCCGGCGACCAGCTCGAGGTCGAAGTCGCTCTGCAGCACGGCGGCGGCGCGCGCGGCCTGCAGGGCCGGCGACGAGAGGCGTTCCAGGCGCCGGGCGAGCAGCGGGCCCACCCGGCCGGGGGGCGGCAGGCCGGGGGGCAGCCCGCGCTCCAGCTGGCCCGTCTCGATCAGGTGCCTGACGGTCTCCAGCAGGAACAGCGGATTGCCGCCGGCGTAGCGCTGCAGGCCGCCGCGCAGCTCGGGCGACCCGGGCACGCCCAGGTGATCGAGCAGGTCGTCGACGGCCCCGCCCTGCAGGGGGGGCAGGTCGATGACCACCGCGATCCCGGCCGCCACGAGCTGCCCCAGGCTCTGCTCGACCTCCGGCGCGAGTTCGCCCCGGCGGTAGGTGTCGATGAAGTGCGGCAGGCCCCCCGGCTGCCCCAGCGGGAAGGCGGCCGACATCATGAAGGCCCCGAAGTCGGAGGAGGCCGGGTCGAAATACTGCATGTCGTCGGTGACCATGGCGGCCAGGCCCTCACAGGTGCGGCGCACGAGGTTCAGGGTGGCCTGCTTGAAGCGCAGGGTGTCGGCCTCGCTCAGCAGGGGCGCGGTCTCCGGCTCCGGCCCGGCCAGCTCCGGCAGGATGCGCGCGAGTTCGCGCCGTTCCCAGGACTCCAGCGTCACGTCGGGGCAGCGTGCGAGGTGGGCACGCAGGTTGCGGGCGGCCGTGGCGTAGGGCTGCTCCAGGTCGCCGGGCCGGCCTTCCAGGAACAGCACCTCGCCCTTGCTGGCGGCGAAGTCGCGGGCCAGCCGGCTCTTGCCGGAGCCCGGTTCGCCGCACAGGAAGATCACCTGACCCGCACGCCAGGCCTCCTCCATGCGGGCCCATTCGCGTTCCCGGCCGACCAGGGCCGGCGGGCGCAGGGTGGCGAGCGGGATGACTCCCGGGGGGCCGGGCCGGGCCGGAACCTCCACCACGCCGCGCTCGATGTCGAGCAGCAGCGCCCGGGTCTCCGGCAGGGGCTCGACGCCGAACTCCCGGCGCAGCAGCGCCTCGCAGCGCCGGTAGGCGTCGAGCGCCGCCGGGCGGTCGCCGCGCAGGTACAGCAGGCGCATCAGGCGGCGCCACGCCTCTTCCGAGAGGGGGTCGAGGTCAAGCAGGGCGCGGGCGCGCTCCAGGGCACCGCCGTAGTCCCCCTCGCGTTCCAGGCGGGCCGATTCCTCGCGCGCGGCGGTGGCGCGCCATTCCCGCCAGCGTTCGCGCTCGGCCAGCAGCCAGTCCTCCAGATCGGGGCAGTCGTCGTAGGAGAAGCCGGCGAGCAGCTCGCCGCCGAACGCCGCCAGCTCGGCGTACTGCCCGCGCGTGAAGGCGTCGCGGGCCTGCAGGGCGTCGGTCTCCAGCCCTGGCGAGAGCCCCAGCAGCTCGGCCCCCTGCACCAGCTCGCGGCCCAGCGCGAGGCGCAGCTTGCGCAGCAGCTGCACGAGGTTGTTGCGGGCGCTGGCCTCGCGGGTCTCGGGCCACAGCAGCCCGGCCAGGCGGGCGCGGTGGGTCGGGCCTTCCAGCGCCAGGTAGGCCAGCAGCGCGGCCGCCTTGCGCTCCAGACGCAGCCGCTGTCCCTCCGGCCCGCTCAGTTCGGGCGGGCCCAGCAGCGCGTAATGCCACGGCAGCGGGGTCATGATCCAGCGTACTGCGGCCGGGCCAGACCTGTCAGCCAGGATGCCCGTGGGCCGGAACGAAGCCTCCTGGGTGCGGAGGAGTCCCGGTTTCGGGCACTCAGCCCGGGCGCCCCGCCCACGGCCGCTGCTGGGTGCCTGCCACCGTCGCCGCCAGGTCGTAGGCCACCGCGAGGCCCAGCGTGTCGGCGTGCGGGCCGCCCAGCAGCAGGTGGACGCCCGGGGCGACCTCCTCGTGCCGGGGCAGGCCGTCCGGGTCGCCGCCCGGCAGGGCGAACCAGGCGCCGGGCACGTCCATCAGGCTGCGGCCCAGCTCCAGGGCGCCGGTGGCCAGGGCGGGCAGGGCGTCCATGGCGGCCACCAGGTCTTCCAGGGTCTCGCGGCGCAGCCCCGTGGGCACGCCGGTCAGCCGGCCGCCGCCGGGCTCGTAGCCGGCCGGGTCGCGGTGGTGGATGGCCGGCACCAGCGTGAAGCCGCCGTGCTGTGGGCGCAGGGTCAGGCCCGCCGCGCGCAGCGTGGGCGTCTGCTCGGTGCTGGGGTGATTCAGCCGCGGGAACTGCCGGTACGCGCGGGCGTGGGTGGTGTGCAGCCCCAGGTCGTGCTCGACGGTGCCGGGGCCGGCCGCGCCCAGCGCCACCACGACCCGCCCGGCACGCAGCCGGTGCGTTTCGTGCACGACGATCTGGTGCGTGTTCGTGACGCTCAGCCGCTCGATGCCCACGCCGCCCCCATCCAGGTGCGCGCGGGCGTTCAGCATCAGGTCGGCGCCCGCGCCGATGGCCGCCTGGGCGCAGGCGAGGGCCAGGGCGCCGGGGCGGTAGCGGGCGGCCTGCGCGTCCAGCCGCGCCCAGGGGAGGGCCTGCAGGTCGGCCAGACCGGCGGGCAGCGTGGGCGCGGGATCACGTCCCAGCACGTCCAGCACCGCTTCCCAGCCCGCTCCGCCGGCTGCCGCCAGCTCCAGCAGGGGCCGCGCCTGGAAGGAGAGGTTCAGGGAGGGGTCGGGCGCCAGGGCGCCGGCCAGCTGGGCCCGCGTCCACTGGGCCTCGGCCCGCCGCTCCGGCGGCACCGTCAGTGCCGACCACACGCCGGGCGAGAGCAGGGTGGCGCCGTCCTCGTTGGGCAGGCCCCCCTCCTCGATCAGCAGCAGCGACCGCCGGGGCGCGAGCCGGCGCAGGTAGAGCGCGCAGGCGGCGCCCATGCGGCCCGCGCCCAGCACGATCAGGTCGTACTCGCGGCCCACGAAGGGCTGGCCGACATGGGCCCAGACCTGGCCCGGCTGTGCGGGCGGCTTCTCAAGCGACATGAGAGGCATCATGCCGCCTGGCAGGCCACTTCAGGGGCGTGGGTCTCACCTTCCTGTCAGATGGCTGCGCGGCGAGGCTGCGTATACTCGCGAAGATGCGTTGCCTGCCGCGTTCCCGCCCCCCTGCTCCCCTGGCCCTGGCCGCCCTGTCCGGGCTGCTGGCCCTGCCTCACGGCGCGCAGGCCCTGAACGTCCGGGTGCTGGTCGCCGCGGCCCCGCAGCTCACGGTGGGGGTGCCCAGCCCCGCGGCGCCCGTCGGCCCCCTGGCCCGGGCCCTGCCCGCCTCGGCCCTGCCGGGCAGTGCGCTGGGCGCTCCGGCCGCGCTGCCGATGGCCGCCTGGACGGTCGGCGTGCTGGACGGCCGCCTGACGCTGAACGGTCAGGACGCCGGCGCTGCGGCGCTGTACCTGCCGCCCAGCCCCGGCAGCGTGGTCGAGGTCGCCGGCCGCCGCTACCGGGGCGGCGTGCAGCTGCGTGCCGAGGGCGGCGGCGTCCAGGCCATCAACGTGCTGGACATCGAGGACTACCTGCGCGGCGTGGTGCCGGCCGAGATGCCCGTGTCGTGGCCGGCGGCGGCGCTGGGCGCCCAGGCCGTCATCGCGCGTACCTACGTGGCGGCCCGCGTGAATCCGGCGGCCCCCTACGACACCTGCGCTACCGAGAGCTGCCAGGTCTACCCCGGCCTGAGCGCCGAGAAACCCCAGTCGGACGCGGCGGTCAGCGCCACGCGCGCTCAGGTTCTCGCCTACGGGAACCGCCCGGCCCGCACCTATTTCAGCGCCGACTCCGGGGGCTACACCGCCTCCAGCGCCGAGGTCTGGGGCACCGAGCTGCCGTATCTGCCCGCGCAGGCCGACCCCTTCTCGGCCGGCAGCCCGCGCGCCCGCTGGCGGCTGGAGGTTTCCCCGGCCAGGGTGCAGGAGGTCGCGGCGCGCTACGGCCTGAAGCTCGGCCCCCTGCGGGACGTGGTGATCTCGCGCCTGAGCCCCTCGGGCCGGCCGCTGGAGATCACCCTGAGCGGCGCGTCGGGCAGCGGCAGCCTGAAGGGCGCGAATGCCGGCGGTTTCGTGCGCTCGCTGGGGGCGGCCAGCTCCCGCGTGACCCTGAGCGGCGCGGCCCTGGCCTCGGGCGGCCCGCTGCTGGTCGAGGGCAGCGGCGCCGGGCACGGTGTGGGCCTCTCGCAGTACGGCGCGCTGGGCCTGGCGCGGGCGGGCTACGACCACCTGCACGTGCTCGGGTTCTACTACCCCGGCACCAGCCTGAGCGTGCTGGCGGGAAGGCGGCCGGGCGGGGCCACCCTGGCCGCCTTCCGTCCGCTGCCCCGCGTTCCCCAGGCCCCGGACGCTCCCCTGGCTGTGCAGAACGGCCAGCCGTCGCAGGGAGGCGGGCTGTGAGCCGCGCCCGCCGGCCCGGCCGGCTGCGGCGGCTGACCCACACGGCGCTGCTCACGCTGGGCCTGCTGGGCACGGGACTGGTGGGCGCGGCCGAGGCCCGCACAGTGCGGATCGTGAGCGCCGACACGCTGGAACTGCGCCGCCTGGACGAGCAGGAACTGGTGGTCATCTCCGGCGAGAACGTGGAACTGCGGGTCGATGACGACGTCGTGCGCGCCAAACGGGTCGAGTTCAACCGCACCCGCCGCACCCTGACGCTGGTCGGCGCGGCCACCTATCGCAGCGCCAAGGACGGCCAGGTGCTGGCCGGCGAGAACCTGGTGGTCGACCTGGGCGACGAGCAGGTCACCGGCCAGGACGTGCTGATCAGCGACGACGACCTGGAGATCCGCGGCCAGGAGATCGAGCGCATTCCGGGGCAGCTGCGCGCCACCGGGGGCTACTTCACCACCTGCGCGCGCTGCGGCCGCACGCCCAACGACTACGCCTTCCGCGCCGAGCGGCTGATCGTGTATCCTGGCGACCGGCTGGTGGCCTACCGCGCCCAGCTGCTGCTGGCCGACGTGCCCGTGCTGTTCCTGCCGGTGGTGGTGCTGCCCCTGAACGACCCCGAACGCCAGCCCCGGCTGCAGATCGGCCAGGGCGCGCCCGACGGCCTGACAGTCGAGGCCGACCTGCCCTTTTCCATCGGGGCGAGCACGCTGGGCACCACGCTGATCCGCTACTACCAGAACCGCAATCCCAGCGTGGGCTTCGGCGTGGCGCTGCGCTCCTACGCCCCGCTGCCCTTCGTCGACCGGGTGAACCTCTACACCCTGGTCAGCCCCCGCCCCTTCGTGGGCACGGTGCAGCAGGTCGGCGACGATCTGGATCTGGACTTCAGCGTGACCGGGCGCGTGCCCCTCTCGCTGGCCCTGCGCGACCTGGACTACACCCTGAGCGTGACCCGGCGCGACATCGGCCGGCCGCTGACCGATCCCGAGCGGGGCGTGACGAGCGTGAATTTCGGGGCCAAGGTGGACTACCCGCTGTTCACGGCCGAGCTGAACTACGTGGATCGCTACGGGCCGGCCCCCACCACGGGCCTGGGTACGCCCCTCAGAACCCCCGAGGTCGTCCTCGATCCCAAGCCGTACACGCGCGGCAACTTCAGCGCCGACGTCCGCTTCAGCGCCGGGCGCTACACCGGCCAGAGCAACCCTCTGTCGCGCAGCGCCTCCGCGCAGGGCGTGAACATCACCACCACCCGGCTGGAGGAGAGCCACACCCTGGCCTACACGGCGCAGCCCTGGCGGAACGCCGACCTGAGCCTGAGCAACACCTTCTCCGGGCGCTACTACGGCACCGGGGCGCGCACCGTGCAGCTGAACCTGGGCGCCCAGCTCACGCAGCGCTTCAACGTCACCAACACCCTGAGCGCCAGCGCCGGCTACTCGCGCACCGAGGGCACCAGTCCCTTCGCCTTCGACGCCGACGGCCGCAGCCCCCGCCGTATCAGCGCGCCGCTGGGCCTGACCCTGAGCACCGTGCCGGTCAGAGACGTGCGCTTCGGGGTCTCGTACACCCGTGACCTGTTCCTGACCCCCGATCAGCAGCGCCCGGCGACCTTCACGCTGGACGTGACCCGCGTGCCGCTGAACCTGAACTCGCAGCTCACCTACAACCCCCTGAGCAAGGAGCTGGAGAGCTTCTCGTACAGCGCCACCCTGAGCGATCCGCAGTCCGGCGCACGGACGCTGGTGCCGGCGCAGCCCGCCCGACCTGCCAGCGCCGACACGCCCGCCGCGCCCGCCCGGGGGGCGTACTACTCGCGCTCCAGCCGCTGGCCCGCGCCGAACCTGACCCTCAGTGCCAACGGCTCCTACGCCCGCGCCACGGGGTTTGCGCCCTTCACGCTGCGCGCCACGGTCACCGGGGACGCCCGCACCAACTCCTTCTCGGTGTACGCCACCCACAACATCCAGAAGCCGCAGCTCGACGAGGTCGGAGTGACCATCAGCGCGTCCCCGACCCAGGACACGGTGCTCAACCCGGTCTCCTTCACGGCCTCCGAGAAGCTGTTCGTGCCCACCGGGCGGGTGGTCGGGGACGTCAAGATCATCTGGCGGAGCCGCTACCAGTTCTCGACCACACACGACCTGCTGCTCACCCGCCCGGCCACCGCCACCGACAGCGGCACCGTGACCTACAGCGTGGGCACGGTGAGCGGCAGCGCGAATGCCTGGCAGGTCACCTACGGCGGCCCCTACGATCTGGTGCGTGGCGGCTTCACCCGCCCGACCCTCTCGGGCTCGCTGAGCGCCACCCGCCCGGATCAGCGGCTGGCCCTGAGCGCCGCCGTGAACGTGGCCGGGCTGGATCAGCCCCGCACCGAGCTGGCGCGCGCCGATCTGGACGCCAACTGGCAGTTCGGCAGCCGCGCCGCGCTCTCGGGCCGGGCGCTGTATACCCGCACCCGCAGCGGCACTTACCCGGCCGACGTGGCCACCGACACCCTGCAGCTCGACCCCGTGCGCTTCAGCGTGGGGATCGGGCGCCAGGGCGAGCGGCCCGGCGCCTACGTGACCGCCAGCCTGCGCCAGAGCTTTACCTGGGTGGACGGCGTGCGCCAGAACCCCACGCCCCTCTCGCCCGTGCTGGGCCTGACCATCGACCGCTGCTGCTGGGCGCTGCAGGCCGAGGCCGATCTGGGGCTCAAGCGCTACCGGCTGTCCGTCGGCCTGCCGGGTCAGACCCAGTACCCACTGTTCGACCTGATCGGCACGGGCTTCGAAGTGCCGCTGCTGCCCACCCGCCCCTGAGCCCCCCCCGGCCCAGACCACAGTTCACCCCACAGCTCAGACCACAGCTCAGACCACAGCCCAGCCCGCCCGTCCCGGAGGTTCCCGACCGTGAAACGAAGCGCCTTCCTGATCCTGCCCCTCCTGCTGGCGGCCTGCACCGGCACCGAGGAAGTGACCTCCACCCTGCGTCTGGCCGTCCTCACCAATGGGGGGGGGCTGCTGCGCGCGGTCACGCCGGAGGCCGACACCAGCGCCACGCCGGTCACCGACAACGGCAGCGCGGCCCTGACCGGCGGCGTGAGCCTGGACACCCTGCCCAGCGGGCGGCGCCTGGCCCTGACGGGCACAGGCGGCATCGAGAGCCGCAACACCGATCTGGCCGACCCGCAGCCCTTCGCTGCGCCGGGCTTCACGCCGGTCTGCCTGATCCAGACGGCGGCCAGCGCGGCCCGCGACCGTCTGCTGACCCTCAGCGCCTGCCCCAACGGCCCGCAGCAGCTCGCCCTGTACCGCGAGAACGGCACGCTGGTCTGGACGGCCACGCTGCCCCCCTACCTGCCCCCCAGCCCGGGCAGCGACACCCCGCCGATCCGGCTGGCGGTGCTCGGGGATGTCGGGCTGGTCGCGCGGCCCCGCGTGGGCGGCGGCAGTGAGGTGATGCGCGCCGCCCAGACCAGCGCCGGCGCCGCCCGCGCCGAGGTCAGCACGCCGCTCCCCACCCCGGCGCTGCGGGATCTGGCCCCCTACGCGGCGGGGGTCGTGGCCGCCACCGACAGCGGCGTGCAGCGCCTCAAGGCCAGCGGCGAGCCCGACGCCGCCACGACCATCGGGGCCTTCGGGCAGGGCCGGATCGACCGGCTGTGGAGCGGCGCGGCCGGCACGCGTGCCCTGCTGGCCGCCTGGCGCAGCGACCAGCCCAGTGCCTCGGCCCAGCCCCTGCTGGTCTGGGACGGCGTGGCCACGGGCGCCGCGACCGTCGATTCCCTGCGCGACCTGCGCGACCTGACCCTGGCCCCCGACGGCTTCCTGTACGCCCTGACCGGCACGACCCTGACCCGTTACGACACGGTGCCCGGCCTGAGCCAGGGCAACTGGCGCCCCCGCACCCTGCTCACCGGCCTGAACGACGCCCGCGCCGTGACCTGGCTGGTGCCGTAACCGCCCCAGGGCCAGTTCCAGCGGGGGTGGATCAGACGCTGCCCGGGCCGCCCGATCCGCCCAGCAGGGCGAGCAGCAGGCTGGGCACGCCGCTCCTGAGGCCCAGCAGGGGCGCCCCTCCCCGCGCCAGGATCACCACCGACGCCCCGGACGCCGGGCAGAAGCCCAGGGCCGTGCGGGTGCCCCGCGCCAGCCCGTCGTGCCACCACACGGCCTGATCCGGTTGTCTGCCCGAGATGAACCAGCCCGGCGCCACGCCGCTCAGGTGCGGGGGCAGGCCGGGTGGGTGCCGGCGCCGTTGCCAGTGCTCTCCCGCCCGGCCGTCCAGATGGGCCTGTGCGAAGGCCAGCAGATCGGCCGCCGGGCCGAACAGTCCCCCCGCGCCGGCCAGCGGCCCGAAGCCGGTCAGGTTCCCGCCGCCCAGCAGGCTGACCGGGCTCACCACGTTCGCCGGGGGGCGCAGGGCCACGCCCAGGGCCAGTGGGCCGCTCACGAAGCCTTCCAGGGCGCGGCCGTAGCCCGCCGCGCTGACCTCCTCGCCGGCGGCCTGGGCCAGCGCCAGGGCCAGCACGCCCACCCCGAGGTTCGAGTACCCGAAGCGCGCCTGTGGCCCCGGCCTGGCCCAGCGCCGCGCACTGCCCAGCACGCCGGGCACGCTCAGCGGGCCGTAGGGGTCGGAGAAGCGGGTCATGGACGTGAAGACCACGCGGGCCGGATGCGCGGGCAGGCCCGCCGTATGGGTGGCCAGGTTCAGGGCATTCAGGCCCGGGGGCAGCCTCCGCAGCGCCCCACCCAGCCGGGAGAGCGGCGCCTCCCATTCCAGCCGGCCAGCCCGCACCAGCGCGTCGGCCAGCGCCGCCGTGAAGGGCTTGGTCACGCTCGCCAGCTCGAACACGCCCCCAGCAGGCACGCCCCCCAGGCCCACGACCACCCGTCGTCCGACCCGCTGCACGCCCAGCACCCCGCCGCGCCGATAGACCGAGCGGGCCAGACCCAGCAGGGGGCGGGTCTCCGTACCCAGTACCTCGGCCACCTCCTCCAGCGCCAGCTTCAACGGGTCTTTGCGGAACATGGGGGCAGGGTAGAGCGTCCAGGTCGGGCCCGTCGCTGGTGTCGGCGCCTCGCCTACCTCAGGGCAGGCGCAGCACCCACACGTTGCCGTCCTTCGCGCTCAGGTAGCTCACCCTCGTGCCGTCGGGGCTCACCGACCAGTCGCCCTGGCGCACCTGGTCGCCCAGGTCGCCCAGGGTCGTCCAGGCGCCCGTGCTCACGTCGTACTGCCGCAGGACGTGGGGGCCGCCGCCCGGTTGCAGGGGAATGAGCAGCACTCTCCGGGCGTCGCGCCAGCGGTAGGAACCGAAGGCCTGCAACTCGCGGGGCGCGCCCCCGGCCGTGTCCTGCAGCCACAGGCCGTTGCGGGCAGCCGAGTCGAAGGCCACCGTGTACATCACGCGCTTGCCGTCGGGGCTGGCGGCCACCGAGCGGAAGCCCAGGGCCGAGCGCAGGGTCTTGCGGGCGCCGGTCTGCACGTTCAGCGTGAACAGCTCGCGGTCACGGCCGCCCGCGCTGGCCTTGCCGCTCAGCAGCAGGGTCTGCTCGCTCAGCCAGGCGCTCGGCCCGCCGCCGTACACGGTCGCCACCTGGCGCGGGGCACCGAACACGTCGGCCACGTACACGCGGGTGGTGCGGCGGTCGAAGTTGCCGGTGGTGTCGCTGCGCGCGTAGGCCACCCGGGCCTCCGAGGGCGACCACACCACGTCGCCGCCCCGGGTGGGCAGGGTGAACGTCCGGCCGTCCGAGAGGCGCTGCAGGGTGGTGGCGTCGCCACTGCCGGGCCGCACTGCCCAGCGCAGGCGCGGCGAGTAGAAGGCCACGCTGGAGAAGCGCCGGGTCACCGCTCCGCCCCCCGCCGGCACGCTGTAGATGCCGGTGCTGGCGCGGGCCGGGGGGCCGTCCAGAAAGAGCAGCGCCCGCGAATCCGGTGTCCAGACGGTGCCGGGGCAGCACGTGCCGCTCAGCACCGGCGCCGAGGGCAGCGTGGCGGCCTGGGCGGGCGGCAGGGTGCTCAGCACGGCGGCGACCAGCAGGGTGCGGGCCTTCACCGCGCTCCTCCCGGCGCGGGCGGCCAGGGGCGCCGGAACTCGTTGAGCAGCGCGCCGCCCCGCCTCGCTTCGGGCTGGGTGTCCGGGGTCTGCCAGCGGCGCGGGGCGTCGAGGTCGTACTCGTAGCCCCGGCCGAAATTCCCGGCCAGCGCCAGCGAATCCCAGTCGGCGGCGATGTACGGCAGCGGGTTGAAAAAGCGCTGGTGCGAGCGGTCGCGCAGTTCCAGGTGCAGGTGCGGCGCGCTGACACAGGTGAACTGCGAGTCCCCGCTCTCCCCGATGACCTGCCCCCGCTTCACCGTCTGCCCGACCCGCAGGCTGGAGCGCACCCGCAGATGTCCGTACAGACTGCTCAGGTTCCCCGCGTGGTTGATCACCACGTTGTGCGGGGGGCTGCCGTGCGGGCCGTCGACCTCGGCCACCACGCCGTCCCCGATGGCCCGCACCGGGGTGCCGCAGGGCGCGCTGAAATCCAGCCCGGCGTGGATGCCCTGCAGGTTGCCGTAGGTGCTGCGGCGCTGGCGATACGCGCCCGTGGTGTTGCCGTAGCCCTGGCCCAGCAGCCAGGAATCCGGCCCCGGCGCCCCGGCGAAGGGCAGGCCGAACTGCCGCGCCGGCCGGGCGACGGCCCCGTCGGGCAGCGGGGCCGCGTAGTGGGCGGCGGCGACTCCGGCCAGCAGGGCACTTCCGGCGAGAATCGTCCCCAGTATCGCCCGCCGGGGTCGACCAGAGGGTGGCGGCACAGTGAGAGCCGATGCTGACATAGCCGATGCTCACCCACCGGGGCGCCGAGAGGCGTGCCCCCGCCTACGGTTGCCGGCAGGGGGGCTTTGGCAATCCTCAATCTTCGCGGCGCCGGGTCGGAACCGGCCCCCGGGCAACCGCAAAGTCAGGGAAGTGGTGAGTACGATCACGTTGCGTCAACCCCTCTGCTCCGCAGCTCTCCGAGTCCCCTTAAAGGGAGTCAAGGGAAGACCCGACCCAAATGGTGTTCTTGGCTCCCCCCAACTCGCAGAGCCCGCAGGGAGGGAAGCTGGCACCGAAGATGACGGACTGGAACAGCGGCGGAGCAGTGGAGTTCGCCCACAGCCCAGGCAAACAGGGCGAAGCTTGCAACTTTGCGGTTGCCCTGCCGGAACCGGCCCCCGGCTTGACTTCCCGCCCCCCGCCCCTTAGTCTCTTGTCCGCTGGTCCGGTAGTGTAGCGGTTAGCATATCTGCCTGTCACGCAGAAGGTCGCGGGTTCAAATCCCGTCCGGACCGCCAGAGAAGAAGCGAGGTGAACGCCTCGCTTTTTTCGTTGTGCAGGGCAGCGGGCAGCAGCAAGAAACCACAGTCAGCTGGGTGGTGGAGATGGTGACGCTGCAGGCGATCCCTCTGCTGTGCAGCTTTGCGAGTCTCCTGGGAAGGGAGGCAAGGAGAGCCCAACTGGCACGTTCTTGGCTCCCTTTGAGGGGAGCAGAATGAGAGCTTCGCCCACCGCCCAGACGTCGAGTCCCCAACCTGCGACTTTGCAGTCGTCCTGGAGCGCGAGCAGGGGGCATCCGTCTCCGGGTGGACGGCGCCGGTGCTGATGAGGTCGGTCGCTGACAGATGCGCTGTCCACGCCAGGGCTTGTGTGGACTCCGCAGCTTGGAAGGACGAGCGGTGCCCTCCCCACCGCCCGGCCGACGCTCCAGATCGGGCCTTTCTCACACTTCAACGGCAACCGGCATGACCACCAGGGGGCTGTCCATGCCGTATCATTTGCGCCGGTTTCGCACGGCGTCCGTTGAGTGCCCACAGCTCTCCGAACCCCGCGCACGGCGAGCCTATCCCCAAGTCGGAGGAGGACGCCCGAAGTGACTGCCACCAATCCCCTGAATACCCCGTTCACCACTGTCGACGCTGCCGAGCTGTACCAGGTGCCCAACTGGAGCGGCGGCTGGTTCCGCGTCTCCGAGAAAGGCGCCGTGGAGGTGACGCCCAGCCCCGGCCTGCACGCCCCGCTGCGATCGATCGTCGACGAGATCGTCGAGCGCGGCGAGAGCCTGCCCGTGATCCTGCGCTTCCCGCAGGTCATCACCGGGCGCGTCAAGCACCTCAACGAGTCCTTCCAGGCCGCCATTCAGGAGTACGGCTACGGCGGGCACTACCAGGGCGTCTTTCCCATCAAGGTCAACCAGCGCCGGGTGGTCGTGGAGTCGGTGGCTGCCGCCGGCTACGACTACGCGCACGGCCTGGAGGCCGGCTCCAAGGCCGAGCTGGCGCTGTGCCTGGCCCAGAAGATGCACCCGGACGCCCTGCTGTGCTGCAACGGCTTCAAGGACGACGGCTTCATCAAGCTCGCGCTGTGGGGCCGCACGCTGGGCAAGAACGTCGTCATTACCATCGAGAAGTACTCCGAACTCGACCGCATCCTCAAGCAGGCCAAGGCGCTGGGGGTGCGCCCGGCCATGGGCGTGCGCTTCAAGCTGCACGCGCGCGGTTCGGGGCAGTGGGAGGAATCCGGCGGGGATCAAGCGAAGTTCGGGCTGAACGCCTACGAACTGCTGCGGGTCGTGGAGCGGCTGCGCGAAGAGGACATGCTCGACACGCTGGTCATGCTGCACACCCACATCGGCTCGCAGATCACCGACATCCGCCGCGTCAAGGTCGCCGTGCGCGAGGCCACCCAGACCTACGCGGGATTGGTCGCGGCCGGCGCGCAGCTCAAGTACCTGAACGTGGGCGGCGGCCTGGGCGTCGATTACGACGGCTCCAAGACGACCTTCTACGCCTCCATGAACTACACCGTCAAGGAGTACGCCGCCGACATCGTGTACACCGTGCAGGAGGTGTGCAAGGCCCGGTCGGTGCCCGATCCGGTGATCGTCTCGGAGTCGGGGCGCGCCCTGACGGCCCACCACGCGGTGCTGATCATGCCCGTGGTGGACGTGACCGGCCCCACCCGCGACCTCGAAGACCTGGCGCCGGCCGATGAGAACAGCCACCAGATCGTCAAGGACATGGAAGAGATCCTGGTGAACATCACCGGGCGCAACTACCGCGAGTCCTACAACGACGCGGTGGGCGACAAGCAGACGCTGCACAACCTCTTCGACCTGGGCTACGTGACCCTGCCCGACCGGGCGCGCGGCGAGGCGCTGTTCAACGCCATCCTGCGCAAGATCGCCAAGCTGATCCAGCACGAGAAGTACGTGCCCGACGAACTGGAGGATCTGCAGAAAGTCCTGGCCGACAAGTACATCTGCAACTTCTCGCTGTTCCAGAGCCTGCCGGACAACTGGGCCATCCAGGCGCTCTTTCCCATCGTGCCGCTCGACCGGCTGAACGAGAAGCCCACCCGGCAGGCGACCATCGTGGACATCACCTGCGACAGTGATGGCAAGATCGAGAAGTTCATCGACCTGCGCGACGTGAAAGCCACGCTGCCCCTGCACGAGCCCGGCGACCGCCCCTACTACCTGGGCGCTTTCCTGATGGGCGCCTACCAGGACGTGCTGGGTAGCGCCCACAACCTGTTCGGCAAGGTCAGCGAGGCCCACGTGACCGTGCGGCCCGGCGGGCGCTTCAACATCGACCTCTTCGTGCGCGGCCAGAAGGCGCGGCGAATGATCGAGTCGATGGGCTACGAGGAACCCATGCTGCGCGACGCCATCGAGGATCAGGCCGACGCTGCCCTCAAGACCAAGACCCTGGCGCCCGGCCAGGAACAGGAACTGCTGGAGGACTACGGCGAGGAACTGCTGGGCTACACCTATCTGGAGTACGAGGAAAGCTGAGCGTCTGCCCGTGCGGGCGGGGTGGAACCGAAACCCAGCCCGCTGATGCCCAACCTCATTCTCTTGAGCACAGGACTGGCCCCTCGCTTTCCGGGAGGGGCCAGATGTGTGGACTCAGGATTTATGCGACGGCGCGAATGGAGGGCTCATCCCCAGCGGACAGGTCGTCCCTGGCCCCCCTGTCCAGCAGGCGCAGGTACTCGCGGTTCACCTCACGCTCCTCGTGCGTCAGCGACAGGAAGCTCAGCAACATGATCAGCAGGGTCACAGCGGCCATGAGCAGGATGAGGGTCATGCCTCAGTGTCCTCGGGCGCTCGCCCCGGCAGATCAGGGCCATCTCAAGACATGCAGAGCAGATGTTGGGCGAAACTCAAAGGAATCTTGAGCGGAACTTAAAAACTGACGGCCGGGTCAGTTCAGCGGGTCGCGGTGCCCGGAAGCTCGACGACCTGCACGGGAATGGGCTCGCCGAACTGCGGGTACTTGCGGGCCTTGCCGGGTTCGCCGCGCCCGCACAGCACCGTGATCTGGGGCAGACCATAGGGCGTGGCCTCGGCGACCGCCAGGCGGCCGGTCTCGTGGGCGCCCAGGTCGATATAGAGGTGGTTGCCCACCCGGGCCGGCGACTGCACCGGCGTGTGCCCGTGGACGCTGTAGGTGACCCCCGGCGGCATGGGGAAGGGGCCTTCGAAGGGCCGCAGCCACAGCGCGGCCGAGTTCGGCGTGGAGTGATCCGGATGATGCACCGGCGGCGAGGCGTGGGCGACCAGCAGGCTGGGCGTGGTCGGCGGCTCGTCGTGGACGACGTTGTCGGCCGTGATGTACACCACCGGCTTGAGATCCTGCAAGTAGGCCTCCAGCGCGGGGGGGAACTTCTCCAGCGTCAGGCCTCCCAGTTCGCTGCGTACCGTGTCGCCGCCCGCCCGCATCCACCACTGGTAGCCCTCCATGGCGCGGCGGTAGTCGCCCAGATCGTGGGTGCCCTGGTAGCGGCGGTACCACTTGATGCCCTCCTGCGCCATGCGCTCGTGGTTGCCCATCAGCAGCGTGGCGCGGCCCGCGGCCCTGAGTTCCATCAGCATGTCCACCGTGGTCATGGAGCGCGTCCCCCGGTCGATGGCGTCGCCCAGGCACACCAGATGGGCGTCGGGGTAGCGGTCGAGCACGGCCCGCAGCAGATCGGGACGCCCGTGCAGGTCGGGCACGATCAGAACCTGGCGGTTCATGCCCCGGCCCCTGGGTCGATCTCGTCGCTGAAGTCCAGCAGCGTCTGCTTGGAGCGCTCGCGCATGAGCCGCGCGCCGTCGGGGGCGGGCGTAAAGCTCACGCCGGCCGGGGAGACCTGCACCCGGTAGGCCGCCCCGTCGGCCGCGCCGGGCAGCCACTCGGCGGGCAGCTGGAAGGTGCGGCCCTGGCTGTCCTCGACGTCGGCCAGGCCGGAATCCTCGTCCAGAACGTCGATCACCAGAAGCTGCTGCGGGTCGTGTGGGGCCACCATGGCCGTCATGGTAGCGCTGGCCTCCTTACAGTTTCTGCACCCGGCCGCGCGCTGCCCAGGCGGCGTCACGGGGCTGCATCTATCGGCGGATGTGGCTCATGGCGGGGGACGATACGCTGCCCCAATGACCCGTTCCCTGACCCGCCGCCGCTTCCTGCGTGCCCTGACGGGAGGTGGACTGACCCTCGCCGCTGCGGGTGGCCTGGGGGTCGCCCAGGCGCAGACCCTCGGCCTGACCTCCCACACCCGGCCCCTGCCCGGCCTGCGCGCCCCGGTGCGGGTGGCCTTCCTGAGCGACCTGCATTTCGGCCTGTACGTGGGGCCTGGGCAGGTGCGCCGCTGGGTCGAGGCCACCATGAGTGCCCGGCCCGACCTGATCCTGCTGGGCGGCGATCAGCTCGACCGCCGCGCCGACCAGGGCGCGGCCGACCTGCTCTCGGAACTGGCCCGGCTGCGCGCTCCGCTGGGCGTGTACGGCGTGTGGGGCAACCACGATTACGGCAGTTTCGGACGGTACGCCAGCGTCTATTACGGGGCGGCCCGCGACGACTGGAGTCCCCGGCGTTCGGCGCTGGAGGAGGAATTCCGCCGCTCCGGCGTCCCCATCCTCCGCAATCAGGGCGTGACCCTGCGGGACGACCTGCACCTGGGCGGCGTGGACGACCTGTGGAACGGTACCCCCGATGTGCACAGGGCGCTGGCGGGCGCGGGGGAGAGGGCCACCATCCTGGTCAGCCACAATCCGGACGTGCTGCCTGATCTGCCCCGGCCCGCCGGCCTGGTGCTGTCGGGGCACACCCACGGCGGTCAGGTGCGCCTGCCACTGCTCGGCGCGCCGGTCGTGCCCAGCCGCTACGGGCAGCGCTACGCGATGGGCTGGGTGGAGGGCGCCCACGCCACGCCCGCCTATGTCAGCCGGGGCCTGGGCACCAGCGGCATTCCGCTGCGGAACCTGTGCCCGCCCGAGATCGTGCTGCTCACCCTGCACCCGGCCTGAGGCCCGGAAAATGGGATTGGTCGCCACGTCTTCACGCCCAGCCTTCCCTGTCCACGCCCTCTGCCCGGACGACCAGGGCAGCCGGAGAGGCCAGGGAAGCCGAACCTGTCTCCCGTGGCACGAGAGAAGCGATTTAGTTGCTTCGCTATGCAAGTACTTTCCTGATGCCGTCCTGAACCCCATCGACCCACACGTTATAAACAAATTTCAAGGCGCCCTCGACTGGGCCTGTAAGCTGCCCTCAGTGGCCCGCCCGGTGCGGGCCCGCTGGTTTCCCGGCCGGTTTCACTGCCGCGCCCCTCAGTGAGATCCCACCGTGAGATGGAGTGCCCCTATGGATACGAACGAACAGCAGCAGCAGCCACAGGCCCAGATCCATGCCACATCCGCCTCCTTGTCCAATGCCACCGTGTCCAGCGCCACTGTGACCAGCGCTGCCGAGCGCCTTGCCGCCCAGACCCACGGCCTGTACCGGGGCCAGGAGCACGACGCCTGCGGGGTGGGCTTCGTGGCCCACATCAAGGGCTATAGAAATCACTCGATCATCACCCAGGGCCTGAAGATCCTGGAAAACCTCGACCACCGGGGCGCCGTGGGGGCCGACGCACTGATGGGTGACGGCGCGGGCATCCTGATCCAGATTCCCGACGAGTTCTACCGTGCCGAGTTCGCCGAGCGCGGGGTGACGCTGCCGCCGCCCGGCGACTACGGCGTGGGCATGATCTTCCTGCCCAAGGAGATGGCCTCGCGCCGCGCCTGCGAGCAGGAACTGGAGCGCGCCGTGGTGGCCGAGGGCCAGCTCGTGCTGGGCTGGCGCGACGTGCCGGTCGACCGCGAGATGCCCATGAGCCCCACGGTCAAGGACAAGGAGCCGGTGATCCGGCAGGTGTTCATCGGCGCCGGTCCCGATACGCTGGTGCCCGACGCGCTGGAGCGCAAGCTGTACGTGATCCGCCGCCGGGCGTCGAACGCCATCCGCGCGCTGGCCTTCACGCACGGGGCGGAGTATTACGTGCCCTCCATGTCGTGCCGCACGGTGATCTACAAGGGCCTGCTGCTGGCCAATCAGGTGGGGCAGTACTACCTGGACTTGCAGGACGAGCGGGTGGTGTCGGCCCTGGCGCTGGTGCACCAGCGCTTTTCCACCAACACCTTCCCGGAGTGGCCGCTGGCGCACCCCTACCGCATGGTGGCCCACAACGGCGAGATCAACACGGTCAAGGGCAACTTCAACTGGATGCGCGCCCGCGAGGGCATCATGGCCTCGCCCGTGCTGGGCGACGACCTGAAGAAGCTCTACCCGATCTCCTTCGAGGGCGAGTCCGACACCGCCATCTTCGACAACGCCATCGAACTGCTCACCCTGGCCGGTTACCCGATGGCGCAGGCGGCGATGATGATGATCCCGGAGGCCTGGGAGCAGAACACGCTGCTGGACGACCGCCGCCGCGCCTTCTACGAGTACCACGCCGCGCTGATGGAGCCCTGGGACGGCCCCGCCGCGATGGTCTTCACGGACGGCCGACAGGTCGGCGCCACGCTGGATCGCAACGGCCTGCGCCCCGCGCGCTACGTCCAGACCCGCGACGACCTGGTGATCCTGGCCTCCGAATCGGGCGTGCTGCCCATCCCGGAAGCGCAGATCACCAAGAAGTGGCGGCTGCAGCCGGGGCGCATGTTCCTGATCGATCTGGAGCAGGGCCGCATCATCGAGGACGACGAGCTGAAAACCCAGTTCGCCTCGGCCAAGCCCTACCGCCAGTGGGTCGAGAACACCCGCGTGCCGCTGGCCGACTCCGAGGAAACCGGCACGGTCGGCGAGTTCACGGAGTCGCTGCTCGACCGCCAGCAGGCCTTCGGCTACAGCCAGGAAGACCTCAAGTTCCTGATGGGCCCGATGGCCCTGAGCGGTGAGGAGGGCATCGGCTCGATGGGCAACGACTCGCCGCTGGCGGTGCTCTCCGGGCGCAATAAGCCGCTGTACTCGTACTTCAAGCAGCTCTTCGCGCAGGTCACCAACCCGCCCATCGACCCGATCCGCGAGTCGGTGGTCATGAGCCTGGTGACCTTCGTGGGGCCGCGCCCGAACGTGCTGGACATCAACGCGGTCAACCCGCAGATGCGCCTGCAGGTCGAGCAGCCCATCCTCGACTTCGACGATATGGCGCGGCTGCGCTCCATCGACGCGCACACGCGCGGCAAGTTCAGGGCCTACGACCTCGACATCACCTACCCCGCCGAGTGGGGCTCACGCGGCATCGAGGCCAAGCTGGCGACCATCAACGCCTGGGCGGTGGACGCCATCGAGACCGGCCACAACATCATCATCCTGTCCGACCGGCGGGTCGACCGGGAGCGCATCGCCATCCCGGCGCTGCTGGCGCTGAGCTCCGTCCACCACCACCTGGTCAAGGCGGGCCTGCGGATGAAGGTCGGCCTGGTCGTGGAGACCGGCGACGCCCGCGAGGTACACCATTTCGCCGCGCTGGCCGGCTACGGCGCCGAGGCCATCCACCCCTACCTGGCGCTGGAAACCCTGCTCGACCTGCACCGCGAGATTCCGGGGATGCCCGACCTGTCGCCGCTGGGGCCGAAAAAGGCCCTCCAGAACTACATCAAGGCGGTGGGCAAGGGCCTGAGCAAGATCATGTCCAAGATGGGCGTGAGCACCTACATGAGCTACTGCGGCGCCCAGCTCTTCGAGGCCGTGGGCCTGAAGGAGGACTTCGCGCAGAAGTACTTCTACGGCACGTCCTCCAAGGTGGGCGGCATCGGCATCTTCGAGGTGGCCGAGGAGGTGCTGCGGACGCACCGGCTGGCCTTCGGCACTGACCCACTCCTGAAAGACCGACTGGACGACGGCGGCGAGTACGCCTGGCGCGTGCGCGGCGAGGAGCACATGTGGACTCCGGACGCCATCGCCAAGCTGCAGCACTCCGTCCGCAGCGGCGAGGCCAGCACCTACGAGGAGTACGCCCGCATCATCAACGACCAGTCTCGGCGCCACATGACCCTGCGCGGCCTCTTCGACTTCAAGACCGACGCGGCCGAGCCCGTGCCGCTGGAGGAGGTCGAGAGCGCTGCCGAGATCGTCCGGCGCTTCGCCACTGGGGCCATGAGCCTGGGCTCGATCTCCACCGAGGCGCACACCACGCTGGCGGTCGCCATGAACCGGATCGGCGGGAAGTCCAACACCGGCGAGGGCGGGGAAGACCCGGCCCGCTACGAGCGCGAGATGCGCGGCGAACGCATCGGCCCGGGCGAGACGCTGGGCAGCGTGCTGGGCGTGGGCGCGGACGGACAGAAGCGGGTCGAGGTCGATTACCCGCTGCTGCCCGGCGACTCGCTGCGGAGCAAGATCAAGCAGGTCGCCTCCGGGCGCTTCGGCGTGACCACCGGCTACCTGACGAGCGCCGACCAGATCCAGATCAAGATGGCCCAGGGCGCCAAGCCCGGCGAGGGCGGCCAGCTTCCTGGCGGCAAGGTCTCCGAGTACATCGGCTTCCTGCGCCACTCGGTACCCGGCGTGGGCCTCATCTCGCCGCCGCCGCACCACGACATCTATTCCATCGAGGATCTCAAGCAGCTCATCCACGACCTCAAGAACGTCAACCCGCGCGCCGACATCTCGGTCAAGCTGGTTTCGGAGGTCGGCGTGGGCACGATTGCCGCCGGGGTGGCGAAGTGCAAGGCCGACCACATCGTGATCGCCGGGCACGACGGCGGCACCGGGGCGAGCCCCTGGAGCTCCATCAAGCACGCGGGTACGCCCTGGGAACTGGGCCTCGCGGAGACGCAGCAGACGCTGGTGCTCAACCGCCTGCGCGACCGCGTGCGCGTGCAGACCGACGGGCAGCTCAAGACCGGCCGGGACGTCGTGGTGGCCGCGCTGCTGGGCGCCGACGAGTTCGGCTTCGCCACCGCGCCGCTGGTCGCGGAGGGCTGCATCATGATGCGCAAGTGCCACCTGAACACCTGCCCGGTGGGCGTGGCGACGCAAGACCCCGTGCTGCGCGCCCGCTTCCAGGGCCAGCCCGAACACGTCATCAACTTCTTCTTCTTCGTGGCCGAGGAGGCGCGCAAGATCATGGCCTCGCTCGGCATCCGCCGCTTCGAGGATCTGATCGGTCGCTCCGACCTGCTGGACACCAAAAAGGGCATCGAGCACTGGAAGGCTCAGGGCCTGGACTTCTCGCGCGTGTTCTACCGCCCCGAACTCCCGGACGACGTGGGCCGCCGCCACCTGACCACCCAGGATCACGGCCTCGACCGCGCGCTGGATCTGCGGCTCATCGAGAAGTGCCGCCCCGCCATCGACAAGGGCGAGCGCGTGCATTTCCTGCAGGACGTGCGGAACGTGAACCGCTCGGTGGGCGCCATGCTCTCGGGGGAACTCACCCGCGCCCGCCCCCAGGGGCTGCCCGAGAACACCGTCCATATCCAGATGGAGGGCACCGGCGGCCAGTCCTTCGGCGCGTTCCTGGCGCGCGGCCTGACCCTCTACCTGATCGGCGACGCCAACGACTACACCGGCAAGGGCCTGAGCGGCGGGCGCATCGCCGTGCGGCCCACCATCGAGTTCCGGGGCAAGGCCGAAGAGAACATCATCGTCGGGAATACCGTGCTGTACGGCGCCACCGCCGGGGAAGCCTTCTTCCGGGGCGTGGCGGGCGAGCGCTTCGCGGTGCGCCTGAGTGGCGCCCAGACGGTCGTGGAGGGCACCGGTGACCACGGCTGCGAGTACATGACCGGCGGTACCGTGGTCGTGCTGGGCAAGACCGGGCGCAACTTCGCGGCGGGCATGTCGGGCGGCGTGGCCTACGTCTACGACGTGGACGGCGGGTTCGAGAAGCGCTGCAACCTCTCGATGGTCAGCCTGCACCGGATTCAGCCCGAGGACGAGCAGCTTCAGAGCGCTAACCTCCGAACCCTGCACGGCGGCCAGAGCGACGAATCGCAGCTGCGTTACCTGATCGAGGAGCACCACCGCTACACGGGCTCCCAGCGCGCCGGCGAGATTCTGGACGACTGGAACGCGGCCCTGAAGAAATTCGTCAAGGTCTTCCCGCTGGAGTATCAGCGGGCGCTGAAGGAGCGGGCAGAGGGCGGAAGGCCGACGGCAGATGGCCAGAAAGAGGGTACGGTGCAGGCGGCCGACACCACGTCCATGAAAGCCAAAACGGGCAAGAAGGGCGGGCAGGGGACGTTGACGAAGTAGGCAGGTTCCGCGCTTGGCTCCTCCCTCCTTGTGGGGGAGGTTGGGAGGGGGGAACCTAAGCGTTCCACCTCTCAACCAGACCAAAATAACTTCCGCCTCCGTCGGCGCTGGTCACACGCCCCTTCCTCCAGCCCCCCGCAGCGCAGCTCCCCGAGTCCCCTACGAGTGGGGAGAAGAGAACACAACGCCTCCCCACCCCCGGAGTCCACATGTCCAAGATCACTGGTTTCCTCGAACAACCCCGCGTCAAGGAGCAGTACACGCCGCCGGAAGCGCGTCTCAAGCATTACCGCGAATTCGTCGAGCCCCTGGTCGGCGAGCGGGCGCAGCTCCAGGCCGTGCGCTGCATGGACTGCGGCATTCCCTTTTGCAACAACGGCTGCCCGGTGGGCAACATCATCCCCGACTTCAACAACCTCGTGTACCAGGACGACTGGAAGGCGGCCATAGACAGCCTGCATTCCACCAACAACTTTCCCGAGTTCACGGGCCGCATCTGCCCCGCGCCCTGCGAGGCCGCCTGCGTGCTGAACATCAACGACGATCCGGTGGGCATCAAGTCCATCGAGCTGGCGATCATCGAGCGGGCGTGGCAGGAGGGCTGGGTGCGCCCCCAGCCGCCCGAAGTGAGAACCGGCAAAAAGGTCGCCGTGGTGGGCTCCGGCCCCGCCGGACTCGCGGCGGCGCAGCAGCTCGCCCGCGCCGGGCACGACGTCACCGTGTTCGAGAAGAACGACCGGGTGGGCGGCCTGCTGCGCTACGGCATCCCCGATTTCAAGATGGAAAAGCACCACATCGACCGCCGCGTGGCGCAGATGGAGGCCGAGGGCGTGACCTTCCGCACCGGCGTGGTCGTGGGCGAGTGGCCCCGGGGCAGCCGCATCACGAACCTGAGCAAGCAGAGCGTGAGCCCCGCCGAGCTGCAGCGGGACTTCGACGCCGTGCTGCTGGCGGGCGGCGCCGAGGTGCCCCGCGACCTGCCGGTGCCGGGGCGCGAGCTGGACGGTATCCACTTCGCCATGGAATTCCTGCCGGGCCAGAACCGCGTGAATGCCGGCGACCGGCTGAGAAAGCAGCTGCGCGCCGACGGCAAGCACGTGGTCGTGATCGGCGGCGGCGACACCGGCTCCGACTGCGTGGGCACCTCCAACCGCCACGGCGCCCTGGGCGTGACCCAGTTCGAGGTCATGCCCCAGCCGCCCGAGCAGGAGAACAAGCCGCTGGTGTGGCCCTACTGGCCGCTCAAGCTGCGCACCAGCTCCAGCCATGAAGAAGGCGTGCAGCGCGAGTTCGCCATCGCCACCAAGGAGTTCCTGGGCGAGGGCGGCCGGGTCACGGGCGTCAAGACCGTGCGGATCGAATTCGAGGGCGGCAGGCTCACCGAGGTTCCGGGCAGCGAGGAGATCCACCCCGCCGAACTGGTGCTGCTGGCGATGGGCTTCGTGAACCCGATGGCCAGCGTGCTGGACTCCTTCGGCGTGGCGAAAGACGCGCGCGGCAACGCCCAGGCCGGCACCGAGGAGGGCGGCGGGTACGCCACCTCCGTGGAGGGCATCTTCGCGGCCGGCGACATGCGCCGGGGCCAGAGTCTGGTGGTCTGGGCCATCCGTGAGGGGCGCCAGGCCGCGCGGGCGATGGATCAGTACCTGATGGGCACGAGCGTGCTGCCGCGCTGAAGGCGGCGCCTGGCACCAGAGAGGGACGACTCCACTTCGGGGTCGTCCCTCCTGACGAGCCTCAGCTCAGGGCAGCGGGAACCGGCCGGCGAAGGCGTGAACCTCCTCCTTCACGGCCTCTTCCTTCAGGGCGCGGTCGATCAGGTCGGCGATGGTGGGCATGTCGGCTTCCGTCATGCCGCGCGTGGTCACGGCCGGGGTGCCGATACGGATGCCGCCGCCGTGCAGGATCTTCTCGGTGTCGTAGGGCAGCGTGGACTTGGAGATGGTGATGTGGTTGGCATCGAGCCGGCGCGTCGCCTTGGTGCCGTTCAGGCCCTGGGGGCGCAGGTCGAGCACCAGCAGGTGGTTGTCGGTGCCGCCCGAGACCACCCGGTAGCCCCTGTCCTGGAAGGCCCTTGCCAGCGCCTGCGCGTTCCGGATGATCTGCCGGGCGTAGGTCTTGAACTCGGGGCGCAGCGCCTCGCCGAAGGCGATGGCCTTGGCCGCGATGACGTGCTCCAGCGGCCCGCCCTGGTAGCCGGGGAACACGGCCCGGTCGAGCTTCGCGCCGATCTCGAGGTCGTTCGAGAGGATGATGCCGCCGCGTGGCCCGCGCAGGGTCTTGTGGGTGGTGGAGGCGACCACGTGCGCGTGGGGCAGCGCGTTGGGGTGCTCGCCCGCCGCCACCAGCCCCGCGATGTGCGCGATGTCGGCGAACAGCAGGGCGCCGACCTCATCGGCCACTGCGCGGAAGGCGGCGAAGTCGATGATCCGCGAATACGCGCTGGCCCCCGCGATGATCATCTTGGGCCGGTGCTCGTGGGCCAGCCGGCGCACCTCCTCCATGTCGATCAGTTCGGTCTCGGGGTTCACCTTGTAGCCCACGACCCTGTAGCGCAGGCCCGAGAAGTTCACCGGATTGCCGTGCGTCAGGTGCCCGCCGTGCGAGAGATCCATGCCCAGCACGACCGATCCCGGCTCGATCAGGGCGTTGTAGACCGCCAGGTTGGCCGAGCTGCCCGAGTGCGGCTGCACGTTGGCCCACGCGGCCCCGAACAGCTCCTTGACCCGCTCGATGGCCAGCGTCTCGACCTGATCGACGATCTCGCAGCCGCCGTACCAACGCTTGCCGGGGTAGCCCTCGGCGTATTTGTTCGTCAGTACCGAGCCCTGCGCCTCCCGCACGGCGGCGGAGGTGAAGTTCTCGGAGGCGATCAGCTCCAGCCCCACGCGCTGGCGCCCTTCCTCCTGCGCGATCAGGTCGAAGATCGCGCTGTCGCGGGTCGTCACGGGCTTCTCGGCAGTGGTCATGGAATTACCCTAACACCCCCGCCTCACCCGGATTGGGAGCGTGTCTTGGCAGGGGAGACGTGGGCAGGGTGGAGCCTGGCGGGGTGGCTGGAGGCAGGGTGGACCGGGCCGCAGCGCTCACCGGGGCCACCTCTCCCGGCGCCACCGGCCGGCCGATCCAGTAGCCCTGCAGCGCGTCGACGCCCAGCCCCCACAGCAGCTGGGCCTGGGCGCAGCTCTCCACGCCCTCGGCCACCACCCGCAGCCCCAGGGCGCGGCCCAGCGCGACCACCGCCTGCACGACCTGAGAGGCCGCCTGGCTCTGGGCGGCGTCGGGCCCCTCCAGTTCGCCCACGAAGGCCCGGTCGATCTTGAGCACCGAGATCGGCAACTTCAGCAGCGCCGCGAGCGAGGACTGGCCCACCCCGAAATCGTCGATGGCCACCTGCACCCCCAGGTCGAGCAGCGCGCGCAGGGTGGTGCGGGCCTGGGCTTCCTGCTCGATCAGCAGCCGCTCGGTGACCTCGATCTCCAGCGCCGTGGCGGGGACGCCGTGACGTTCCAGCGCCGTGCGCAGCGTCTCCAGAAAGCCGGCCCGTACCAGATGGGGCGGGCTGACGTTGACCGACACGCGGCGCTCCGGGTGGGCCGGGAACCACTGCGCCAGCTGCCAGCAGGCCTGATCGACCACCCAGTTGTCGAGCGCCGTCACCAGGCCGGCCGTCTCCGCGATGGGCACGAACTCCGCGGGCGAGACCGGGCCGAGTTCGGCGTCGTGCCAGCGCAGCAGGGCCTCGAAGCTGCGCTGCTGGCCGTCCCGATCCAGCTGCGGCTGGTAGTGCAGCGTGAGTTCCCGGCGCTCGTGCGCGCCGCGCAGCCGGGTCTCGATGAGCACCCGCCTGGCCGCCTCGTCGTCGTGGATGCCGGGGCGGTGCAGGCTCATGGCGTTCTTGCCGCTGCGCTTGACGGTGTACAGGGCCTGGTCGGCCCAGCGCAGCAGGGTCGCCGGATCGCGCATCTGCGGGGTCGAGAGGGCGCCCCCCAGCGAGGCGGTGATGTGCAGGTGCTGTCCGGCCAGCTCGATGGGCACGCGCAGCGCCTCGCCGATCCGGTCGCTCATGTCGCTCAGCGAGCGTTCCCCGCCGCCGGTCTGCACCAGCACGAACTCGTCGCCCCCCAGCCGGACACAGTGAACCCCGGGCCCACCCACGGCCACCAGTCGGCGCGCGACCTCCTGCAGCAGTTCGTCGCCGGCCCGGTGACCCAGCGCGTCGTTGACGAACTTGAAGTTGTCGAGATCCACGAACAGCAGCCCCACCGGACGGGGCTCGTCCAGCTCGCCCTCTTCCAGCATCCGGCTGAGGGTCGCCCGGAGCTGGGCGCGGTTGCCCAGGCCGGTCAGGGGGTCGTGGAACGCCTGATGCTGCAGCAGCACGCGGCTGTCCTCGAGTTCCGCGCTGCGCTTTTCCAGGTCGCGCAGGGCCTGGGTCTGCCGCGCCGCCACCAGCAGGGCCACCACCGCGTTGGCGATCAGCACGCCGCGCGCCGCCGGGGTGTGCAGGCTGTGCAGGCTCAGCGTCAGGCCGAAGCTGCCCAGCAGGGCCGCGTAGGGCGTGAGCCGGCTGAGAGGGCCGATGGAGCGTCTGGCGGCCGGGTGTGTGGCAGCCGGGTGTCTGGGGGCGGAACCGGGCGGGCGCGCCTCCTCCCGCGCCTCAACGGCCGTGGCCCGGTACGCCGCGAAGGCAAATACCAGCGCCGAGAGGGGCCACAACGCGTCCGGCCACTGGGTGCCGCTGTACTGGCCCCGCAGCGTGAGCAGGCTGAAGCCCAGATCCGCGGCGATAAAACCCACCATGCCCAGGGCCAGCCACCACTGGCCGTGCGGCGCGGTGCCCGGACGCCTCCAGGCCTGCGCGATCAGCAGGTTGAGCAGCAGCAGGTCGCTCAGGGGGTAGCTGGCCGCGACCAGATTCGACAGGGGATCGTGAGCCGGGTTGCTCAGCTGCGCCGCCAGCAGGACATACCACAGGTATGCCCCCAGGCACACCACCAGCGCCGCGACGTCCAGCCGGGCCGCCCCGGTGACCGTGGGCCAGCGCCGTTCGAACTGCCCGAAGGCCAGCAGGAAGAAGACGGGGAACGCCAGGAAGAGCGGGTCGGCGAGCGTGGCCGACCCGCTGGTGTCCTGCGCGGCCACGTAGAGCAGCTGCCCCAGGCCCCACAGCAGGGTTCCGGTGCCGATCAGGCGCCAGGCCCGCGGCACGGGGGTGCGGGGAGCCAGGCTCAGGATCAGGGCGCCGGCGCCCAGGACGACCGGCACGTAGGTCAGGCCGGCGGGCAGAGCCCCCAGCAGCCGGGGCAGCCCCAGACCGGTCTCCGGGAGGAGCAGCAGGGCCAGATGCAGCGCGTAGAGCCCCAGCAGCCCGAGCAACGCGGGCACGTCGGCCCGGCTCGGTCGGAGGGCGGTGGGGGGGCTCATCCCCCTGACCTTAATGTTTCCTCCATCCCTGAATCCTTACTGTGACCTGACCGGGCCGGTAGGCCGCCAGAGTGGAGCCGCTGTCCGGCCTTCCGCCGCGCCGCGCCCGAGACCTCTGATGGATTCCGCGCCATTCCGGGACATCCGGAACAGCCCTGGAGGTTCCTCGCCTCCGGCGCTCTGCGAGTCCATACCGCTTCGATCCGTGCTTGTTCCTGCGCTGCTTCGCAGCTCTGTGAGTCCTTTCTTTCAGTCGGATTGATTCCGAGCACGGAGCGGAGGGCATTCGGAATTCGTCTGCCCCTTCATCCCCAGGCGCACTTCTTTCCGGTGACGCGGGACGGGTCTAGGTCTGGGCGGATGAATTCGCGGCACCGTCCGCCGTAGAGCGTGGGCGCTGGGCGGGGGAAGCGGGCCGGCCGCTCCCCTGGGCGCCATCCTGCGTGCCCCAGCGCCCCATCGCGGCGATGATCTCGCCCAGGCTCTCGCCGCGCGGGGTCAGGGCATACTCCACGCGGGGCGGCACCTCGGCGTACACCGTGCGGGTCAGCAGGCCCTCGGCCTCCAGGTGGCGCAACCTCTCGGTCAGGGTCTTGGGCGAAACCCGGCCCAGCGTGCGCTTGAGGTCGCTGTAGCGGCGGGTGCCGGTCAGCAGTTCGCGCAGCACCAGGGTCGTCCACTTGCCCCCGATGACCGCGAGGGTACGTTCGACCCCGCATTCGGGGCCTGCCGAGGCGGCGCGGCCGTATTTCATCCCCCGAGTCTAGGGCATCAGCTCGTGCAGGACAAAGACTTCCCTCCGGGAATGGACTTGCTTTTTCCCGCCTGCTTCCCCGGATGAACCTCAACTCCTACCCTATAGGCATGACCTCTCCTGCTTCCCAGTCTCCATCCACTGCGTCCTCCAGTCCCCAGACGCTGGCCATCCTGGGCGGCACCGGGCGCACCGGTCGCCTGCTGATCGACATGGCCCTGGCGGCGGGTCACGAGGTGCGGGTGCTGGCCCGCAACCCTGAACGCCTGCACCGCCGCGATCCCCGGCTGAGCGTGGTGACCGGCGACGCCCGCAACGCGGCGGATCTGGCCGCCCTCCTGGAGGGCACGGACGCGGTGCTGAGCACCCTGGGGCCCGTGCGTTCAGACCCGGCCGGCGTGATGACCCAGGCGGCCGAGGGGCTGGCCCAGGCCATGCCCGCCGCCGGGGTCACGCGCCTGATCACGCTGACCGGGGCGGGAGTCGCGCAGCCGGGCGACCGCCCCAAACTGTTCGACCACGTCATCCGGCGCGTACTGAAGCTGGCCCAGCCCGACGTGCTGCGCGACTCGGAGGGCCACGTCGAGCGGCTGCGGCGCAGCGACCTGAACTGGACGGCCGTGCGTGCGCCCATGCTCACCGACGGCCCGCCCGCGCCCCTGAAGGTGGGCATGGTGGGCGACATCGGCCCGCGCCTGAGCCGCGCCAGCGCCGCCGCGTTCATGCTGCAGCAACTGGACAGCGACGCCCACTCGCGTCAGGCCCCGGCCATCAGCAACTGAGGAGCCCCTCCCCTCAGGCCCCCTCCGCCCCCAGTCCCAGGGTGCGCCGCACGGTTCTCAGCTCCTGCTCACCGGCCAGCACCAGCACGCTGTCGCCGGCCATCAGCCCGGTGGCGCCCTTGGGAATCAGGAACTCGCCGCCCCGGTGGATCAGGATCACCAGCGCCTCCGGGGGCAGGTGCAGATCCACGATGCGCTGACCGTCGGCCGCGCTGCCGGGCATGACCTCGACCTCCACCATCTCGTTCTTGTTGTGCCCGGTCGGGGTGTAGGTGATCGGGTAGATGGCGCGCTCTGGCAGCGCCTCGCGCACGTGCAGCCAGCGGGCCACCAGGGTCAGGGTGGTGCCCTGCAGCAGCACCGAGGTCAGCACGATGAAGAACACGATGTTGAACAGGGTCGGCGCCTGGGGCACCCCCGCCAGCAGCGGAAAGGTCGCCAGCACGATGGGCACCGCGCCGCGCAGGCCGATCCAGGCGACCATGCTCTTTTCGTTGAGCGGCATCTTGGCGTTCGCCAGGCTGAGGTACACGCTGACAGGGCGCGCCACGAACACCAGGAACAGGGCGCAGGCCAGCGCCAGCCCGGCGGTGGGCAGCAGCTCGCGCGGGTTGACCAGCAGCCCCAGGGTCAGGAACATCGCCACCTGCATCAGCCACGAGAGGCCGTCGTGGAAATTGATCAGGCTGCGCTTGTGGATGAAGTCGGCGTTGCCCAGGATCACCCCGGCGACATAGATCGCCAGGAAGCCGCTGCCGCCCAGCACGGCCGCACCGCCGAAAATGGTCAGCGCCAGCGCGATGGTCAGCACCGAGTACAGGCCCTCGAACTGCAGCTGCAGCCGGTTGAGCAGCCACAGCGCGGCCCGCCCCAGCACCAGCCCGGCCAGCGCGCCGATCAGCATCTGCCGCAGGAACAGCGGCACGATGTCCAGGACGCCCAGGCCAGGGTCGGCGATCAGTTCCAGCAGCCCGATGGTCAGGAACACCGCCATCGGGTCGTTGCCGCCCGACTCGAACTCCAGCAGCGGGTCGATGTCGCCCTTCAGGCCCAGGTTGCGCTCCTTGAGCACGCTGAACACCGCGCTGGCGTCCGTGGAACTGACGATCGCGCCCAGCAGCCAGGCCACCAGCCAGGGCAGGCCGAAGGCGAAATGCGCGAACACCGCCATCAGGCCCGCCGTGCCCAGCACGCCCAGGGTCGCCAGACTCAGGCCCCGGCGCACCACCGGGCGGGTCTGCGCCCAGTTGGTGTCCAGTCCCCCCTGGAAGAGGATGAAACACAGCGCCAGCGTGCCCAGCGCCTGGGCCAGCCGGTAGTCCTGGAACTGGATGCCCAGCCCGTCGGAGCCGAACAGCATCCCCACGCCCAGGAACAGCAGCAGGCCCGGAATGCCCAGCCGCCCCCCCAGCCGGCTGACCACCAGGCTGACGAGCAGCAGCACGCCGCCCGCCAGCAGATACAGCTCGATGTGCGCTTCCCCCATAGGCCCCCATCGTCCCACACGGCCCGGACAACGCCCGCTTACCGGACGATCACGTCCCCGGCCCTCTGTGCAATCGCCCGGTCTGCTACCCTGGTGGGCATGACGCCCCGCGCCGGTACACGTTCGCCGTTTTCCCCGCCGGGGTTCCGCTGACCTGACCACAGGCCCGGCGCGTCACCCCGCTACTGCATGTGGCGGGGTTGTTTCATTTCACAGGAGGACAGATGCAGCACGAAGCCATCACCGAAATCCAGGCCGCCCAGACCCTCGACGACCTGCAGGGCGTCAAGACGAGGTATGTGGGCAAGAGTGGTCTGGTCACGAAGGAACTGGGCACCCTGGGCAGGCTCCCGCCCGAGGAGCGCAAGGCGCGCGGTGCCGAGATCAACGCCGTGCGCCAGGCCATCGACGCCGCCCTGACTGAGCGCGAGGGCGTCCTGAAACGCGCCGCGCTGGACGCGAAACTCTCCAGCGAGGCCATCGACGTCACCCTGCCCGGCCTGGGCCTGCCCTCGGGCGGCCTGCATCCTATCAACCGCGTGTACGACGAACTGATCGGCATCTATGAGCGCCTGGGCTACGCTGTGGTCGAGGGGCCGGAGGTCGAGGACGAGCATTACAACTTCGAGGCGCTGAACGTGCCCTGGTACCACCCGGCGCGCGACCTGCAGGACACCTTCTGGCTCGAAGACGGCCGCCTGCTCCGGACGCACACCAGCCCCATGCAGATCAGGTACATGGTGGAGCACGAGCCGGCCCTGAAGGTCGTGGTGCGCGGCAAGGTCTACCGCTATGAGGCCACCGACGCCACCCACGAGAGCATGTTCCACCAGCTCGAGGGTCTGGTCGTGGGCGAGGGCATCTCCATGGCCGACCTGAAGGGCACCATCGCCGAGATGGCCCGTGGGCTGTACGGCGCCAGCGCGAAGGTGCGCTTCCAGCCCAGCTACTACCCCTTCGTGGAGCCCGGCGCCGACTTCGCCGTGTGGTGGGAGAACCCGCGGGGCGAGAGCAAGTGGCTGGAGCTGGGCGGCTGCGGCATGATCCACCCCAATGTCTTCAAAGCCGTGGACGACCTGCGCGAGGCCCAGGGCAAGGCGCGCGTCTACGAGGGCCAGACCGGCTTCGCCTTCGGCCTGGGGCCGGAGCGGATCGCCATGCTCAAGTACGGCGTGCCGGATATCCGCTATTTCTACGCGAACGATCCGAGGGTGCTGGGCCAGTTCCGGGGGGAGCTGGGATGAGGCAGGGCTTTGGGCTGTGGGCTATGAGCTTTGCAGGAGTCAGGCATGCGAGATTTTCAGGAGTTGCATGTGTGGCAGCGGGCGCACGCGCTGACGCTGCGGATCTATGAGGAAACCCGTGCCTTCCCTCCAGACGAGCGATTCGGAGTCACCAGCCAGTTGCGACGCTGCGCAGCCTCGGTCGCGGCCAATATTGCTGAGGGCTGCGGCCGGAGCAGTGACAACGAACTTGCCCGGTTTCTTACCATTGCCCTGGGCTCCCTCGCCGAAACTTCCTATTTCCTGATCCTCGTCCGCGATCTTGAATACCTGCTTCCAGACACCGCAGCGCACCTGCAAAACGACTTGACCAAGCTTCGCAAAATGCTCATCGCCTTCCATCGCCGCCTCAAACCGCTTTCCTCATAGCTCATAGCCCACAGCTCAGAGCCAAAAAAAGGACACCCATGAGACCCCGAGCCGTCGGCATCCTCCTCAACGACCACCACGAAGTTCTGCTCATCCTGCGGCGCAAGGCAGGGCGCGAGTACGCCACGCTGCCCGGCGGCGGCATCGAGGGGGGCGAAACGCCCGCCCAGGCCTGCGCCCGCGAGTTTCTGGAAGAGGTCAACCTGATCGTCGAAGTTGGGCCGCCCGTCTTCCGCCTTCAGGCCAGGGGCGACGACGACCACTATTTTCAGGTTTCGTACCGCTCCGGCGAGATGCGCCTGGGCGACGGCCCCGATGCGCCGCCCCACTCCGAGGACAACCATTACGACCCGCAGTGGGTGAGCGTCGACCGGCTGGAGGACGTGAATTTCGTGCCGTCGGAATTGAGGGACGTGGTGCGGGGGCTGGCGCGAGCGAATCCCTTACCCCACACCCTCTCCGCCAGTGGCTCATCTGAGTCCCCCCGGAGAGGGACGACAGAAAGCTGAAGCCGTGCTCCCTCTCTTCTGGGGGCTCGTAGAACTGCCTGCAGAGAGGGCCGGGGTGAAGGGTCTTTTCACCGCCGACACCCACCCGTCCAATCCGAGGTCAACCGATGAAACTCCCGTATTCCTGGCTCAAAGAACTCGTTCCGAACCTTCCGCCCCTGACCGAGCTGGAGCCGGTCTTCGCCTCACTGGGCCTGCCGCTGGAGGGCATCGAGCCCGCTCCCGCGCCCATTGATGGTGTGGTGCTGGCCTCTGTCCTGAGCGCCGAGCCCATCGAGGGCACGCAGCTCACGAAACTGACGCTGGACGTCGGCCCACACGGGCACAAGACCGTGGCCTCCGGGGCGCCGAACGCGGTCGGCCTGCGCGCGGGCACGGTGGTCGCGCTGGTCACGCCGGGCACCCGTCTGGGCGAACTCGAATACGGCGTGCGGGCCATGCAGGGCGTGGAGTCCTGGGGCATGTCCGCCAGCGCCAAGGAACTCGGGGTGGGGGAGAGCAGCGCCGGCATCCTGCTGTTCCCGGCGGGCACGGCGGTGCCCGGCACCCCCATGCGCGAGGTCTGGCCGGAGGATCAGGTGCTGGACGTGGAGGTCACCCCGAACCGCGCCGACGTGCTGAGCGCCCTGGGCCTGGCCCGCGACCTGGCCGCCTTCCTGAAGCTGGAACTGCGTGAGCCGCCCGCCGGCCCCGCCGCCCAGGGCGCGGGCGAAATCCGCGTGTCGCTGCCGCCCAGGGGCCTGACCCTGGAACGCGACCCGTCCAGAAAGCTGCGCTTCGGCTGCGACCACTTCGCGGCCCGCACGGTGTCCGGTCTGACGAACGGCCCCTCGCCCCTGTGGATGCAGCGCCGGCTGACCCTGGCGGGGATGCGGCCCATCGACCTGGTCGTGGACACCAGCAACTACGTGATGCTGGAGCTGGGCCAGCCGACCGCCCTGTACGACCGCCGCGACGTGCGAGGTGACCAGATCCTCGTGGCCTTCGGGCTGCGCCACGGCGAGGTCGTGCGCGACCTGATGGGCGGTGAGCACACGGTCGGCCCCGAAGACCTGCTCATCCTGGACGGCGCTCAACCGGAGATTTCCAGCGTCGCGGACGCGTTCGCCGCAGCCAAGGAGGCCAAAGCCGGCGACTCCGTGCTGGGCATTGCGGGCATCATGGGCGGCGACCACGGGCACGTGCGGGCCGATACGAGTGACGTGGTGATCGAGTCCGCGCACTTCGACCCGGTCGTGCTGCGCCGCACGAGCACCCGCCTGGGCCTGAAAACCGACGCCGTGTACCGCTACGAGCGCGGGGTCGATCCGCTGCTCGCGCCGAAGGCCGCCGACCGCGTGGCGGGCCTGCTGGGCGAGTATGGCGGCGGCGCCGCCCACCCCGGCGCCACCGTGGTGGGCGAGCCGGAGGTGCCCGGCCCGATCTCCGCCACTGGCGAGCAGATCCGCGCCCTGCTGGGGATGCACGTCGACACCGCCGAGATGCGCGACATCCTGACCCGGCTGGGCGGCGTGGTGGGCGGCGAGGGCGACACCCTCACGGTCACGCCGCCGTCCTGGCGCGTGGACATGACGATCTGGCAGGATCTCGCCGAGGAGGTCGCCCGCCTGCACGGGTACGCCGAACTCCCCGAGACCCTGCCCACCCTGCGGCTGCACGCCAGCAACATCGGCGCCTCGGCCCAGAACGATGCCCGCCAGGCCCTGCGCCGCACCCTGGCCGGGATTGGGGCCCAGGAGGTCGTGACCTACACCTTCACCTCCGACGAGGAGGCGGGGAGGGCGCGCACCGAGCCGCCCACGGCCCGCCTGAAAAATCCCATGACCGCCGAGCGCACCGGGCTGCGAACCGCCCTGTTCCCCAGCCTCCTGCGGGCGGCCCAGGCCCATCCCAAGGGCGAGCGCACGCTGCTGTTCGAGATGGGGCGGATCTTTCCGCAGAGCGGCGAGGCCGAGCGATTGGGCCTGCTGATGCGCGGGCCGCTGGCCGCCCCCACCTTCCAGCCGGGCGTGGCGGGCAGTTACGGCGCCTTCAAGGGGCTGGTCGAGGCGCTGGCGGGCACGCTGGGGGCCGGGCTGGAGGTGCGTCAGCTGCGCGGCGACGCCGTGCCCCCGGCGCTGCACCCCGGCATCGCCGGCGAGGTCGTCTGGAACGGCCAGGCCATCGGCTGGCTGGGCGCCCTGCACCCCGAGATCGCGCAGGAGTTCGGCCTCAGGGACGACACCTTCATCCTGGAAGTGGCCCTGCCGCTGCCGGGCCGCCCCTGGGCCTTCCGCGACCCCAGCCGCGCGCCCGCCGCGTGGCGCGACCTGGCGGTCATCGCCCCGCAGGAGGTCAGCTACGGCGAACTCTCGGCCCTGCTCCGGCGGGAGGCGGGAGAGCTGCTGGAGAGCGTGGAGCCCTTCGACGTGTACAGCGGTGAGCAGGTGGGGCCGGGCAAGCGCTCGGTGGCCGTTCGCCTGATCTTCCGGGGCCAGAAGACCCTCACGGACGAGGAGGTCGATCCGGTGATGGACAGGCTGATGGCCGCCGTGCGGGCGCAGGGGTGGGGGATCCGGGAGAAGTAGGGGCGAGGGGCTGTGAGCCCTGAGTCATGAGCTCTGAGGAACCGAGGGTCAGGGCTGCGTGCTCTGGCCCTCTTTCCAGTGCCTCAGGTTGGCCCGGATGAGTTCGCCGCTCAGTTCGTCGTCGGCCGGCAGCTCGTCCACACCGAACCAGGCGGCTCCCAGCACCTCGCCGGCCTGGAGCGTGAGGACGCCGCCGACCCCGTGCGCCCGGTACAGAACCGAGACATAGTCCACCACGTCGCCGTTGGGAGAGGTGAAGCGGTAATCCGGCCCGGCGAACATCTCCAGCGGTTCCAGCCGGTTCGCCATGAGTCCCGTTTCCTCGCGCAGCTCGCGGGCGGCGGTCTGCTCGAAGCTCTCGCCAGGTTCCAGGGAACCGCCGGGCAGTGTCCAGAGGCCGGTGTCGCCGTGCCGCAGCAGCAGCAGGCGGTTCTCCGCATCGGTGACGAGCACATTCGCGCCGGGAGCGAAGAGGGGGCGGGAGCCGACGAAGCGCCGCAGCTCCCGCAGGAAGTTGCCCACGGGTGGCGCGGGTGGGGTGGGTTCGAGAGGCAGCGGCGGCAGGCCCACGCGGGCACGCAGCAGGCTCATCTTGGCGCGGTTGATGTTGGCGCTGAGTTCGGGCAGGGCGTCTAGGGCGAACCACGCCAGCTCCAGCGTCTCGCCGCTGTCGTCGGGCCGCGCACCGTCCAGGGCGGCGGCGGAGAGCGTACCATGCGCCCGCATCCCCAGCAGATAGATTTCGTCGCCGTTGGGGTAGCGGTGCCAGGACTCCGGCCCGCTGATCAGGCCCTCAGCCACCGGCAGCAGGCTCAGGTCGGGGCAGACCAGCCCCGTTTCCTCCAGCAGTTCGCGGCGCGCCCCGGTCAGGAAATCCTCGCCGGGTTCCAGGGCGCCGCCGGGCGTGCCCCACAGGCCATCGTCGCCGCGCCGCTGTAGCAGCACGCGGCCGCGCTCATCCTGAATCAGCAGGCCCACGCCTACCGAGATCAGCGGGCGGTGGCCCCAGACCTTCCGAAGTTCCATGAGGGCGGACATGGGCCGCACAGTACCGCAGCCCGCCACTGTTCCACTCGACTCCACCCAACGAAGACGGCCGGGAGCGCGAAGCTCCCGGCCGTGTCCGCATCAGACTCTCAGGGCTGCAGGTCGGCCAGCGCCTCGGGCAGGTTCTTCTCGACCAGCACGCCGTTCCTGACGTACTTCACGCGCACCTGATCGCCGGGCTGCAGGTCAAGGTCGCCGCCGTCGGCCAGCGGCCCGAAGGCGCTCAGCGCGGCGGCGCCGTTGTACTTCACGCCGGCGTTCAGGCTGCCCCTGATCTGCTGGAAGGGGTTCCGGGCGTTCAGGGCGGTCGCGCTGAAGGTCAGGTTGCCCAGGTCACGCAGGTAGACGCGGGCCTCCACCTCCTGCCCCGGCAGTTTGACGCTGCCGGACAGATCGGCGCGGGTGGGCGTGAAGCTGAAGGTTCTGGGATCGCAGCGGTTCTCGGTCTTGCCCCGGATGTCCAGCGCCGCGTCCAGGCTGGCGCTGCGGGTCCTGGTCTTGTACTGGGCGCTGGCCCCGGCGGTGATGCCGGCGTCCGTCCAGGCATAGTCCAGGACGGCCTTCGCTGCCGGGCTCGCCTGCTTGCCGGCCCAGCCGTCGAAGCTCAGGGCGGTCGGGCCCACCAGGAAGAAGCAGGCGCCGGGCGTCAGGCTCATGGTGGCCTGCGCCGCGAGCGTGCCGCCACGTTTCAGGATCGCGCTGGCCTTCGTGAACACTTCCGTCTGCACGAGCCCGGCGTAGTCGGTGTGCTCGACCCACACGCTGGGGGCGCCGCCCAGATGCCAGTCCACCTCCATGTAGAAGCCGCTGTACTGGTTGTCCAGCACGAGCTTGTCTCGGGGCTCGGGCGAGTAGCTGGACACACCGGCCCTGGAAATCGTCTGGGTGCCGGTCTGCATCGGCTCGCGGCGGATCGGCGTGGTGACCAGCCCCTGCAGCCCGCGGGGCCCACGGCCCATGCTCCGCAGCAGTTCCTGACCCAGCCGGGCGGGCGAGTCGAGGCTCAGCGTCACCGGCTGGCTGGGGCCGCCCAGGGCCGCGACCAGCGCCGCCAGATCAGGATCCATGTCGGCCGGATCGATCATGCCGCTGACGGTGACGGTCGCCTCCTGCGCCTTGACCGGCACCTGCCGGACATCCAGCGACTGCGCGGTGGGAGAGGTCGGGGCGATGGTCGCCGGATCCTGGGTCACGGGGGGCTGGGTTCCGCCCTGCGGCCCACAGGCCGCCAGGAGCAGGGTCAGCGAGGTCAGGGCCAGGGTTGGGAGAAGCTTCATGGAGTTCACATTCCCACTTTAGGCATCCCTTCAGCCGTTGTCGCGCCACTATGACCACCCTCCAGGCCTCCCGCCGGGTGGACGACAGGCCACGCCGCACCGTGCCGCCGGTTACGCACCCGCCCTGCGCGTCTGCTATGCTGCTGTGCTTGACCGGGGCCGCCAGAGTGTCCCGCCTGGAGGTGGAACATCATGACGGCTGCCGAACATATTCAGGAGACGCTGTACCCCGCGCCGATCAAATCGGTCGAGGCCGACAGTCCCGCCGAGCGTGCGGGCGTGCGCGCCGGCGACCTGCTGCTGCGCGTGAACGGCGAGGCCGTGACCGACGTGCTGGCCTACCGCCACGCGCTCTCGCAGGGCCGCGCCACGCTGGAGATCGCGCGCCCCGGACAGGCCCCCCAGGTCATGACCGGCGTGCCGGGCACCGCGCAGGATCACCACCGCCTGCTGATGCCGGCCGCACCCACGCTGGACGAGACCTTCACCTTCGAGGTCGAGTGGGAAGACCCCGGCGTGGAGTTCGAGGAAGTGCTCTTCGACGGCATCCGCAAGTGTGCCAACAAGTGCGACTTCTGCTACGTCCACCAGATGCCGCGCGGCTTCCGCAAGAGCCTGTACATCATGGACGACGACTTCCGCCTGTCGTTCCTCTACGGCTCCTTCGTGACCCTCACCAATCTGACCGAGACGGACATCCAGCGCATTGAGGATGAAAACCTCTCGCCACTGTACGTGTCGGTGCATACGGCCAACCAGGACTTGCGCCAGGACATGATGAAGTGGTGGCGCCTGAAGGTGAAAGATCCCCAGGCCGTGCAGATCCGCGACATGATCGAGCGCCTGGAGAACATTGACCTGTACACCCAGATCGTGCTGGTGCCGGAGCGCAACGACGGCGATCACCTCGACGAGACCGTGGAGTACCTGTCGAGCCGCCCCAACGTGATCAGCGCGGCGGTCGTGCCCATCGGCCTGACCTCGCACCGCACCAACCTGCCGGATGTCCGCACCTTCACCCGCGAGGAAGCGCAGGACGCCCTGCGGCGCCTGAACGTCTGGCGCAAGCAGTTCCTGGCCGAGCGCGGCACCCGCTTCGTCTTCCCCTCCGACGAGCTGTACCTGCTGGCCGGCGAAAGTCTGCCCAGCGAGGAGGAGTACGAGGGCTTCCCGATGCTGGAGAACGGCGTGGGCATGATCCGCGACTTCCTCACCGAAGGGCTGCCGGAGCTGCCGGCCGCGCTGCCCGAGCCCCGGAAGGTCATCCTGGGCACCGGGTCGCTGTTCGCCGAATCCCTCGACCGCGCCGTGAAGCCCCTACGCGCGATCGAGGGCCTGACGCTGGAGGTGCGCTCGGTGGAGAACAAGACCTTCGGCAAGGTCACGACCGTGGCGGGCCTGCTGACCGGGCGCTGCTTCCGGCACGCGGTGAAACCCGGCGAGGCCGACCTGCTGATCGTGCCGCCCACCACCCTGCGCTACGGCACCGAACTCATGCTGGACGACGTGAGCCTGGGCGAGCTGCGCCAGGAGTTTCGCATGGACGTGCGGGCCGGCGGCGCCACGCTGGGCGAGCTGGCCCGCGTGATCCTGCAGGGCGCTCAGAGCAGCGGCCACCAGTGGGGCATGAGCGCCCACGCGGTCAAGGACGGCGACGAGCCGCAGGCCGCCCGCATCGCTGAGCAGGGGATGCGCGGGCAGGCGTAGGGGGAACTCCGCTGCCCCCGTCCCCGTATTCCTGGGCATGAGAGCCCTGTCCCTGATTTTCGGTGTCCTCGCCGCGCTGGGTCTGCTGCTGGGCCTGCTGCCCTTCTTCGGCTGGCTGAACTGGATCTTCGTACTGCCCCCGGCCGTATTGGGGCTGATCTTCGGCGCCCTCAGCAGGGATCGCGGCGCGACCACCCTGAGCGCCGTGGTGGCCGTCCTGGCCGCCCTGCGCCTGATGCTGGGGGGCGGGCTGCTCTAAGCGGAGTTGCGTATCTTGCGCGTCCTGAACACCTCTGCTACTCTGCACAGGCTCAGAGGCCTGAGCAGCCCGGGTCCTTAGCTCAGTTGGTAGAGCATCGGTCTCCAAAACCGAGGGTCGTAGGTTCAAGTCCTGCAGGGCCCGCCACAGAAAAACTCCCGCCCCGTGCGGGGGTTTTGCATTTGGGCTGGGCGTGTTGAGGTTCGGTGTAGCGGGTCTCTCCCTGGCCTTCGTTAGGCGCGCATCGATGAAAAAGTGTCATCGGCTCTTTCGAGGTGCCCCCTCCAGTGACGGCGAACGCCGGCCCGACCACCTCTGCGCGCTTCCACCTTGCCGTTCGTATGGCCGGGCTGTGCCGTTAGGCATGTGCATCTCATTTGCCGGGGCGACACTGACCTATACCGGCCGGATCGGGAGGTGCGTGGTGCGTTGGAGCGACAAAATGGTGATCTGCCTGCCCGCGGTCGTGATCGGCCTGGGCATTTCGCTGTCCGATTCACTGCAGACCCGGTGGCCCGGCCGCGCGCCTGAAGCCTCCCTGGAGGCTCGACTGACCCCGGACGGAGGCCCTGTGGGCGGGGCTGTTCGGCCTACGGGCGAGCTGTTTGCGATCCCCCCGGCCCTTCGCTGGGCGCGCACCCAGGAGACTCCCGTGGTTCCCGCCGAACCGTTGGGGCGCCGGGCGCCGGCGACTCCCTCTCCCGTGGTCAGCGTCCGTCTCCCCGAGAGGCCCGCCCCGCGAGTCGCGGCAGCTCCCACTGCTCGCCCTGTCCTTCCCCAGGGCAGGCCCGTCGCCAAGGCGGCCCCCACGCCAGACACGCGGGCCCGAGGCCTGACCTCACCGGCCCCGCGCGTGGTGCTGAGCGTCAGCGCGCCCGAGGCCTCCCGTCCTCCCGTCAGGATCGTGGCCGCGCCGCCCTCGCCGCCTCTGCGTCCGGCGTCCCCACTCCGGAGTCCGGACGCTGCGGTTCCATCAGCGTCGCCCGCGCCGAGGCCGTCCACATCCAGGCCGGCGGCACCGAGGCCGCCTGCCCCGCAGACCGCCGTAGCGAAGCCAGCTGCACCGAGGCCAGCTGTACCGAGGCCGACCACATCCACACGGCCTTCAGCGGCACCAGCTGCCAGAACCGTGAGCATCCTCAGCCAGTCTGTGCCGGCCCCCCCTGCTCCGCAGGCTTCCCGACCGGCCCCACTCCCGCCTCGACCGGCTCCGGTGCTCAGACCGCCAGCACCCCCGCCCGCTCCGGTGGTGCAGCGTGCGCCCCTGGCCTCCCGGCCGGCTCCCGCCCCGCCGCTCATGCCCACGCCCGACGACCCCATGCCACAGCCGGTGCTCACCTCTGATCTGGTGGAGCCGCCTGCGCCGCCCGCTCCACCTCCGTCCGACCCCCCTCCGGTTCAGACCCCCGAGCCTGCGCCCGTGACGCCGGCTCCTGTGCCGCCCCAGCCCGACCCGGCCCCGGTGCCGCCGCCAGCGCCCACACCCGCCCCAGTGCCGCCGCCCGCACCTGCTCCACAGCCCGTCCCGGTTCCGGCGCCGCCACCTTCCCCCGCGCCCCCAGCCGCGAGCGACGAAGACCGGGACAAGGGCAAAGGCGAAGACAAGGACAAAGAGAAGGGCAAGGACGAGGAAAAGGACAAAGGGAAGGGCGAGAACAAGGGCAAAGACGAGGGCAAGGGAAACCCGGGTAAAGGCGGCAAGCCTTAGTCTGGTGCACTCAAACTCGTTGAGAACTGGAAGTCCTTCAGGGGAACTGGTGGTCGATGGAGGCCGGGTCTGCACGTCAGCGACGCCCGCGAGATGGCTGGACGGTCGCTCAGTAAGAGGGCGGCGTACCAGACAGGCCGACCGAGCCGGCCGAATTGGAGCATGCGACTTGGCGCCCATTTCCTGCCAGGACAACTCTGGCGCTCATTCCGGCCTCAGCCGTAGCGTTTCAGGAACTCGTCGCGGGGCAGCCAGGCCATTTTCGGCACCAGGACGCTGGAGGCCTGGGTGGTGCCATGGACGAGGCGCAGCACCCGGAAGCCCAGGGCATACACGCGGGCGCGGGCGGGGGGCAGCTCCAGCAGGGTGAAGCCGGCCTGTTCCAGCGGGGCGTAGAACAGCGTGACTGCGAAGACCGCCTGCGCTCCGTGCAGTTCCGGACGCTCCTGCAGGGCCCGCCCCACGTCCTTCAGGCTTCGCAGGTAGGCGCGGTAGGCCCCCAGGGCGCCGCGCGCCGCCAGCCCCACGATGCGTGCGGAATCCAGATGCAGTTCGGCCGTGGGTATGGTGCGGGGCAGCGGCAGCGGATCGGGCGCCGACGGGAGGGGCGCGACCCGCATCACCCCGTCGGCGCGCTGGGTGAGGTCGATGACGTGGTGCTGGCGGGTGAAGTTGGCCTCCACGGTCTGGGCATAGACGTGCAGCAGCAGGTCGCGGGGCGTGGCGCGGCGCAGGCCCGACAGCTCGCGCACGGGGCTGGGGCGGAAGCCGTTGGTGTGCAGCTCGTCCAGGCGTGCGGCCAGCTCGGCCGGAGCGATCCGCACGGTCTGGCCTGGCTGGGGGGTGGGGCCCGGCAAGGGGAGGGGCCGCACGCCCCGTGCGGCCAGCGCCTGCCAGCCGGCCCAGCCGGGTTCCGTCTCGCCGGCCTCCCAGGCGGCCACGCTCTGGCAGGCGGCCACGTCCAGCGCCGCGAGGCCAGCGGCGGAACCGGTGCCGGCGATCTCGTGCCCGGCCTGGGCGGCGGCCCGCACCGTGGCGGCCTCCTGCAGGGCCAGCGCGGCGGGAATCAGCAGGGTGGCGCTCAGTCGCCGGTGCTCCAGCACCCTCAGGGCCTGGAGCAGCTCGTCCGCGCTGTGCACGGGCACGCTCAGGCCCAGCTGGGGCAGGCCGGTCTGGGCGGCGGACTGCGCCCCGAAGGCGCCGGCCCGGAGCAGGGCCCGCCGGAGTCGCGGTGCGGCAGAGGGCGTCACTGGCCTGAACTGTAGCGGGTTTCCGGCTCCGGAACTCCGGGAGCGGATCGGCTCAAGGCCCTCATCCGGAAGTCAGGCGACACTCTCATGTCCGGCGTCGTATGCTCCTCTAGCGATGCTTCAGGAAACCTTAAACTTTCAGGAGTGGGTTCTCTCCGGCGGCCGGGTATGAAGCCCCTGCGGATCGGCCTGTTCACCGATACGTTCCTGCCGGATCAGAACGGCATCGTGACCAGTGTCGGGCTGCTCAGCGACGAACTGCGCAAGCTGGGCCACCACGTCGATGTGGTCGCCCCGGACTTCCCGGAGCACGTGGACACCCGGGGTGACGTGCTGCGCGTCTCCAGTCTCCGTTACATGTTCCTGCCCACCTACCGGCTGGCCTGGCCCACCCGCAAGGATTTCGAGCGCAAGTACGACATCGTGCACACCCACACCCCGCTGACCCTGGGGCTGGCGGGCGTGCGGCTGGCGCGCAAGTGGGACGTGCCCCACGTGGCGACTTACCACACCCACATCGAGGCCTACACGCACTACGTGCCGGGCCTGACCGCCCTGCAGCAGGCGACCGGCGTGGTCACCCGCGCCATGAGCCTGCTGTACGGGCGCGCCGCCGCCGTGATCACGCCCACCGCCGGCACGCTGGACGTGCTGCAGGCCATGCACGTGCGCAATCCGGTGGTGATTCCCACCGCCATCGACCCGGCCGTGCTGCTCGCGGCGCCGCCCGTGGAGAACCCCTGGCCCGAGGGCCGGCGCCGCCTGCTCAGCGTGGGCCGGCTGGCCAAGGAAAAACGCTTCGACCACGTGCTCGACACCGTGGCGGCCCTGCCCGACACCCATCTGGTGATCCTGGGCGAGGGGCCCGAGCGCGAGCATCTGGAGGCGCACGCCGCGCGCCTGGGCATCGCCGACCGGGTGAGCTTCCTGGGCGTCAGGCCCTGGACGCAGATCGGGGCCTATTACCGCCTGGCCGAACTGTTCCTGTTCGCCAGCGACACCGAGACCCAGGGGCTGGTGCTGCAGGAGGCGCAGCTCATGGGCGTGCCGGTGGTGGCGGTGGGAGCGCGCGGCACCCTCAGCGGGGTGGCCCACGACCGCAGCGGCTACCTGGTCACGCCGGGCGACGTGAACGCCCTGATCGCCTCGTCCAGCCAGGTGCTGGGCGATCCGGCGCTCTGGGCGCGGCTCTCGGCAGGGGCGCGCGAGTTCGGCGGCTCGACCACCCCGGCGGGCGTGGCCCTGCGCGTGCTGGACGTCTACGCCAGCGCGCTGAACCTGCCGCGCGAGGTCACTTTTCCCGCCGAAGCGGGGGTATCCGGTCATCCCCGAAATACCCTCGCGTATGACCGCTGATGTTGCGGTAGTGCTGCCACAGGAAGGGCAGCAGGCCGCGCTCCAGGCGCCGCGCGCTCGTCTCGACCAGCGCGCCGCGCACGTAGCTCACGCGCCCCAGCCGCGCCAGTTCCTGCCCCAGGATGACGTCCTCGTAGGCGTCCACCAGGGGGTAGCCGCCGGCCTGCAGGGCCAGGGCGCGGTCGAAGGCCATGTTCGCGCCGCCCAGGTTGGGTTTGCCGATCACCCGGCAGACGTGCAGGAACCCGCTGTAGGCCACGCCCGAGAGCCGCGACCACTGCGGGGCCACGCCGCAGAACCGCATCGGGCCGTAGAGGGCCGCCCGGCCGGGCGTCGCGGCCTCCAGCAGTTCCAGCCACTCGGGCACCGGCAGCGAATCGGCGTCAGTGGAGGCGACCCAGGGGGTGCGCGCGGCCTCCAGACCCCGCTGCCGGGCGCGGGCCACGCCCCGCTGCGGACAGGGCAGCACCGTGGCGCCCCAGGCCTCGGCCACGCCCACCGTGTCGTCCAGGCTGCCGTTGTCGACCACGATCACCTCGGCGGGCCGCCGGGTCTGGCGATCGAGGGCCTGCAGAGTCGCGGGCAGGTAGGCCGCCTCATTGCGGGCAGGAATGACGACCGTAAACGCAGGCACCAGCGCAGGCTATCAGTTCCGGGGCATGGTCAGCCCCGTCACAATAGGGGCGCACGACCCGGTCGGCTGGAGCCCCTGCATAATGGTGGGCCGTGACCCTGCGTGAACGCCTGCGTCTGCCGCTGGCCCCCGGCTCCCTGCCGGGCGTGGTGGCCGCCGCCCTGACCCTGGCCTGCTCGGAGTTCGTGCGCAGCGGCCTGTACGGCGCGTACCTGCAGCAGGCCGCGCCGGGGCTGCTGGGGCTGCCCAAGAAGGAGGCGGTGGCGGTGGCCGCGACCGCCTTCAGCGTCCACTTCTTCACGGATACCCTGATGCGCTCGCCGGTCGGGGTGCTGATCAGCCGCCGTGGGGTGCGGCCCGTGATGCTGGCCGGCGCGGCCCTGTGTGTCCTGGCGATGGCCCTGCTGACCCAGGCCCACGCCATCTGGCTGCTGCTGCTGGTCGCCGCGCTGCACGGCGTGGGCTTCAGTGCCCTGTGGCCGGGTCTGGTGAACCTGACCGCCGAGGCCGCCTACGAGTCCCACCAGGGCCGCACCCTGACGGCCGTGACCATGAGCGTCATGCCGGCGGTGGGGCTGGGCGTGCTGGTGCTGGGCGCGCTGGGGGGGCGGCCTTTCGGCCAGATTGCGCTGCTGATCGTGGGGGTGCAGGCGCTCGCCCTGGTCAGTGTCCTGTTCGTGAAGGTGCGGCCGCGCCCGGTGCCGGCCGAGCGGCCCCCCGCCCGCGCCCGCATGAAGGTCGCGGCCCGCGCCCTGGCCCCGCTGATTCCGGCGGCCTTCATGCAGACCCTGACCCTGACCCTGCTGGGGCCGCTGCTGTTCACCCTGTACCCCGAACTGGGCCTGAACTACTGGAGCATGGTCGGCGTGCTGGGCGTGGGCGGGGTGGTGGCCTTCGCCAGCATGCCCTTCACCGGCAGGGTCGCCGACGGCGGCCGGGCGCGGCTGGCGGTGACCCTGGGCTTCGCCCTGCTGGGCCTGGGTCTGGCGCTGTTCGCCACCACGCCCCCGGTCTGGACGCTGTTCCTGCTGGCCGCGCTGGTGGGCCTGGGCTACGCCTTCCTGTCGCCCGGCTGGGCCGCGCTGGTGGTCAGCCGCCTGCCCGAGGCCGAGCGCCCCGCCGCCTGGGGCGTCCTGATGACCATGGAGAACATCGGCACGTCGCTGGGGCCGCTGCTGGGGGCTTTCGCCTACCGCCAGTACGGCCTGCCCGGCCCCTTCGTGACCGGCGCGGTGCTGGCCGCCGTGACGGCGCTGGGCTATGTCGCCTTTCGCCGCTCCTTCCAGCGCCGGCCCGATCCCTCGCCTTCGTCGTGAGGCAGCGTGGGGTGGCGCTGGGCGCTGCTGCGCTTGCTGGGGCCGTGCTGGGCGCCGACGTGCTGGGCCGGGCGGTCGGCTGGGGCGCCCTGGGGCCAGGGCCACGGGAGTCGGGACGGGTGGCCGTGACCTTCGACGACGGCCCCAGCGAGCGCACGCCCGAGCTGCTGGCCGTGCTGGCCCGGCATGGCGTGAAGGCCACCTTCTTCGTCACCGAGCCCGCCTGCCGGGCCTGTCCAGACCTCCTGCGCGCCCTGCTGGACGCCGGGCACCAGATCGAGGCCCACGGACGCTGGCACACCCACGCGCTGCTGTTGCCCCCCTGGCGCGAGTGGGCGCAGGTGCGCTGGCATCCCCGTGCCCAGGAGGGAGGCCCACACCTCTACCGCCCCCCCTACGGCGGCCACAGCCCGCTGACCCGCCTCCTCGCCCGACTGACCCGCCGGCAGATCGCCCTGTGGGACATAGAAGGCCGCGACTGGACAGGCCAGGGCGCCGCCACCCTGGCCGGGCAGACCCTGGAACGCACCAGAGGCGGCAGCGTGATCCTGCTGCACGACGGCCCGGCCGTCACGCCCGCGCTGCTCGATGCCCTGCTCAGTGGCCTGGGGGCGCGCGGGCTCCGGGCCGTGACCCTGAATGAGCTGCCCATGCGCCGCATCGGCTTCCGGCAGGGGCTGGGGCGGCTGCGGGCGAGTTATGGGGGGTAGGCACGAAGCTGCGGCACTGGCCGCACCGCCGATGGCATGACCACCCTATCATCGGGGCCAGGAGGGCACCTGATGGGACTTGTCATGCTGGCCGTGTTCGTACCGATCCTCGCTGTGGGCCTGTACTTCGCGAGAAGGCAGGAACGTCTGAACCGGGCGATGGACGCCCTCGACGACTCGCGCCGCGAGGCCGGGTACGTCGGGCCGAACCTTCCCGGCCCGTTCTGAAGCCGCTGGCGCCCTCCACAGGTGGGCTTGAACCCTCCGGGCCGGTGGTCAGATCCTTCGCTCAGGGTGAGCGTGCTGATGGCGGCTGCCCTGGCACACGGCAGGTACACAAGCAGAACGGATGGGTCTCTCCCCATCTGTTCAGAAAACCGACTTCCGCTTCAGCGCCGGGAATCAGCGCCGAACCGCTGACCCCGCTTCGCCGTCGTCTTCCGTTTTCAGCGGCGGCTTGCTGACCCGCTGGCGACCGTTCATGGCGCGGCCCAGCGTCACCTCGTCGGTGTATTCCAGCGCGCCGCCCGCCGGCAGGCCGTAGGCGATGCGGCTCACCAGGGCGCCCAGCGGCTCCAGCAGGCGCTGCAGGTACAGCGCGGTGGCATCGCCCTCCACGGTCGTACCGGTCGCCAGGATGACCTCCATGCCGCCCTGCACACGCGGCAGCAGGGCCTTGATGTGCAGCTTCTCCGGCCCCACACCGTTCATGGGGCTCAAGACCCCGTGCAGGACGTGGTAGAGCCCGCGGTACTCGCCGCTCCGCTCGATGGCGATCACGTCTCCGGGTTCCTCGACCACGCAGATCAGTTCCTGATCGCGGGTGGCGTCGCTGCAGACGTCGCAGCGCTCGGCGTCGGTGATGTTGAAACAGATCGGGCAGGCGTGCAGGTCGCGCTTGGCCTCCAGCAGCGAACTCGCCAGCCGCTCGATGTCCTCGCGGGGCTGCTCGAACAGGTGGAAGGCCAGCCGCTGCGCGCTCTTGGGGCCGATGCCCGGCAGCCGCGAGAGTTCGCGGATCAGCGCGACCAGGGACGGGGGGTATTTCATGCGTGCCCCAGGCGGGGCGCAGATGGCAGAGGGCAGAGGGCAGATGGCGAAAAGATTGGGAATCGCTCCATCAGAAGCCGGGGATGCCCAGGCCGCGGGTGGCGTCCTGCTGCAGGGCGTCGGCCTTTGCCGAGGCGTCCTGCAGGGCGACCAGGATCAGGTCTTCGAGGGCTTCCACGTCGGCCGGGTCGACCGCCTCAGGCTTGATCTTGAGGGCCGTGACCTTGCCGTGGCCGCTCATGGTCACCGTGACCAGCCCCGACGCGCTGCCCTCCACGCTCTGGGCGGCCAGATCGTCCTGAATCTTGGCGGCGGCGGCCTGGGCCTGCTGCATCTGCTTCATCAGCTTCTTCATGTCCATAGTGGAGCCATTGTAGCGGGGTCGGCCGCGCCGGATTGGAGCGCTGATCCGCCGCTCCGGGAGTCCGGACGCAGGCCCCTAGAGCGCGGCCAGCCGGGCGTGTTTGGCCCGCCTGTAGAGCTGCGCCGGGCGGCCCACGCCGATCCGCCGCTCGCCGCTGGGGGTCAGGATGCCCTGCGAGAGCAGCCGCTTGCGGAAATTCCGCTTGTCCAGCCGGCGGTTGAGCACCGCCTCGTACACGCCCTGCAGTTCGGGCAGCGTGAAGGTGTCGGGCAGGAATTCCATCGCCAGGTTGCCGTATTCCAGCCGCAGCTGCAGCCGCCCGATGGCCTTGTCCAGAATGGCGTGGTGGTCGAAGGCCAGGGCCGGCGGCTGGTGCGCGCTGACCCACTCGGCGCCCAGCGTGTGCCCACCGGGGGTCACGCGCACCGTGCCGTGCGGCAGCACCGCCAGATGCGCCACCGAGACGATGCGGCCGCGTGGGTCGCGGTTGACCTCGCCGAAGGTGTAGAACTGCTCCAGATGGCGGGGCTCGAGCTGCACCGTGGTCTCGGTTCGCAGCTCGCGCAGCGCGGCCTCGTGCAGTTCCTCGCCAGGATGCACGAACCCGCCGGGCAGGGCCCAGTCGCGGGCGTGCGGCAGGGCGCCGCGCTGCACCAGCAGCACCCGCAGTTCACCGCTGTGCATGGCGAAGGCGGCGACGTCCACCGCCAGGCCGACCTGCGTGGCCTGGGGCGGAAGGGTCAGCCGGGTCATACCCCGATGCTAATTGGTGTACCTGTGACATCAAGGGTAAGTGTCTAGCGGTGTCGGCGGAGAGGCCCTGTGCAGCGTGTTCCACCGTTCGTTTTGGGTGTGTCAGGTGTGGCACCTCACGGGGCGGAGCCCGCCGTACCCTGGCCCTGGGGCGCGGCCACAGCCGTCGTCCCGCATGAACCCGGCGTGAACGGCCCACGTGGTAAACTACGGTCTACCTGCCGCAAGAGGCGTGGGTACAGCCGCCAGGGCGCCAGCGTGCGCCGGGCGCGCGGAGGTGATGAACATAGCGAAAGAACACAAGGTCAACGAGCAGATCCGCGTCCGCCAGATTCGTCTGATCGGCGCTGAAGGCGAGCAGGTGGGCATTATCGACACGCGCGACGCCATGACCATGGCGCGTGAAGCGGGCATGGATCTTGTCATGGTCAGCCCGCAGGCCGTCCCGCCCGTCTGCCGCCTGCTCGACTATGGCCGGTTCCGCTACGAGCAGCAGCAGAACGAGAAGGAAAACCGCAAGCGCGCCCGCGCCCAGGAAGTCAAGGCCATCAAATTCCGCGTGAAGATCGATGACCACGATTTCAACACCAAGGCCGGGCACGTGCGCCGCTTCCTCGACGAGGGGCACAAGGTCAAGGTTACGATCATGTTCCGTGGTCGTGAGCGCACCCACCCCGAACTGGGCGAGCGCATCCTGCACCGCGTGGCCGACACGCTGGCCGATGTCGGCGCCCCCGAGGGGATGCCCTCCATGATGGGCATGGACATGAACATGATCATGGCGCCCAAGGCTGCGCCCGTGCCGAAAAAAGAGCGTGTGGAAGACGCTCCGGCAATGGCGGCGCCTGTGCCGGACGTGGCGCCCGAAGTGGCCTCCGAGCCGACCGCGAGCGCCTAACTCCGCCCCCCGAGCCGGCCCACCGCAGAAGGTGGGCCGTCTTTCTGTTACCCCTGCTTTATTTTGTAAACTGAACGTACCGGGCGTTCCGCTGAGGCGCGTCCATACCGTCAGCCCCACCGACACAGCCCATTGCCAAGGAGAGACCGCCATGATCAAGATGTACACCACCACCTGGTGCCCGGACTGCCACGCCGCCAAACGCGCCCTGAGCAGCAAGGGCCTGGCCTTCGAGGAAATCAACATCGAGCAGGACGCCCAGGCGGCCGAGTACGTGATGAGCGTCAACGGCGGCCGGCGCAGCGTGCCCACGCTGGTCAGCGGCGACGTGGCCCACAGCCTGAGCGGTTTCCGCCCCCAGAAGCTCGACGTGTTCCTGGCCGAAGCCGGCCTGTAACTCCTGAAAGCGAGGAGGCGGTCTCCGCGTGAGGCTGCCTCCTCGCCTTGACTGCCGATGGCAGGGGTCGTCGTCGGGTGGTCGTACATGCCGGAACCTGCCGACGCGTCAGCTCAGCCCCTGCACACCGAACTGGTCGTGCTGAACAAGATGACTGCACCGACTCCCGCCAAGCCGGGGTGATCCAGCTGGACGCAGGGCAACGCGCCCGGCGGTCACTCCTGTTCGTCCGGCTGCAGCTCCGGCAACCTCGTGTAGATGGCCGGATCGCTGGGATTGCTCGAGGCCACGAGCTGGGCCACTTCCCGCGCGTCGGGTTCGGCCAGCACGCGCGAGAAGTCGGAAGAGTTGAGCACCGTCTCACAGACAGGCAACGCCTGCCCCGTGGCCCACACCACCAGATCGGCCAGGGCCTGGGCGCCCACGCGGCCGAACCGTGGCCCGAAGGCGGCGGCCGTGACCACCGCCGCGGCGTTCGCCTGCTTGCCCGTGACCACCAGCGCGGCGTAGCTCGCCCGCGCCCGGTCGCCCTGGCGATCCGTGACCAGAATGAGCCGCCCGCCCGAGAGTTCGGAACCCTCGAAACGGGTCATGACGGCGTTCAGGGTTTCCAGCGGCGCCCCAGGCACGCCCAGCGGGTCGGCAATCTGCATGGCCGCAGTGTAGCGCCGGCGTCTGGAGCGTTCTCTACGGGCACACGCTCCATCCGGGCACGCTACATCAGGGCGCGGTGATCCGAGAGCATGCAGCGATCCTGAATCACGTTGATCCCGTGGGCGTTCAGCTCGCGCGCCGTGGCCTCGTCGCGGATGCCCTGTTGCAGCCACACCACCCTGGGCAGCGGCTGCATGGCCAGGATGTCGGCCAGATGCCCGGCCACCTTGTCGCTGCGGCGGAAGATCTCCACCACGTCCACCGGCGTCGTGATGTCGGCCAGCAGCGAGACCGCCTTCTGACCGAAGAAGCTCTCGCCGCGCCCCGCCAGCGCCGGATTGACCGGAATGATCGTGTAGCCCTGACGGTGCAGGTACTCCGGCACGTAGTAGGCCGGCTTCATGGCGTCGTGGTGAAAGCCGACCACCGCCACGACGCGGCTGTCCCTCAGGACGCGGATGACATCGGGAGACTGCTGCAGGAGGGTCAAGACGAGGCTCCTTCGGAGACGCTGCGGTAGGCGTGGCGGGCGGCCTCCAGTGTGGCATCCAGCTCGCTGACCGTGTGTGCGCCGCTGACGAAGATGCTCTCGAACTGCGAGGGCGCCCAGTAGATGCCCTGGCCCAGCATCGCCTGGAACCACGCCGCGAAGGCGGCCGTGTCGCTCCGCGCCGCCTGCGTGTAGTTGCCCACCGAGCCGTGCGGAGCGTCCTGGTGGAAGGCCGTGAGCATCGACCCGATCTGGTTCACGGAGATGGGAATGCCAGCGTCACGGGCCGCGTCCTTCAGCCCCTGCGCCAGCCGCGAGGTGTAGCTCTCCAGGCGCGGGTAGATGTCCGGGTCGGCCTCCAGGGCGCGCAGGGTGGCCAGGCCCGCCGCCATCGCCAGCGGGTTGCCGCTGAGGGTGCCCGCCTGGTACACCGGGCCCTGCGGCGAGACGAACTCCATCACGTCGGCGCGGCCCCCGTAGGCCCCGACCGGCAGGCCGCCGCCGATGATCTTGCCCCAGCAGCTCAGATCGGGGCGGATGCCCAGCAGACCGCTCGCGCCGCTCAGCGAGAGGCGGAAGCCGGTCATCACCTCGTCGGCGATCAGCAGGGCTCCCGCCTCCTTCACGCGGTGCAGCGCGGCCAGGAAGTCCGGCGTGGGGATCAGCACCCCGGCATTGCCCACCACCGGCTCGAAGATCACGGCCGCAATCTCGTGCCCGCGGAGTTCCATCAGGGTGTCCAGGGCGGCCGGGTCGTTGTACTCGCACACCAGCGTCAGGGCGGCGTATTCCTCGGGCACGCCGGCGCTGCTCGGGGCCGAGGTGCCCAGGTGCCCGGCGGCGTTGGTCATCAGGCCAGAGCCGGCCTCGACCAGCAGGCCGTCGGCGTGGCCGTGGTAGTTGCCCCGGAACTTCACGATGAACTTGCGCCCGGTACCGTGCTGACTGGTGAAGCCCCGCGCCAGCCGCAGCGCGCTCATGGTCGCCTCGGTGCCGGAACTCGTGAAGCGCACCTTGTCGGCGCCGGTCAGGCGGGTGACCAGTTCAGCCAGCTCGACCTCGCGCCACGACGGCGCCCCGAAGCTGGTGCCGCCCTGCAGGGCCCCCGCCACGGCCTCCCGCACGGCCGGGTGGTCGTGGCCCAGGATCATCGGCCCCCACGAGCCGATGTAATCGAGGTAGCGCGCACCGTCGGCGTCGGTCAGGTAGGCGCCGTGGGCCTCGCGGATGAACCTCGGCGTGCCGCCCACCGAGCGGAAGGCCCGCACCGGGCTGTTCACGCCGCCCGGCGTCACGGCGCGGGCGCGGGCGAACAGCGCCTCGGACTGCGCGGTGGGGGTGGGGGAGAGGGGGGTGCTGGTCATACCGTCCACCCTAGCGGAGCCGGGGTCGGCACGGGGAATCCAGCACACAGACTCTCGGGGCGACCTCAGCCGCTAAAGGGCGGCTCAAGGGGCTGGCGCGGCCAGCCGGGGCCGGCGCCCTGGCGTCTTCGAGGTCGGCTCCCGCCCTCACTCCAGACGGCCCACTACAGCCCCAGCAGCCCCGCCGCCGCCGTCGCCGTCAGCTCCGACCGGAAGGGGGCGATCAGGGCGGATTCCTGGGCGCTGGCCGACTGCACCGTGGAACTCAGATCCGGCAGCTGACCGCGCTGCAGCGACTCGGCGGCGCGGGCGAAGTCCACGTTGGGCAGGCCCAGGGCCCGGTTCACCCCGGCGCGGATGGCGGCGTAGCGCTCGGGACTCAGGCCCTCGCGGGTCAGCGCGGCGCTCTGGGCGGTGCGGGCGGCGCCAATGCTGCCCCCGGCCTGCCGCAGCACGTTCAGCGCCTGCAGGATGTTGGGGGTCTGTCCGCCCTGCACGTCCGTCCAGACCTGCTGGAGACCCGTGAAGCTGCTGCCCAGCGCGGTGCGGACGTCGCGGCGCACGCGCACGAACTTCTCGATCTCGCTGCGGGTCAGGGCGGTCTGCGCGCTGCCCGTGGAGGGCTGGCCCGGAGTCTGGGGCCGTCCGGGCGTCTGGGTCTGCGTCTGCGGGGGCTGCCAGCCCGCGATGAAGTCCCGCGCCGGTTTGATCACCACGAACCACGCCAGGGCGCCCAGCAGGGCCAGCACCACCAGCGTCCCGCCACCACATCCCAGGCACCCACACCCAAGGCCACGATTCTGTCTCATGCCCTCCAGGTACGCAGACCCCGTGCGGAAGGTTCCCACCCGTGGGCCAGGGCGTTTGACAACCCCCACCGCGCAGGCGCTAAATACAGGCGTCTGTACAACCCGCCTGTTCCGTCCACCGCGACCCACCGACCACGCCGCGCCCTTGCACCGGGGCGGGCCATGCCTGGAGGCCAGATGTTCCCACGACTGCGTACCCCGTCCCGTCCCCGCCCACCCGGCGCCGCCCTGCTGCTCGCCGGACTGCTGCTCTCCAGTTGCGCGCCCCTGCAGTACAGCGTGGACACCCGCGTCCACGACACGCGGAAGTTCACGGCCGTCATTCCGACCCTCAAGGACATCCCCGGCGCGACGCTGTACCAGGGCGTGACCCCCGGCATCCAGGGCCCGGCCGCCTACGCCATCGAGGTGCCCCAGACCTGGAACGGCACGCTGATCATGTACACCCACGGCTACGCAGGCACGGGAACCGAGCTGAAGGTGCAGACGCCCGCCCTGCGCGAGTACTGGCTCTCCCAGGGCTACGCCTGGGCCGCCAGTTCCTACAGCGCCAACTACTACGACGTGCGCGCCGGGGTCGAGGACACCAACGCCCTGGCGCTGGCCTTTCCCGCGCTGACCGGCAAGGCGAAACCGAGCAAATACCTGATCATGGGCTTCTCGATGGGCGGGCACGTGGCCGGCGCCGCCGTGGAGGCCGAGACCGCGCGCACCGCCCGGAGCCGCGTGCCCTACGCCGCCGCCATGCCCCTGTGCGGCGTGATGGATCAGGACTACGAGTTCCAGTGGCTCGGGGACTACACCCTGGCCGCCGCGCAGCTCGCCGGTACCGGGCCGAAGACCTATCCGGACGCCAGCTTCCAGAAGACCCTGCCGCAGACCCTGGGCGCGCTGTTCACCAGCACGGCCGGCCCTCTCTGGCAGGAGAACGACGGCGCGGGCGCGCGGCTGCGCGAGCTGGCCAAGTCGCTGACCGGCGGCGAACGGCCGGTGTTCGCGCTGGGCTTCCGGGTCGGGGGGCTCCAGCAGGCCGTGCTGAGCACCGGCGGCGCGGACGGCACCCTGAGCGGCATCCTGCCGCGCAACCTGTACGGCAACCAGGGCCGCACCTACCGCTGGACGACCGGCGAGGCCCCCACCCCCGAGGAGGTGGCCTTCAACGCGGCCCTGGTGCGGGTCAGCCCTGACCGCGAACCCAACCCGCCGCGCTGGGACGGCGTGCGCTGGCTGCCGCGCGTGAACGGCGAGATCGGCGTGCCAGTGCTGACCATGCACACCACCGGGGATTTCTACGTGCCCTTCAAGCACCAGCAGCTCTACCGCCGCGCGGTGGACGCCAACGGTCATGGTGGCCTGCTCGTGCAGCGCGCCATCCGGGCGGCCGGGCACTGCGAGTTCAACGCCGCTGAACTGGTCGAGGGCTTTAACGCCCTGGTGGCCTGGGAGAAGACCGGGCAGAAGCCGGCCGGCGATGACGTCCTGACCCCCGCCGTCGTGGCTGATCCCAACTACGGCTGCGCCTACACGCGTGGCACGCGGCCCGGGGTGGCCCCCTGTCCTGGGGCTCCGGCCGGCGAAGGCCCCGCCTCGGACTGACCTAGGCTGACCCGACCTCCGGGCTGGGCGCCTCGCCGTAGAGCACGGTGAGCAGCGCCCAGCCTTGGTTTATGGTGGCCTGCACGGCGCCGCCCCGCGTCTCGTTGCTGACCGTCCAGCCGCTGCCCAGCGGCACGTCGGCGCCGGAGAGCGGCCAGCGCACGCCGCTCAGGCTCAGGCCGCGCAGTCCCTCTCCCGCCACGACGCTCAGGATCAGACCGGGCGGCAGATCCAGGCTCAGCGGCGCCCCCGGCAGCAGGGGCCAGGCCCACTCGTCGCCGCTGCTCAGGCTCACCTGCAGCCCTTCACGCGCCAGCCGCACGCCGCCCAGCAGCAGGGCGGCCGTGTGGTCGAAGCGGCCGCCGAAGGCTCCCAGAAACACGAGCCGGGTGGCACCCCGTGCCCGCGCCACCCGCACCGCCAGTTCCGCGTCGGTCTCGTCCTTCGCGGTGGGGTGAACCTCGCGGGGGGCGTCCAGCGAGAGCCCTCCCGAGGAATCGAAATCGCCCACCCAGACGTCCACCCGCACGCCCAGCGCGGCCGCGTGCCGGGCGCCGCCGTCGGCCGCCACGACCAGCGCCGGGCGGGGAAGGGCGAGGAGGGCCGGCGTGGCGTGCAGCCGGCCCCCCACCAGAATCCAGGCAATCACCCGGCCAGTGTAGGGCCGGGCGGCCCTCACTCGCGGTCGTCGGTCACCTCGCGCACCCGGCCCGGATCGACGTTCAGACTCAGGGTGTCGTCCCGGATCAGCGCCACTTCCCGCGCACTCAGATTGACCGTCAGTGATCCCCATGGATGCGCCACCTGGACGGTCTCGCCCGCCTCCGTCCCCTGCCGGGCCGTGACCGCCCAGGGCTCGCCCTCGCCCAGGAGCAGCGCGTCCTCGGGCACCAGGCGGGCCCGGCCCGGCCCGGCCGGCAGGATGTTCGCCCAGCCCAGGAAGGCCGCGACCCAGGCCGACCCCGGCCGGGCGAACACGTCCGCCGCCGCCCCCTGCTGCACGACCTCGCCCGCGCGCATGACCGCCACCCTCCCCGCCAGGCTCAGGGCCTCGCGCTGGTCGTGGGTGACGAGCAGCACGCCCGCGCCCACCCGGCCGAACAGGGCGCGCAGGTCGGCGCGCAGCTCCGAGCGCAACTGCTCGTCGAGGTTCGAGAGCGGTTCGTCCAGCAGCAGCAGCCCCGAGCCGGTCGCCAGCGCGCGGGCCAGCGCCACCCGCTGCTGCTGCCCGCCCGAGAGCTGGTGCGGGCGGCGGGTCGCCAGCTCCTGCAGCTCCACCAGCGCCAGCACCTCGCGCGCCCGTGCCTCGGCGTCCGGGCGCCTCACGCCGCGCATCCGGGGGCCGTAGGCGACGTTGCCCAGCACGCTCAGGTGCGGAAACAGTGCGTAGTCCTGAAACACCAGTCCGACCTGGCGGGCCTCGGGCGGCCGGGCGGTCACGTCGCGGCCCGCGACCTCCACCCGCCCCGAATCCGGGCGTTCCAGGCCCGCCACCAGCCGCAGCACGGTGCTCTTGCCGCAGCCGGAGGGGCCGATTAGCGCCAGCGTTTCGCCCGCCGCGACCTCCAGCGACACGCCCCGGACGGCCTGGACGGCGCCGAAGGCTTTCGAGAGACCAGTGACGTTCAGGGCGGGCGGGAGCAGAACCACAGGGCATTGTGGCGCGTGGACAGACAAACCCGGCTCCACGCTGAGCGGGAGCCGGGCTGGTGGGAGCGTCAGGCCAGGACGGTACTGTCAGGACAGGAGCTTACTTGCCGCCGTTCAGCACCGGGGCGCCGTTGTTCAGGAACGCGCCGCCGTTGGGATCGGTGTTGGTGGGCTGCAGGTGGGCGCGCATCTGCCACTGGAACTTCTCGATGTCGTGCTCGACTTCCTGCAGCAGGTTGGCAGTGGTCGGGTCGACCTTCTCCACATCGTCGATGCGCCCCCGCAGCCGGCCGCCGACCGTGACGTACTGCTGGCTGAAGAAGTTCAGCACCCGCGCGTCGTCGATGAAGCCGCCGGGAATTTCGGGGAGGTTGGAGCTGCCCACGATCACCGGGGCGCGGCCGTCCGAGCTGGAGCCGATGGCCAGCAGGCGCTCGGCCACGTCGTCGGCGTGCTTGGCGATGATCTCGTAGTGCTCCTGCAGCAGCTCGTGCAGCGGGTAGTACAGCGCGCCGCTGACGTTCCAGTGCGCCTGCTTGGTCTGCAGCTGCAGCGCCTGCAGTTCGGTCAGGGTGCTCTGCAGCGCCTGGGTGCTCTTCATCCGGTCGCTGGTGCCGGTATGGGGCAGGGTGGTCATCTGGTTGACGGGCCTCGTGCCCGCGCTCTGGCCCGTGCTCTGGGCAGAGGCGAGACTGAGGGGAGCGAGCAGCAGGGCGGACAGGATCAGGATTCGGTTCATGGGCAACTCCGGGTGGGATCGATTCGTCGGATGACGTAGACCGGAGTCTGCCCTGTCGCCCAACTAAAGGAATGAGCCTGAACATCATGAACCGCTGGTTTAAGTTGTATCAAATGGCTCAGTAGCGTTAACAGCCAGATGAAATCGAATTGAAATATCCGTTGTTTTTGGTGGCGGCCCCCTCTTCAGGTTACCTCTCCCGCTCCGCCGTCCAGCAGAGTGAAGGCCGCCGTGGACAGCAGCAGCAGCAGGGTCGCCAGCGCGCAGGCCTCGCCCAGATTGCGCTCGCCGGGGCGGCCCAGCCGGTCGTACAGGCCGGTGCTCAGCGTCGCCCACTCCGGGCGCGTGAGCACCAGCGTGGCGCCGAATTCGCCCAGCACGGTCGCCAGGGCCAGCGCGCCGCCGCCCCGCAGCGCAGGCAGGGTCAGGGGGAAGGTGACGGTGCGGTGGGCACCCCCGGACGATGCCCCCAGCGTGCGGGCGGCCTCGTGCAGCCGGGGGGGCAGGGCGCGCAGGGCGGGCAGCAGCGAGCGCACCACCAGCGGCAGGGCCAGCAGCGTGTAGGCCGCGATCAGCATCGGCAGCGTGGCCGTGAGCGCCGGGTAGGCCAGCAGGTAGCCGACCGCCAGACTGACCGGCGAGACCATGAGCGGCAGCAGCGTCGCGAGATCGAGCAGCCGCGACCCCGCCCGCCACGCGCCCAGCGCGAACAGCCCGCCCAGGAGCGTGGCCCCCAGCAGGGCCAGCCCCGCGAAGCGAACGGTGTTGCCCACCAGCAGGCCGGTCTCGGGGTCGGCCAGCACCGCCGTCCAGTACCCCAGCGTCGGCCCGGCGGCGCCCAGTATGCCGCGCGCCGCCACGGCCAGCAGCGGTGCGAAGCAGATCAGCAGGGTCAGGCCGCCCAGAACCAGGAGGCCCGCCAGTGCCCCGCCCCTCGCCCGCGGCAGCCCGGCCGCCGGCACCCCCGTTCCGCCGCGCCCCAGCGAGACGTAGGCCCAGGTCGCCAGCAGCGTCAGTACCAGTTGCCCCACGATCAGGGCGCTGGCCTCGGGCAGCCGCAGCTGCGAGGCGCTCTGGTAGATCTCGACCTCCAGGGTCGCGGCGCGCTCGCCGCCCAGGGCCAGCGGCAGCCCGAAGCTGAGCGCCGAGTACAGAAAGACCAGCACCGCGCCCGCCGCCAGCCCCGGCAGGGCCAGCGGCAGAGCCACGCCCAGCGCCGCCCGCCACGCCGGCGCGCCCAGCGAGCGCGCCGCGCCGATCAGGCTGGGGGAGACCCGCGAGAAGCCCCCGTAGGCCAGCCGCACCATCACCGGCAGGTTGAAGAACAGGTTGCCCAGAATCAGGAGCACCGGCGTGTCGGACACGTCCAGGCCGCTCAGGCGGGTCAGGACGCCCTGCGGCCCCAGCAGCGCCGACAGGCCCAGCACCGCCACCAGGGTCGGGGTCACGAAGGGCAGCAGCAGGAGTCGCAGGAACAGCACCTTGCCGGGCAGGCTGTAGCGCGAGAGCAGGTAGGCCAGCGGGGCGCCGATCAGAAGGGCGAGCAGGGCGGTGGCGCCCGCCTGGGCCAGTGTCCACAGCAGGCGGCCCTGGAAATAGGCGCCTTCCCAGATGGTGAAGTTGATGCCGCCTTCCCGCAGGGTTCTGACGAGGGGGACGACGAGGAAGAACAGGGTGAAGAGGAGGGCGGGGAGGGCGAGGAGATAGGGTCTGACGTTGCGGGGCACGGCTTACCCACCCCCCAGCCCCCTACCCAAAGGGCAGGGGGAGCAGCGCTGCGCTCGGCAAGAGGTTCTACTTGACCGTCGTGTTCGTTCATCGCGCCGACGTGTCCGGCCTCGACGCCATCCTGTCGTTCCGCGATAGGCCCGCGCGCTGCGCGCACGACGGCCGGTGGCGGCCTGCGGTGAGATGCCGGGCGGGACGCTTGGAACGGCTGATCGACTTTTAGGGACAGGGATCAAGCCTCCCTCTCTCCTCCTGAGGCTCGTAGCGCTGCCCAGCAGACCTGCATTGCTTCGCAGTAAAGGCGTGTGATCAATGGTGCGGACACTTTCCACACCGAGCTGCATTGATGGCGATGAATACGATGTTTCCGCTCCTCCCCCTTGATGGGGGAGGTTGGGAGGGGGTGAGCAAGTCTGACGTTCCAGACGACAGTATTCAATTTCGCAGATCACTGCGCTCTGAACCTGTCCGCACCATATGTGATCATCGTTCCCACTCATATCAGCGACGCCTCATTCCTCATCACTCATCCCTCTTCCCCAGCTCAGCGGGCCCGCAGAACCTGCGTGACCCAGGCGTCCACGAGGCGCTGCGGGTTGGTGGGGACGCTGGCCTTCACGGTGTCGGCGGGGGGCTGCTGGGCAAACCTGAACACCGGGTCGAGCTTCACGCCGCTCACCGCCGGATAGACCCACATGCGGGTGGGGATGTCGGCCTGCACGGCGGGGCTGAGCATGAAGTCCACGAAGCGGCGGGCCAGCTCGGGCTGTTTCGTGCCTTTCAGAACCCCCACGCCTTCCAGTTGCCGCCAGGTGGAGCCGGGCAGGAACAGATTGGCGGTCGGCGCCTGGGCGGGCAGCTTGGCGGGGTCGTAGCCGTCGGCGTAGAAGACCTCGGCGGCGGGGCTGCTGGCATAGCTGAGCACAATGGGGTACTTGCCCCCGTTGCGGCTGAAGTCCTTGTAATAGGCGTCGCTCCAGCCGCGCGTGACCTTCATGCCGTTCGTGCGGGCAGCCTCCCACCAGGCCCAGGCACCGGCCTCGCCGAAGTGGTTCACGGTGGCGAGCAGGAAGGCCAGGCCAGGGCTGGACGTCGCTGGAGAGGCGACCACGGTCAATTTCGCGTACTGGGGGCTTTTCAGGTCGTCCAGGCTGCGGGGCAGCGCCAGCCCCGCCTTCTGGAAGTACGCGCGGTCGTAGTTCAGGGCCACGTCGCCGTAGTCCACGGTGGTCAGCAGTCCCGTGTCGTCCAGGCGCTGTGCGGCGGGCACCCTCGACCCGTTCGCCGGGCGGTAGGGGCTCAGCAGGTCGGCGGCCTTCGCGCGGGCCAGCAGGGCATTGTCCAGGCCGTACACCACGTCGGCAATCGGGGCGCGGCGGGTCAGGATCAGGCGGTTCAGCAGCTCGCCGGCGTCGCCGCCCTTCACGAAGCGCACCTTCGCGCCATGGGCCGCCTCGAACTGCGCCACGAGCTTCCTGTCCAGCGAGAAGGAATCGTGGGTGGCCACCGTCAGGGTGGTCTGGGCGTGCGCGGCTCCGGTCAGGAGCAGGCCAAGCAGAACGGTTCTACGCATAAAAATCCCCCTCGCGTCACGAGGGGAAGCGGGGAAGGCAGCCTGTCGCTGGCTTCCGGTCACGCTCCCTCCGCCGGAATGACCCGGATCAGGTTCCTGGGGTATGTCTCAGCCCTGCCGACTGCTCGGTCAGGGCACCCCCGGTGACGCGTGGGCAGCATAGCGCACCCCCGGCATGCCACCCTGGGCCATGGGCTTCAATCTGCTGGTGTGGGTCGTGGTGCAAGGCGCGTCCGGGCGCGTGCTGCTGGGGCGCCGGGACGGATCGGCCTACGGGCACGGGCTGTGGGGGCTGCCGGGGGGGCAGGTGGAGAGTGGCGAGGGCCTGCAGGACGCCGCCGCGCGGGAACTGTGCGAGGAAACGGGGCTGGAGGTCTCGCCAGAGGCCCTGGGGGTGCTCGGCGTCCGCCGGTATGCGGTGGATGGGGTGCAGGGCACCGATTTCCTGTTCCTGGCCCGGAGCTGGGCCGGCGAGCCACAGCCGCTCCACAAAACCTCCGAGGTCGGGTGGTTCGCCCCGGACGCCCTGCCCGCCGACTCGCTGCTCTGGCTCCCGGCACTGCTGGACGTCCATCTGCGGGGCGGCGCCCTCGTGACGGAGCAACTGGAGGATGTGCGCTCGGCCCGCCCTCTGATGGGCGCGCCGTGACCTTCCACCTCGTCTCCTGGCTGATCGTGCAGGACGCCTCTGGGAGCGTTCTGCTGGGGCGCCGCGCGGGCACGTCCTACGGCGAGGGGCGGTGGGGGCTGCCGGGGGGACGGGTGGAGGCGGGCGAGCGGCTGGCCGACGCCGCCGTACGAGAGGCGCTCGAGGAGGTCGGGCTCAGGGTGGACGCCGACTCGCTGGAGACGCTGGGGCTGTGCCGCTACGACCTGGAGGGCACCCAGGGCGCCGACTGCTTCTTCCGGGCCCGGGTCTGGGCGGGCGAGCCGGCGCCGCTCGACAAGACCTCGGCGGTCGGCTGGTTCGCGCCGGACGCGCTGCCGCCGGAAACCCTTCCCTGGCTCCCTGGCGTGCTGGACGCGCATCTGCTGGGCGGCGTGCGGCTTTCCGAGATGCTGGACGGCTGGGCGGGGCTGCGGGCGCTGCTCTGAGCAGGGATATCTGTAAATGAACGGACGCTGATGGCGCCGATTCCTTCCGTCTGAAATACTTCCAGATGAAATGAACGTACCCACCCCCTCTTCCACCCAGGCGCAGACCGACGAGCTGTACGAGGTCGTGCGCCTGACCCTGCGCCTTTCGCGGCGCTTCCGGCAGGTGCTGGACGAGCCGCTGGAAGGCGCGCTGGGCCTGAACACCAAGGAACTCGTGGTGCTGGCCGCCATCATGGACGGCGCGCAGACGCCGGGCCGGATCGCGGCGGCGCAGAACCTCCCCGCGCCGACGGTCACCCGCATCGTGTCCAAACTGGTGGAGGCCGGGCTGGTCGAGCGTGTGACCGACCCCGGCGATCTGCGCCGCGTCGAGCTGCGGCTGACTCCCCAGGGCGCCGCTACCCGCGCCCGCGTCCGGGCGACCGGGCAGGACATCGTGCAGGCCCACTTCGGGCATCTGCCGGCAGCCACCGTGCGGGCCGCTCTGGACGCCCTGAGGACACTGACGGCCACCCTGAGCCCCGGAGGCGCCGCATGACCGCCCCCCGTCCTGTCCAGGCCAGCCTGACCCACCGCGAGAAGATTCTGGCGTTCGTCGGCGTGCTCACCGTCCTCTTTCTCGCCTCGCTGAACATGACCGTGGTGGGCAGCGCCATGCCGCGCGTCATCAGCGACCTGGGGGGCTTTCACCTGTATGCCTGGGCGTTCACGGCGTATTCGCTGACCACCACCATCACCATCCCCATCGTGGGCACCATCAGCGACCGGTTCGGGCGGCGGCCGCTGCTGCTGTTCGGGATCGCGGTGTTCGCGCTGGGTTCCGTGGCGCTGGGCTTCGTGTCCAGCATGGAGCAGCTGATCTTCTGGCGGGCCGTGCAGGGCATCGGCGGCGGCACCCTGATGGCGATGAGCTTTACGGCCATCGCCGACATCTTCACGCCCATCGAGCGGGGGCGCTACCAGGGCTACACGGGCGCCGTATGGGGCGTGAGTTCGGTGGTCGGCCCGCTGGTCGGCGGCTTCCTGACCGATCACCTGGGCTGGCGCAGCGTGTTCTTCGTCAATACGCCCTTCGCGCTGCTGGCGGCGTTCGTCATCTGGCGCTTCTTCCGCCTGCCCGCCACGGGCGCCCGTGGCCACTTCGACGCGCTGGGCGCCGCGCTGCTGGCCGGCGCGGTCACGACCCTGACCCTGGCGATGTCGTGGGGCGGGGCCACCTACGCCTGGGACAGCCCGCGCATCCTGGGCCTGCTGGTCGCCACGCTGGGGCTGGGCCTGTGGTACGCCCGCCACAGCCGCGCGCAGGAACGCCCGATCCTCGACCTGCGGCTGATGCGCGACCGCTCCATCGCCCTGGCGTCGCTGGCGGGCTTTCTGGTGAGCGCGGGGATGTTCGCCGCGATCCTGTACCTGCCGCTGTACATGCAGGGCGTGCGCGGCGCGAGCGCCTCGGGCAGCGGGCTGGCCCTGGCCCCGCTGATGGGCGGCATGATCCTGACCAGCACGCTGTCCGGGCAGTGGGTCAGCCGCACCGGGCGCTACAAGACGCTGGTGGTGCTGGGCGCCCTGGTCGCCACCGGCGCACTGGTGCTGGCGGGGCACCTCAGCCTGGGAACCCCGCTGTGGGCGGCGGTGGGCATCATGATCCTGCTCGGCCTGGGCCTGGGGCCGGTGAACAGCCAGCTCACCCTGGCGGTGCAGAACGCCGCGCCACGCGAGCAGCTGGGCAGCGCCACGGGCGGCAACCAGTTCTTCCGGCAGATCGGCGGCACGCTGGCGGTGAGCCTGTTCGGCGCGCTGGTGAACGCGCAACTCGCGGCGAACCTGGGCCGGGAACTGCCGGCCGGCGCCCAGAGCCTGCCGGCGCCCGTGCAGGCCGCCATCGCCAACCCGAACGTGCTGAGCAGCGAACAGGCCCAGCAGGGGCTGCGCGCCGCCCTGGACGGCGCCGGTCAGGGAGAGCTGTTCGCCCCGGTACTGGACGCGCTGCGAAGCGTCCTGATGGGCGCCATCGACCACGTGTTCCTGGTGTCGGCGGGGCTGGTGGGCCTGGCGTTCCTGGTCACCGTGATGCTCCCCGAGCGGCCCCTGAAGGGTGTCCGGGCGGCGCCGGCCGAAGCTCAGCCCAGCGCGCAGGCGGCGGCGACGGACTGAGCGGGGGAGAGACGGAGAGAGGAGTGGTATGGGCGCCGTAGCTGGAAGGCGACCCCTCCGCCCCTGCGGGGCACCTCCCCTTAAAAGGGAGGCAAGAACAGCATGGCCCGCACGCCCTTATTGCCTCCTCTGGAGGGGAACAGGCTGAGGGTTCATCCGCAGCGCCACCGAAGACTGACTCCCACGCCCCAATCCGCCCCCGCCCCTTTCGCCTTCCTCCATCCACCATCACCCGGCCACCATCTGCTCTAGGCTGTGCCTCATGGTGGATGTTCTGGTGATCGGTGGGGGCCTCTCCGGCCTGACGGCCGCCCGCGTGCTGTCGCGGGCCGGGCGACGGGTACGGGTGCTGGAGGCGGGCGCGCAGGTCGGTGGGCGCGTGCGCTCCCGCGTGGTGGACGGCTGTACGCTCGACGCGGGGTATCAGGTGCTGTTTCCGGCGTACCCGGCGGTGAAGCGCCACCTCGATCTGGGCGCCCTGGATCTGGTCTCCATCGCGCCTGCGGCGGTCGTGCGCCGGGGGGAGCGGGCCGACGTGCTGGGCGACCCCATCCGCGATCCGGCGGGGCTGCTGAGCACCCTGACCACGCGGGTGCTCTCGCTGGCCGACAAGCTGCGGGTGGGCAAGCTGGCGTTGCGCCTGCGCGTTCCTGCTCCCCACACGCTGCTGCAGGGGCCCGACGAATCCACCGAATCCTACCTGCGCCGCCAGGGCTTCAGCGAGCGCGCGCTGGAACTGTTTTTCCGCCCGTTTTTCGGGGGCATCTTCCTGAAGCGCGACCTGAGCACCTCGGCCCGGCTCTTCCGCTACTACTTCCGGATGCTCATCGACGGCGGCGCCGCCCTGCCCCGCGCCGGCATGGGCCGGATTCCCGAGCAGCTCGCCCGGGATCTGGACGTGACCCTGGGGATCCGGGTCACGCGCCTGATCCCGCATGAATCGCACGTCACGGTGGCGTCCAGCGCGGGTGAACTCGACGCCCGCACGGTGATCGTCGCAACCGATCCGGACAGCGCCCAGGCCCTCACCGGCGAGAAGGTCTCGCGCGGCAGCCTGGGCAGCACCTACCTGCACTACGTGACCCATCAGATGGTCGACAACGAGGCCCGGCTGCTGCTGAACGGCGAGCAGGGCTTTATCCACAACGCGCAGTGGATCAGCAACGCCGTGCCCGGCCGCGCGCCGGCGGGCCAGCGCCAGCTCACCGTGACCGTGCTGGGCGAGCCGGAACTCGATGAGGCCGCGCTGGACGCCCGCGTCCGGGGCGAACTGGGGCGCTGGTACGGGGAGGGCCCGGTCGCGTCCCTGCGTCCGCTGCTCACCGAGCGCATCCGGCACGCGCAGTATCCGCAGCCGCCCGGGTTCGCCGCCACGCTGGCCGGGCACGCCACGCGCCTGGGCAGCGTGCTGCTCGCCTCCGAGGCCACCTCCATGAGCGGCATCCAGGGCGCCATGGAAAGTGGCGAGAAGGCCGCCGCCATCGTGCTCGGGGACACCGCCGGCATGAGCCGCCCGAGGGGCGCATGAGCGCCCGCCTGGATCATCTGGTGGTCGCCGCCCGCACCCTGGCGGAGGGCCGGGCCTGGCTGGAGGCTCAGCTGGGCGTGTCCCTGCAGCCCGGCGGCGAGCACCCCGACTACGGCACCCACAACGCCCTGCTCTCGCTGGGGCCGGACACCTACCTGGAAGTGCTCGCCGTGAACCCGGCCGCCCCGCCGCCCGCCGGGCCGCGCTGGTTCGGCCTGGACAGCGCCGAGATGCAGGAGCGGCTGGAGGCTGGCCCGGCCCTGATCCACTGGGTCGCGGGCGTGGAGAGCCTGAGCCCCGGCCCGGAAGTGCCCGAGCTGTCGCGTGGCAGCTTCCGCTGGCGCCTGACTGTGCCGGCGGGCGGCGTCCTGCCCATGTACGGCGTGGCCCCCTCGCTGATCCACTGGCTCACGCCCTCGCCCGCCGCGCAGTTGCCGGATGCCGGCGTGCGCCTGAGCCGCCTGCTGCTGGGCACGGCCCACCCGGATCGCCTGCGCGCCCGCCTGAGCGGGCTGGAGTTCAGCGGCACCGTGGAGGTCTACGAGGCCCCCCGCGCCGAGCTGCGCGCCGTGCTGGAGACGCCGGGAGGGCAGGTCACGCTGTAGGGGTGAAGCCCAGCAGGGTGGCGTCTGGGTCGCCTTTCTTAGACCTTCAGACTTTTCGACTGGTTGAGGCCGTCCCGGTCGACACCTTGCCAGACGACACCGTGCCAGCCGGGCGCTGAGGCCGGCGCCCGTGTAGCAGCGCCGCCGCGACCAGTCCGGCCAGGAAGCCGAACAGGTGCGCCTCCCACGACACGTAGGGATTGCCGGGCAGCACGCCCCACAAGATGCCGCCATACAGGACGAAAGCGACCAGGGCCACGCCGATGGCGGTGGGCGTGCGCTCCCACCAGCCCACGCCCAGCAGGTAGGCCAGGTAGCCGAAGATCAGCTCGCTGGCGCCCAGGTGCACGCTGCCGCCCCGGCCCAGCAGCCAGACCAGCGCGCCGCCCAGCACGGCGATGATCACGGTGGCCGCCAGGAAGCGCCAGAGGTTCCGCACTGCGCTCATGAAGGCCAGCACGGCCAGCGGCACGGTGTTGGCGATCAGGTGCCCGAAACCCGCGTGCAGGAAGGGCGCGCTCAGCACGTGCCAGAAGGTGCCGCTCTCGCGCGGCTCGATGCCGTAGCGGTCGAGGCTGCCGCCGAAGGCCAGGGTGTCGAGGAGCTCCTGCCCCCACACGCCGGCGATCAGCAGCGCCGTGACCGCGAGGGCCGGCCGCACCTGGGGCGAACGCGTGGCAGGCACCAGTGGAGATGAACGGGGACGCCGCATGGCTCAGTGTGCCTGATCGGGTGGGACTGATCTGTGTCCGGCGGCGCACGGAAGGACGGAGCCCCAGAGGGCGGTGCGGCGCAGACTCCCGCTAGACTCGGCGCCAGATGCCTCCTGCCCGCGCCGCCCTGCCTGCCTCCCGCCCGCGCTTTCGCCCGTGAATCCCACCCTGAGCGGGCTGCTCTCGGCCATGACCTATGGCGTGGGCGACTTCCTGTCGGGCCTGGCGAGCCGGCGGGATTCGCCGCTGCGGGTGGTGGCCCTGACCCACCCCCTGAGCGCGGCCGTGATGGCCCTGCTGGCCTGGGCGTTCGGGCAGCCGGTGCCGCCCGCCAGCGACCTGGGGTGGGGCGCGGCGGCCGGCGCCGTGGGGCTGGTGGCCGTGCTGGCCTTTTACCGGGCGCTGGCCCTGGGCCCGATGGGCGCCGTCTCGGTGGGCACCGGGGCGCTGTCGGCGGCGGTGCCGGTCGTGGTGGGCGTGCTGGGCGGCGAGATCCTGGGCCTGGGCGGCTGGCTGGGCGCGGCGGGCGTGCTGCTGGGCACCGGGCTGCTGAGCTGGCAGGACGGCGCGCGGCCAGGGCAGAGCGGCGTGCCGCTGGGGCTGCTGGCCGGGCTGGGCTTCGGGCTGTTCTTCGTGCTGCTGGGGCAGGCGCAGGGGGACGGCGTGTTCTGGACACTGGCGGCGGCCCGGCTGGCCAGTTCGCTGATCGTGGTGCCGCTGGCCGCCTGGCGGGTGGGGCTGCGGTCCCGGGCGCCGGGCCTGATCCTGGCCTCGGCGCCGGGCGACACGCTGGGCAACCTCTTCTACCTGTGGGCGGTGCAGGGGGGTGGGCTGGCGGTGGGCGCCCTGCTCACCAGCCTGTACCCGGCCTTCACGACCCTGCTGGCGGTGCTGCTGCTGCGCGAGGGCCTGGGCGCGCGGCAGTGGCTGGGCGTGGTGCTGGCCCTGTCCGGCGCGGCGCTGCTGGCGGGGGGCTAGGAGCTTCCGGGAGCGGCTCAGGTCGAGGCCGGGGACGCCGGGATGGGGGCCGCCAGCTCCCGCTCCCCGTCCGGACGGGCCGGAACGTCGGCCGGCGCCTGGGCCACGAAGCCCGGCTGCGGGCGGCCCAGCAGGTAGCCCTGGGCATACTGGGCCCCCATGGCCCAGCCGTGTTCCAGCATCTCGGGCGTCTCGATGCCCTCCACGATCACCTGGACGCCGGTCTGGCGGGCATAGGCCATGATCGCGGCGAGCACCGCGTTGGCGGTGGAATCGGTCGGGGCGGCCGCCACCACCGAGCGGTCGATCTTGACGAAATCCACCTGCAGCTGGCGCAGCATCTCCAGGCCCGAGTTGCCGGCCCCCACATCGTCGAGGGCCAGCCGAAAACCGGCGGCCCGCAGCTGCCCCGCCTGCGCCAGCACGGAGTTCAGGTGGCCCACGCTGCGCTCGGTGATCTCGATGACGACCTGCCCCTGGCACAGGCCGGCCGCATGAACCGCGTCCAGCAGCCTGGGGGCCAGCGGAGCGTCCTGATCGAGGGTCTGCGGGGAGAGGTTGAGGAACAGCAGCGCGCCGCCGGGCAGGGCGCCGCAGCGCCCCAGGGCGGTCGTCCAGCACAGTTCGTCCAGCGGCATGCTGCGGTTCAGGCGGGCCGCCACGTCGAACAGCTCCTGGGGGCCGTCGAACCCGGCCTTCCTGGGGGGGCGGGCCAGCGCCTCGTAGGCGTGCGGGTGGGCCGCGCCCCGCTGCCAGATCGGCTGGAACGCCACGTCCATCGCCCCGGCGTGCAGGAGCTGCCGGAACGCCTCGACCTGCTCGTGGGGCAGCAGGGTGGCGCGGTCGGCGATCGACTGGAAGGTCACCGTGCGGTCACGGCCGCGGCGTTTGGCCTCGTACAGCGCCTGATCGGCCTGCTGCTGCAGGTCGTCCGGGCTGGCCGTGTCGGCGGCGCTGACCGTGAGCCCGGCGCTGATGGTCAGCAGCTTCTGCGCCTTGAGCACGTCCCGCAGGGCCTCGACCGCCGCCAGCGCCTGCGGGAGGTCGGCCGGCAGCAGCACGGCGAATTCGTCGCCGCCCACGCGGTAGGCCGTGCCCTGGAACAGCCGCGAGAGCGTCTGCCCGAAGCTGGCCAGCACCTGATCGCCGTAGAGGTGCCCATGCCGGTCGTTGATGACCTTGAATTCGTCCAGGTCGAGGCGCACCAGGGAGAACACGTGGCCCTCCGAGCGCGACTGCTGCAGCGCCAGCCCCAGCACCTCCTGAAACGCCCGGTGGTTGCCCAGCGAGGTCAGGCTGTCGGTGGTCGCCTCGGCCTTGAGCCGCCTCATGGTCTCGCGGTTGGCCTGATCGAGCCGGGCCTGGCTGTGCTGCATCAGCCGCCAGAAAAAGGCCAGCACCAGCAGGCCGATGACGAAGACCAGCGGCGTCAGCACCACCAGCTGGTTCTGCAGCCGGGTGAGCTGATCGAGCCGGGCCACCGCGTCCTCGTGGTGGTCGGTGGCCGCCGCCGTGACCTGTTCCTGCAGGGCGTCGAACACCGGGTCGACCAGCTGATGGTCGATCTCCAGGGAACGCTGCAGATCGCCGGCATCGACGGCCGGGAAGAGGCCCGAATAGATGGCGTCCAGATACTGGTCATGTAGCGCCAGCAGCGGGTCGATGCGGTCGTGCGTGGACGCGGGGTCGTTGGCGCGGATCGCCCGGAGGCTGGTCACCACGTCGGCAGCGGCCTGGCTGTGGCGGGCGCGGATGCCCGGCCCGGGTTCCAGGCGGTACTTGCGCTCCAGCGATTCCTCGGCCCCCACCCAGTAGCGCGCCGTCTGGAAGAGGTCGCTCTGCCGGACACTGTGCTCCGTCTGGGTGGTCATGATGCGGGTCTCGACAGCGGTGATCACGGCGAAAAAGGTCAATCCGAGGAAGGTCAGCAGCAGCACGAAGCTGGCGCGGCCCTGGGTGGCCGACAGGAACGAGGGAAGGTAGGTCACGGGGGGGTCAGCCTTCAGGCGCAGCTCCTGCCAGCGGGGAAATTCGGATGACCTGAGGGGCATACCCGACGTTAGGGCGGCGGGGCTTACGGTCTTCCCACCCGCCGCCTGCCTGTTCGTGAGGTATCTCACACCAGTCACCTTCATGAAGGCTCGGCCAGCATGGGCACGGGCTTAGCCCATGGCTCCTGCCCTCTCCCCCTGGTCAGTCGCGGCGGCGACCTCACCCGCCCTGTCCACACCTGCGCCGGGCAGCCAGCGCTCCAGCCAGTTCAGGTACTCGTGCAGGCGGGTCAGGCGGCGATCCGGCCGCCCCGAGCGCGAGAGTTCGTGATCCTCGCCGGGAAAGCGCACGAAGCGGGTGGGGACGCCGTGCAGCGTCAGCGCGGCGTACCACTGCTCGGCCTGCTCGACGGGGCAGCGGTGATCCAGCGCCGAATGCACGATCAGGGTGGGGGTCTTCACGTCCTCCACGTACTGCAGCGGGCTCATGTCCCACAGCCGCAGGGCGTCGGCGCGGCGATGGAAGTTCAGGCCCAGTTCGTCGTCCCAGAAGCGCAGCCCGATGTCCGAGGTGCCTCCGAAGGAGATCAGGTTGCAGATGCCGCGATCCGTGATGGCCGCCTGGAAACGCCCGGTGTGGGCCGTGATCCAGTTCGTCATGTAGCCGCCGTAGCTGCCGCCCATGACCGCCGTGCGGCCCGGATCCAGCCGGGGCTGGGTCTCCAGGCAGCGGTCGAAGAAGGCCAGCAGGTCGGCCATGTCCACCGTGCCCCAGCGGCCGTGGATGTCGTCCACCCAGGCCTGCCCGTAGCCCACCGAGCCGCGCGGGTTGCTGTAACACACCCCGTACCCGCGCGCCGCCATCAGCTGGAACTCGTGCATGAAGGCGTGGCCGTAATCGGTGTGCGGCCCGCCGTGGATGCTCAGCAGGGCGGGCACCGGCTGGTCGCCGCCAGGCAGCAGCACCCAGCCCTCGCCTTCGCCCAGGCCGGTGTCGAAGCCCACCCGCGCGGGCGTGCGGGCCGGAAAGGGCAGCGCCTCATGCAGCGTGGTGACCTGCGCGCCGCCGAGTTCGACCTCCGGGAAACGGTCGGCGCGCTCGCGGATCAGGGCGATGCCGGCCGCGTTCGCCGTGAAGGCGGAAATCACGCCGTCGGGTCGGTGGTCGTGCGGCGTGACCGGCCCGTCCAGGCTGGCCCGGAACAGCCCCGAGCTGCCGCGCACGGTGGCCGCGAACAGCAGCGTCCGGTCGTCCAGCCAGACCGGGCGCTCGGGCATGGCGCCCACGTGGCAGTCGCCGCCCACCAGATTCCCCACCGGGACGTCGTGGCCGGCGTCCAGGCGGCGCGGCTCCCCCTGCGGGCCGAGCAGATACAGATGGCTGTACTCGGTGTTGCCCTGGCCCTCCGGGCGGCCCACCACGGCGAAGCGCTCGCCGTCCGGATGCGGGACGACCGACGTGATGGCCGAGTTCCAGCGGGTGAGCTGTTCGGGCGGCCCCTCCAGCGCCAGGCGGAAGACCTCCTGCTGCCACTGCGAGGCCCGCCGGTCGTTCAGGGAACTCACGAACAGCACGCCGCGGCTGTCGGGCAGCCACGCGAAGGTGCTCACGCCCACGGCGGGCGCGTGCCACTCGCTCAGGTCGCCGCGCTGCAGGTCGTATCTCCACAGCCGGGCGGGGGTTTCGGGCAGCCAGTCCAGGCCGTTGAAGCGGTAGCGCGGGCGGGTGATCACGCGGGCCTCGCCGCGTTCGTCGCGCTTGTCCTGGTCGTCGCCCAGGCTCAGGAAGGCCAGGAAGCGGCCGTCGGGGCTCCACTGCACGTCCTGCACGGGATTGCGCAGGGTGGTGATCCGCCGGGCCTCGCCGCCGCCCAGCGGCAGGAGGTGAAGCTGCCCCCTGCGCTCCTGGCCGCCCGCGGGCGTGCTGTCGCGCACGAAGGCCAGCGTATGGCCGTCTGGCGACCAGCGGGGGGCACCGTCGCGCGCCGCGCCGGTCGTGAAGGCCCGCGCCCCCTCGCCGTCCGAGAGCCAGATGTGCGAGCGGTAGCGCGGACGGGCGAAGTCCGCGTCCGGCGCGAGCGGGTCTTCCTCCTCGATGCGCGAGAGCACGAAGGCCACCCGCCGTCCATCCGGGCTGATCTGGGGATCGGACGGAAAGGCCAGCGCCAGCAGGCTCTCCGGGCCCGGGGTGGCGGCGCTGCCGGGCCGAGCAGCGGCGGGGTGGGCAGTCTGGGCGGTCATGGCCCCAGTCAATCACGGCCTGGGGCGAACCTCACAGCGGTCTTGTGGGACGGCCGGCGGCCACCCCAGGAATCAGCGGTGGCGAGGACGGAGACGGGTGAGGCTGCGGTATTGGCGGTGCCCGTTTCTCCCCATGCTCCGCCTGATCGGAACTGGAACGGAAGGTCGACAGGCCGGGAAACGATGGTTCCCATGCAGGCAGGGGGTGAGCCTTGCCCCCCACGGTCTTCGATGCCCGTCAGGCGTGGGCCGGGGGGTCGGAGGACGATCAGAGCCCGGCGGTGCGCCCATCGAGTGGCCGCCACCCGCTGATCGGCGGTTCTCCGCTCCAGCCACGACCTCGACAGGTTCATTGATGATCACTCGCTCAAGTTCAGGAGCCGTTTTCTGACCATTTCCTGATCGCGCCGGATTAGGCTGTGAGGTACCGGTCTGTCTGGCCTGCTTCCTGGGCCTGCGTCCCTCGCTTCTGCGGAGGCTCTTTGCGCGCTTCCGGTACTGTTCCCGTCTCCGACCATCCCCGAGCTGACTGAGGAGGTCTGCATGCAAGAACTGTCCTGCACCTGGGTTCCCGGCACCACCAACGTCGTCCGGCTGCGGTTCGGCGGCCGCACCATCGAAATGACCAGCACCCGCCTGACGCGCATTTTCGGGCCCAAGGCCCTGGGCGACCTGTACCTTAAGGGCCGCGCCGTGCTGCGCGCCGATCAGCATCAGGTCGCGCTGCTCACCTGAGCCCGTCACTTAAGCCCGACTGTCCCGGCCCACATCCGAGCCTCCACCCTCCGGCCTGACCCGTGCCGGGCGGTGGGGGCTCGGCGGCTGTGGCCTCCCGGAGGCCCCCCGCCCTGAGCCTCCGGAAGCCCTCAGCCGTGCGGGATAGCATGTCATCCATGCTCCACGATCCGAACGCCGGGCCTGACCTGAACGCCATGCTCACCGACCTGCAGACCCTGGTCGAGATCGAATCTCCGTCCAGCGATCCGGGCGCCGTGGCCCGCGTGATGGAACTGGTGGAGGGCTGGGCCCGTGGCCTGGGCGCCGTGACCCGCGCCCTGCCGGGTGGCACACGAATTTTCAACTTCGGCGTGGACAGCGCGGGGCTGGCGAGTTCCGGTCTGGCAAGTTCCAGTCTGGCGGGCGCCGGGGCCGGCACCGCTCCGGGCCACCGCCCGCTCCTGATCCTCATGCACGCCGATACGGTCTGGCCCGTGGGCACGCTGGCGCAGATGCCCTGGCGCCTGGAGGGAGAGCGCGTGTACGGCCCCGGCACCTACGACATGAAGGGCGGCATCGTGGGCACCTTCCACGCGCTGCGGGCGCTGCGCCGGGAAACGGGCGGGGCACAGGGCGGCCAGTGGCCGGCGGGCGGCATCCAGATCCTGCTCTCGCCGGACGAGGAGGTGGGCAGCCCCAGCAGCCGCGCCCACATCGAGGCCGCCGCCTCGGGCGCCCGCGCGGCGCTGGTCGTGGAGCCGCCGGTGGCCGACAGCCACGCCCTGAAGACCGGCCGCAAGGGCACCGGCGGCTACTGGCTGAGCCTGCGCGGGATCGCCAGCCACGCCGGCAACCGGCCTGCCGACGGCGCGAGCGCCATCACCGCCGCCGCCGAGGCCGTGCTGGCCATCCAGGCCCTGGCGCGCCCCGAGGTGGGCACCACCATCAGCGCCGGGGTCATCCACGGCGGCAGCGCCATGAACGTGGTGCCCGAGGCCTGCAGCGTGGAGTTCGATGTGCGCGTGACCCACCTGGCCGAGGCCGAGCGCGTGGACGCCGGGGTGCGGGCCTGGAGACCCACGGACACCCGCGTGCGCGCGGAACTGACCGGGGGGCTGAACCGCCCGCCCTTCGAACAGGGCCCGGACACCCTGCGCCTGTACGAGCAGGCCCGCGCCCGTGCCCAGGCCCTGGGCTTCGAGCTGGGCCACGAGGTCGTGGGCGGCGGCTCCGACGGCAACTTCACGGCGCCCATCACGCCCACGCTGGACGGCCTGGGCGCCCCCGGCGACGGCGCGCACGCGGCGCACGAACACATCCGGCTCGATCGCTGGCCGGGTCACGTGCGGCTGCTGACCCGCCTGCTCCGGGAACTCTGAGGGCCGCCGCCCTGCCACAGCTGTCCAGCCGTCCACCCGGGCGACCGCGCCCAGATCCCTGTCCACCGTCCGGAGGCTCCATGTTCAACCTGTTCCGCAAGAAAGCGCCCGCCAACCCCTATGTCCGCCAGGACGACGCCCAGACCTTCCGCGTGCGCGTGAGAACCCGCCCGCACGGCGACGTGGTCGAGTTCCGCTTCACCAAGAGCGCACACATCGGCGTGGACGACGACGGCAACCACATCTTCCGCAAGCCGGTGGTCTCGTCCGGGCACTTCGACAAGGGCGAGCTGACCGTGCGCTTCGACTCGCGCTACACCGTGACCGGCACCGAGGGCGAGAACGTGGACTTCATCCCGGTGAGCGAGTGGGAGGACTGACCCAGGCCGGGCGGCAGCGGTTCAGTTCAGCCCGACCTCGTAGAAGGTCTCCTCGGTGATGCGTTCGGGGAACTTGCGGATGAAGTCGACCGTGCTCAGCGCCTGGGTGCGGTGGCAGGCGATGGCCTGCAGCTTGCGGGAGATCAGGGCGCTCACGTCGCGCCGGGTGTTAGGCGGCAGCCAGATGGCGCGCAGTTCCTCGTTCTCGGGCGCCGCGTCGGAGGCGTAGTACCACAGCCGGGGGCGCTCCCCTGCGGGCAGGCCGTCCCAGGCGGCCTTCACCGCGCGGTGGGTGGTCACGTGATCCGGGTGGCCGTTGCTGCCGTTGGGCGGGAAGCTCAGCACGATTTCGGGTCGCAGGCGGGTCATGGCCTCGCGGGCGACCTCGATGAGCGTCTCCAGCGGCTGATCCTTGAGCGCCTTGTCGGGAAAGTGGTGGTGCTCGAAGACGCTGCCGCGCTGCAGCGCCTCCGGCCGGGTCAGACCGATCACCTCCAGCGCGGCGGCGAGTTCCACCTCGCGCATCCGGGCCAGCTCCTGGGGCGTGTCGCACAGGCCCAGGGTGCGCCCGGCCTCGCCGCGCGTCAGGGTGACCAGGCCGCAGGGCTCGCCGGCCGCCAGGTGGGTCATCAGCGTGCCCGAGGCGCCGTAGACCTCGTCGTCGGGGTGGGGCACGATCAGCAGCAGCTTCAGGGGGGGGGTGGCAGCGCTCATTCCCCGAGGATAAGCCCACTGGCCGATGCGCCACTGACCCCGGCGAGGCACCATGGCGTCATGACCACACCTTCCTCCACGCTGCTCTCCACCCTGCGTGAACCCCGCCTCCCGGACGACTATGGGGAGATGGCGGCGGTGCTGAATGCCAGCCGCCCCGACTGGCCCACGACCCCGGAGGATCTGGCCCGCGAGGATCAGATCCACGACCCCGCGATGTTCCGCACCCGGCTCGTGGCCGAGCAGGGCGGGCGGGTCGTGGCGGTCGCCGGCTTCGGCCACGACAGCCACTCCTATGAGGACTGGCGCTACTGGGGCGGCATCAACGTGCATCCGGACGCCCGTGGGCAGGGCATCGGCACGGCGCTCTACAGCGAACTGCTGCGGCAGGCGGCCGAACGCGGTGCCCGCGAACTGCGGACGGGCAGCAGCGACCAGCCCCACGACGCCGTGGGCCGCGCCTTTCTGGAGCGGCGCGGCTGGAGCGTGGCCTGGGAGCGCTACGAGTCGCAGCTCAGCACCGCCGACCTCGACCTGGGCACCTTCGACGAGCTGTTCAGGCAGGTGGAGGAAAGCGGCGTGCGCCTCATCTCCCTGACGGAGCTGGAGGGAGATCCGGAGCGCGACCGGCAGCTCTGGGAACTGGACTCCCTGCTGTTCGAGGACGTCCCGCTGGGCACGCCGTTCACGAAGAAGGCCCTGGAGCAGTGGGTGAAAGAGGAGATGGACGACCCGCATCTGGCCAAGGAGCTGTCGTTCGTGGCCGTGCGTCCCGGGCTGCGAGACCCGCTGCTGGGCGACTATATCGGCTACTCCACGCTGGGCCGCGCCCCCGACGGCACCTACTACATCGGCATGACCGGTGTGCGGCGGGAAGACCGCGGCAGGGGCATCGCCAAGGCCCTCAAGGTCGCGGCCATGCGGGCGCTGCACGCGGCGGGCGGCGGCGTGATCAAGACCTTCAACGACCCGCCCAACGTGGCCATGCTGGGCATGAACGCCGCGCTGGGCTTCCGGCGCACGGCCACCCGCTACCGCTACGAGCTGCGGCTGGACGGGCTGAAGCTGGGCGGGCTGGCGTGAGCGCGCCGACCCTCACCCTCCGGGGGGCGACCGATGCCGACGTCCCGGCCCTGGCGCGGGTCATGAGCGCCGTGAACCCGAACCATCCCTGGACGCCCGATTCGCTGGCGCACGAACTCCAGAGGCTGCGCGAGCACCCGCTGGGCCTGCACACCGCTCAGTGGGTGGCCGAGGACGGGGGCAGGGTCGTGGGCATGGCGGCGGCGCTGCAGTTCGCCGGGATGTACCACCCGGATCGCTACCACGCCGAGCTGATGGTGCTGCCGGAGGCCGGGCGGCGCGGGGTGGGCACGCGCCTCGCCGGGGTGGTGGAGGCCCATCTGCGCGCCCGCGGCGCCCGCGAGGTGCTGGCCGGGGCCTACGAGGATCAGCCGCACGCGCTGGCCTTCCTGGCACGCCGGGGGTTCAGCGAGGCCATGCGCTTTTTCGACAACGTGCTGGACGTGGACTCCTTCGACCCCGCGCCCTGGGCCGCCCACGAGGCGCTGCCGGACGGCCTGCGCGCCTTGAGTCTGGCCGAACTGGAAGCCGAAGTTGGCCAGGACAGCGCCCGGCGCGCCTATCACGCCGCCTTCGTGGAGGCCCGCCTGGACGTTCCGCGCACCGGCGCGGCCTCGGAGGTCACCTTCGGGGATTTCCAGACGCGCCTCTCGCACCCGCTGGCCGATCCGCACGGCATCCTGCTGGCCGTGACGGCACAGGGCGAGGTCGCCGCGCTCTCGGAACTGGAGCGTGCCGAGGACGATTCGGGGCGCCTGAACACCGGCCTGACCGGCACGCGCCGGGCGTGGCGGCGCCGGGGGCTGGCGCTGGCGCTCAAGCTGCGGGCCATCCGTCTGGCGCGCCAGCGGGGCATCCGCGAGATCTGGACGGGCAACGCCACGACCAACGTGCCCATGCTGGCGATCAACGACCGGCTCGGCTTCCGGCCCCGGCAGGCCTTCGTCGAGATGAAATGGGGCGGCGTGTGATTCAGGTGCGGCCAGTGGGGGAGGGCGAGTGGGACGTCGCCGCGCAGGTCTACACGGCCGCCTGCCCGCACGACCCGCAGAGCGGCATCGATCTGCGCAAACGCGACGCCGAGCAGCGCGGCTGGAGCTACCGCGCGGCCACCCTGGTCGCCGTGGACGGCTCGCAGGTGGTGGGCACGGCCAGCTTCTACCAGAACCCCGGCGCGTACCACCCGAACCGCTACAGCCTGGAACTCGCCGTGCGGCCCGCCCACCAGGGGCAGGGGGCGGGCGGGGCGCTCTGGACGGCGCTGGAGACCCGTCTGCGGGCCCTGGGGGCCGAGTCGGTGCGGGGGCTGGCCCGCGAGGATCACCCGCTCGCGCCCGGCTTTCTGGAGCGGCGCGGTTTCATGCCGGGCAAACGCTTCTTCTACAGCGCCCTGGACGTGACGGCCTTCGACCACTCGCGCATCGCGCCGGGTCTGGAGGCGCTGGCGGCCCAGGGGGTGCGGATCGTGAGCCTCGCGGAGCTGCGCGCGGCCGGGGAGCCCGAGCTGAGCGCACGGCTGCACGCCCTGATGAGCGACGTGCGCCAGGACGTGCCCCGCTCCGAGCCCGCCACGCCCCTGAGCTTTCAGGTCTTTGGAGAAGCCGTGCTGGGCGACCCGGGCCTGCTGCCGGAGGCGTATCTGGTCGCGGTGCATGACGGCCGGTTCATCGGCCAGACGGCGCTGTTCCGCACCGAGGCCAGCCCGGAGCTGCTGACCGGCCTGACGGGGGTCACGCGGGCGTGGCGCGGCCGGGGCGTGGCCACGGGTCTGAAGCTCGCGGCGATCCGGGCGGCACATCGGCTGGGCGCGCCCCTCATCCGCACCGACAACGCCAGCGACAACGCGCCCATGCTGGCGATCAACGGCCGCCTGGGCTTCGTGCGTGATCCGGGCAGTATCGACTACCAGCGGAGCTTCTGATGCTGCTCAGCATCGACTGGGACGCCTTCTCCGGCACGCGGGAGCTGGTCTTCGACGCGCCGATCTGGGGCACGCGCGACCGCGAGCCCGACCGCCTGGAGGCCTGGTGGAAACGGGTGCTCAGGCGGGGTGGCGCCGCCTGGGCCGCGCTCGACGAGGATTATCCGCTCTACCCCGGCTGGGAGGAGCTGGAGCGCTACGCCGGGGTGCCGGCCTTCGTGACCCTCAGCCACGCCGACGCCTGGACGTGGCTGGAAGCCTTTCCCGGCCAGGACGTGCTGAACCTCGATTCGCACCATGACCTCGCCAGTTTCAGCGGCGACCCCCGGCGCCTGCGCCCTGGCAACTGGGCCGGGCTGGCGCTGGAGGCGGGGCTGATGGGCCGTTACACGGGCCTGTATCCCCAGTGGCACGAGCACCTGCCGGTCGCGGAGGGCTACGACCTGGCGCGCACCGGGGCCGAACTCGCTCCCCTGCTGCCCCCGGAGGTGCCCGCGCGGGTCACCCTGCGGCGGCAGACCGGCCCCACGGACGGCTGGCCCGACCCGGCCGAGGTCGGCAGCCTGCTGCTGGTGCAGTCGCCCGCCTGGACGAGCCCGGCCCACGACCCGGCGCTGCAGCGGCTGGCCCGGCGGCTCAGGTGTACCCCTATCGTCCCCCCGCTGCAGCGGCCCACCCCCTGTACGCCGCCGCGTTCATCCACCTACAATGAGGGACATTCCACTTTTCCGGCCCCCCCTCCCGAGGAGACCCTGACTTGACCAGCCACAGCGAACCCCACGGCCAGCCCGTCGCCTTTCAGGTGGGAGTCTTCGCGCTGGTGCAGCACCAGGGAACCTACCTGATCGTCCGCCACCCCCGGCCGCTGCTGCCGGGCGGCGGCCACAGCCTGCCGGGGCTGCTGATCGACGTGCCGGTGGGCAACAACATTATCGAGATGCACCTGCGCCGCGCGCTGCTCTCGCAGGTAGGCATCGCGGTCAGCGATCTGCGGCTGGTCGGCTCGCACGCGGGCCGGGGCGTGCAGTCCGGCGAGGGCGAGGCGAGACTGAACCTGATCTTCGGCACCCAGTACTGCTCGGGCATCCTGAACCCGCAGCCCGACAAGGTGATCAGCGCCGAGTGGCTGCCCCAGCACGAATTCGGCGAGTACAGCGGCGCCCCCGAGTGGCTGCAGTCCGCGATCCGCGAGTTCGAGACCGTGATCGTGCCGCCCGGCGCCCGTCCGCCCGGCGCCGCCAGGACGTCGTTCTTCAGCCGCCGCCGCCAGCCCTGAGGGCACAGGCTTTCAGCGCCACTGCCTGAGAGTCGGGGCAACCGCAGGGTGGCAAGCTCTGGCCTTGGTGCCTGGTCTGTGGGCGACCCCTCTGCTCCGCAGCAGTTCCCCTGACAAGGGAGCCAAGAAGCATGGGCGATCCTTCCCTTTCCCTGCCTCCCCTTGAGGGGAGGTGGCCTGAGAGGCCGGAGGGGTTCACGTGGCGTCACCAGCCTGACCACCTCACTGACAGCGCGGTCGCCCTGCCTGAAGCCCCTGCCCTCCTGAACGGGGCCGGTCTGCTACCCTCGGGGGCGGCCCGCGACCTGTGCTGTCGCTCCGGCCTGGAGGCACTGTCATGACCCACTCCCCCGCACTGGGCCGCCCCGCCCCGCTGCCCCTGCTGCTCATCTCGCTGTATGCGCTGAGCATCCTGCTCGCCAACCTCACGCTCAACAGCTTCCTGCCGCTGCCGCTGTACGGCCTGCTCAGCATCGGCACGATCTTCTTCGCGGCCGTCTTCACGCTGCGCGACCGCATCCACCGGGCGGGCGGCCTCAGGGCCGTGTATATCGCCATCGCGGCCGCGCTGCTCGTGAACCTGCTCGTCACGCTGGTCACCGGCACGCCCTGGCGCTTCATCGGGGCGTCGTTCCTGGCGATCCTGGTGGGCGAGCTGGCCGATACCGCCGTGTACCAGCGCCTGATCGAGCGCTCGTGGTGGACACGGGTGCTGGCCAGCAACGCCGTGAGCGTGCCGCTCGACTCGGTGCTGTTCAACCTGCTGGCCTTCTGGGGCGACATGCCGAACTCGCAGATCGCCCAGATCGTCTATGCCGACATCCTGGCCAAGTACCTGATCGCCGCCCTCTTCGCCGTCCGCGTGATGAAGCGGGTGCGGGCGGCGGCCTAAGCAGCGCTGGGCTGAGGTAGGCGCGGACGATCGGTAGACACCTCTGCGTAAATACGACGTGGAGTGACGGCAATCCCCGCTAGGCTCCGGCGGATGGCTGAACTCCTGCTCTTCCACCACGCCCAAGGTCAGACCGCCGGTTTCCTCGCCTTCGCCGACGACCTGCGCCGCGCCGGACACGTGGTGCACACGCCCGACCTCTACGGTGGACGAAGCTTCGACACCCTCGAAGCGGGGATCGCCCACGCCAGAGAACTCGGGTTCGGCACCCTCTTGGAGAACGGCGTGCGAGCGGCCGACGGGCTGTCTCCCGAGCTGGTCTACGCCGGGTTCTCGCTGGGGGCCATGCCAGCCCAGAAGCTGGCCCAGACGCGCCCTGGGGCGCGAGGGGCGCTGCTCTTCCACGGCTGTGTGCCCGTCTCGGAATTCGGAGACCGGTGGCCGGCGGACGTCCCCGTTCAGATTCATGCCATGCAGGGCGACCCCTTCTTCGAGGAGGATCAGGAGGCAGCCCAGGCGCTGGTAGACGAAGCGGCACAGGCGGAACTGTTCCTGTATCCAGGAGATCAGCACCTCTTCACGGATCGCGGCCTCCCGGCCCACGACGAGGGGGCCGCCTCGCTGCTCCTGCAGCGTGTGCTGGCTTTTTTGACCCCGCGCTGAATACACCGAACTTCGACACTCGGCGGCGCCCCCTGCTTCAGCCCTCCTCCCCCTCCTCCTCGTCCAGTTCGACGGTCACGGTCGACCAGCGGGCGGGGAGGTTCAGGCGCAGCACACCGTCCTCGTAGGCGAAGGAGGCCGCGCCCTGCACCTGGCGGGTGTGCTCCAGGCCCACGATCTGCAGGGTCTCGCGGGGCTCGGCCTGACCGGGCAGGGAGCCGGCGGCGCCCTCCGACTCCCGCCGGATGGTCAGCACCCTGCCCTGGCGTTCGCCCATCAGGCGGGTCAGGCGGCCGCGCGCCGGGCCGTCGCCGTCGTCCTCGTAGAGCTGCCCGACAAAGCCCTCCGGGCCGGCGTGCGCCAGCCACGACAGCCTCTCCCAGCGGGCGGTGGTCGTGTGGAGCGCGGCCTCGGTCATGGGCACGGCGTGGCCGGCTTTCAGGTACAGGGGCAGGGTGTCCAGGGGCGCCTCGGCCAGCACGTGGGCGCCGCCCGCTTCCAGGCGTCCGAACTGGGCGAGGTTGAAGGCGGGCGCCCAGCGGCCCTGGGGCAGGTAGACCAGCCGCCGGCGGTGCCCGGCGCGCAGGATCGGCGCCACCAGCAGGCCCTCGCCCAGCAGGTACGCGCTGTCTTCCTGCACGGCGTTCTCGTCGGCCGGATGGTGCAGGGCCAGCGGGCGCAGGATCGGCAGGCCGCTGCGGGTGGCCGTGTGGGCCAGCGTGTACAGGTAGGGCAGCAGGCGGTAGCGCAGTTCCAGCGCCGCGCGGATCACGCCCAGGTAGGGCTCGCCGAAGCGCCACGGCTCCTGATCCGCCGTGCCCAGCGCCGAGTGGTTGCGCAGGAAGGCGTAGCCCACCGCCGCCTGATACCAGCGCGCCAGCAGCTCCCCGGTGGAGTCCTCGGCGAAGCCCCCCACGTCGGCGCCCACGAAGGGCACGCCGCTCAGGCCCAGCCCCCCGATCATGGGCAGGCTGAGGGCCAGATGCGACCAGTTGGACGTGTTGTCGCCCGTCCAGACCGCCGCGTGGCGCTGGATACCCGCGGAGCCGGCCCGCGTGAGGATCCAGGGGCGGATGCCGGGGCTGAACTTGGCGTAGCCCAGGCGGCTGGCCTCGCTCATGGGGTTGGCGTAGGCGTTGTGCACCTCCAGGTGGAGCCGCGTGCCGTGGCGGGCGTCGTAGGGCAGGGTCTTGCCCTCGGTCTCGCGGGGGGCTTTCAGGCTGAACGAGGCCGGCTCGTTCATGTCGTTCCACTGGCCCTGGATGCCCAGGTCGGCGAACAGCCGGTGGCGCCCGGCCCACCAGGTCACGACCTCGGGGCGCGTGAAATCGGGGAAGACCGCCGGGTCGGGCCAGACCTCGCCCACCAGCACGTCCCCGCGCGCCGTGCGCACCAGATGGTCGCCCCTGACGGCCTCCTCGTAGACGTCGTAGCCGGCCTCGACCTTGATGCCGGGGTCGATGATCGGCACCAGTTTCACGCCCTCTGCGGCGGCTTCCTTGACAAACGCCCGCATGTCCGGGAAATTCGAGCGGTTCACGGTCCAGACCTTGAAAGCGTCCATGTAGTCGATGTCCACGTATACCGAGTCCAGTGGCAGGTCACGCTCGCGGTAGCCCTGGATCACCCCGCGCAGGTCGCCTTCGGTGCGGTAGCCCCAGCGGCTCTGCGCGGCGCCCAGCGCCCACAGCGGCGGCATCGGCGCGTACCCGGTCAGTTCGGCGTAGCGGCGCAGCACGTCTGCCGGGCGCGGCCCCGAGAGCACGTACACGTCGAGTTCCGGCCCCGCCGAGGCCAGGCGCAGCTCCCCGGGGTGGCTGCGGGCCACGTCCGCCTCCATACGCCAGGTCTCGTCGATGAAGATGCCGTGCGCCAGCCCGCCGTGCAGCACGGTGGTAAAGGGGATAGAGACGTACAGCGGGTCGGTCTCGGTGTGGTGGGGAAAACAGTCGGTGTTCCAGAAGGTGAGGTGCTGGCCGCGCTTGTCGAGCGGCCCCACCTTCTCGCCGAAGCCCAGGAAGGCCGCGCCCTCCGGGGCGTCCAGACTCAGGCGCGTGCGGCGCAGCGCGAAGCGTTCGGCGTCCAGCGGGGGGCGGGGGGCCGGCGCCTCGCCGCTCCAGGCCCGCGCCGACACCAGCACCCGCGCCGCCGATCCGCTGCCTGGGCCGTTGCCGGTGCTCACCTGCCACTCGCCGCTCATGCGGTTCAGCTCCAGCGACAGCCCGCCGCCCACCACGCTCAGGGTCGTGTCGGCCTCCTGCACGCTCAGGGGCAGGGGAGCGCCCAGATCCGGCCGCACGGCAAAGGAGCGTTTGGCGCCCAGCCGGGGAAAACTCAGGCTGCTGGCGCGGGCCTCCGGGGCCAGCCGCAGGCGCAGCACGCCCGGCAGGGGGGCGCTGACCGCCAGCGCATCGGTCTCGCCCCAGAGCAGCACTTCGCTGGCCTGCCCGGCAGCCGGCCCAGTCGCCGGCCCAGCACCGGCCGCCCCGGCCCCCTGGTTCTCCCCCTGGCGACCGCCCTGGAACGCCGCCAGCCCCCCCACCACGTAATCTGAGAATCGCATGTTGGCTCAGCGTACTGCCCTGGCCTGCGCCCTGTGCCTCACGAGGCCAGGAATTCCACCTGCACGCCGCTGGAGTCGGCCACCAGCCGCGCCTCGCGGAGCTGCGACTGGGCGGCCGAGCGCAGGGCACGCTCGGGCCTCTGCCACAGCGCCTGGGCCACGCGGCTGGCCCGGCGCACCGTCAGCGCCTCGCCGGGCTGCGCCAGCCCCACCGCCGCCATCAGGGCCTGGGCGCTGGGCGGCACCTCGGAATGCAGGTCCAGGGGAATGAGCGCGGTGACCCGCTCGCCGGAGCGGCGCAGGCTGACCCGCGCCTGCGTCCAGCCGCTGCGGTGCTCGATCAGCACGTCCGAGCGCTCGACCAGGGCGCCCAGACCACTTGCGCCCAGACTACTTGCGCCCAGTCCATTGGTGCCCAGTCCATTCAGGCCCAGCCCCCTGATGCCCCGCCGCGCCTCGTTCGCCAGGTCGTGCGCCGTGAGCATGTGGCGGCGGGTGCGGGGCGCGTAGCCCACCCGCAGGGCCACCCCACGCTGCTGGGCCTCGTCCATGACCTCGCGGGCGGCCTCGTGCAGCATCGCCGGCCCGCGCCCGCGTCCCACCGCCGCGATCACGGCCTCGTTGTCGGTATACACGTGCAGGGTCTCGTCCGGGGGGGCCAGCCGCACGGCCTCCAGCACCGCGCGCACCTCGGCCAGGTTGTTGTCCGGCGCCTCCAGTTGCCCCTGGAAGCGCGACGGCAGGTTCCCCGGCGTGATCAGCACTAGCCCCCAGCCGCCCACACCTGAACTGTCTGGCAATTCGTGCCAGCTCGCATCCACGAATGCGTGATTCACGCTCCACCTCCGGGCCATTCAGGCCCTGCTCTCCTTAAAGCGTGATGTCCAGCCGCTTTTCCAGCACCGATCTGGCCTTCTGGTGCAGGCTGCGCGGATCGAAGTCCCCGCGCTCCAGCGCCTGCAGCAGTTCCACGCTCAGCCCGGCCTCGGCGGCCAGCGTCTCCAGCCCGATCCCCAGCAGCTGACGCCGGGCCCGCACCACTGCTGCTGCCGGAAAAGGCGCCGATTCCATACCCCAGGATGCCACGCCGCCGCGCGCTGGAATGCGATACTCCCCGCATGGACGTGCTCAAGCTCTATCAGGAAGCCGGCGCCTACCACGAGGGCCACTTTCTGCTCGCCAGCGGGCGCCACAGCCCCAAGTTCCTGCAGAGCACCACGCTGCTCCAGCATCCCCGGCTGACCGAACAGGTCGGGGCGGCCCTGGCGCAGCGCCTCACGGAGCGCGGCGTCCAGCCGGACTTCGTGATCGGCCCGGCGATGGGCGGCGTGGTGCTGGCCTACGAGGTCGCCCGCTCCCTGAACACCCGCGCCATCTTCGCCGAGAAAGACGGCCAGGGCGGCATGAAGATCCGGGAAGCTTTCAGCATCCGCGAGGGCGAGACCTTCGTGGCCGTCGAGGACGTGCTCACCACCGGGGGCAGCGTGCTCAAGGCGGTGCTGGCGGCCGAGCGGGCGGGCGGGCAGTGTGCGGGGATCGCCTGCATCGTCGACCGGCGCCAGCAGGTGGGGAACCTCAGCGGCTATCCGCTGATCTCCCTGACCCGGCTGGTCTTCGAGACCTACCTGCCGGACGAGGTGCCCGAGTGGCTGGCGGCGATTCCCCTGCAGGAGATCTGAGAACAGTTCCGATTGCCCTCCGTTCTGTCTTCGGAATCCGTCCGACCGAAGGGACTCGCAGAGCGGCGCAGGAGAGGGATACCCTGTGCTCTCCTGGGTGTTCCGGAATGGAGCGGAAGCCGGATGAGACGGGCAGAGTCAGGCGCCGGCTAATGGCAGGAGGCCGGAAGCTCCTCTGAACCCGGCTGAGCACCCGGCTGCGCTTCGAGCGCCCGCCCGCCGACCCAGGGCACCACCGCCTCGGCGGGCATCGGGCGGCCCAGCAGAAAGCCCTGCACCTGCTCGCAGCCCAGCGTCTGCATCGAGCGCAGCTGTTCCGGGGTCTCGACGCCCTCGGCCACCACGCCGAGCTTCAGGGCGCGGGCCAGCGCCACCATCGCCTGCACCATCTGGCCGGTGCCGGTGTCGTCCAGGGTCTGCACGAAGGAGCGGTCGATCTTGACGCCGCTCAGGGGCAGGCGCAGCAGGTAGCTCAGCGCTGTCTGGCCGGCCCCCAGGTCGTCGATCCAGACCTCCACGCCGCAGGCCCTGAGAGCCTTCATCTTGTGCTGCGCGCCGGAGAGGTCACGCACGATCAGCCGCTCGGTCAGCTCCAGCGTCAGCGCGGCCGGCGAGACCCCGTGGCGTTCCAGGGTGGCCGTCAGGTCGTCGACGAAGGTGGCCTGCTCGAACTGCAGCGGCGAGACGTTGACACTGACCCGGAAGGACTCGTGGCCGGCGTCGTGCCAGCCGCGCAGCTGCCGGCAGGCCTCCTCCAGCACCCAGTGGCCCAGCGGCACGATCAGCCCGCTGCTCTCGGCAGCCGGAATGAAGCGGTCGGGCTCGACTGGCCCCAGTTCCGCGTCTGTCCAGCGCAGCAGCGCCTCGAAGGTGCTGGACTCCGCGCCGCCCAGGGTTACCACCGGCTGGTAGTGCAGGCGGAAGGCGCCCGAGTCCAGAGCCCGGCGCAGCCGGCGCTCCAGCTGGGCCTGCTCCTGCGCGGCCCCGTGCATGGCGGAAGCGAAGAAGCGCACCTCGTTCTTGCCGGCCTGTTTGGCGCAGTACATGGCCAGATCGGCGTGTTTGAGCAGGCTGGAGCCGTCCTGGCCGTCGGCGGGCCAGAGGCTCACGCCCACCGAGGTTCGCACGTGCAGTTCCTGGCCCGCGATCTCGAAGGGGTCGTGGAAGGCCTTCAGGATGCGCTCCGAAATCACCTGGGCATCGGCTTCCTGGGCCAGCGGGGAGGTGACCACCACGAATTCGTCGCCGCCCAGCCGCGCCACCAGATCGTTCGGGCGCAGCGTGTAGCGGAGCCGCTGCCCGACCTGGATCAGCAGCTCGTCGCCGACCCCGTGCCCCAGGGTGTCATTGACCAGCTTGAAGCCGTCGAGATCCAGCAGCAGCACCGCGAAGGGGCTGGCCGCGCGCTGAAGGGCGCCCTCCAGCTGCGCCTCGAAGGCCGCGCGGTTGGGCAGCCCGGTCAGGGGGTCGTGCTGGGCCTGGTGCAGCAGGCGCTGTTCCAGCCGTTTATAGGCGGTCACGTCGCGCTGCACCAGCACCATCCGCGAGGGCCGCTGCCGACCGTCGCGGATGCCGTTGATCCGGAGTTCCACGACCCGCTCCGACTGGCCGGCGTCGCCCGGCAGGCTGAGCTGGCGCACGAAGGTGCCGCCGCTGTCCAGCGCCCGGCCCAGCTCCTGTTGCCAGGCCGGGTCGATCTGGCCCGCGAAGCGGCTCAGCGCCGGTGCCCCTAAGGCTTGCCCGGACTCCTGCAGGAAACTGGAGTTGGCGAAGTGCAGCCGGGGGCCCTCCTCCAGCAGCCCGAGATCCGTGATGGCGATGCCGTCGGTGGTGCTGTGAACCGCGACCTCCAGACTGCGGAGCCGGATCAGCAGCTTGCGGAGGCCCCCGCTCGCCACAGCTCCCAGCAGGCTCAGCAGCGCACCCATCAGCGCGCTGGCGAGGTCGCCCACCGTGAGATCCGTCAGGGGTCGCCAGAGGGCGAACGTCAGCTGATGGACGATGATCGTGCCGACCGCCACGAACAGGCCGGCGCGCGTTCCGAGTAAGAAGGCCCACGCCGGCACCCACAGCAGGGAGATCATGGCCACCGATTGCGTCAGCAGCGGAAAGAGCGCCAGCATCATCACCTGATACAGGGCGGTGAGCGGCAGGGTGTACAGGAAGTCTTTTCGCCATGACCTGGCCGAGGGAGTGAAGATGAAGTTCAGCATTACGGGGGGCCTCCGGAAGAACCACACCGTAGGCCGGGGGCGCTGACACGGGTCTCACACGGCCGGGCGCACGGACACCTTGGGGAATGCCCTCCTGAATGCAGAATTTTTCATGGCTCCAGCCTCATCGACCTCCGGCGTGGCCGTCTGCCCACGAGATGCCGGGTCAGGGTGGACGGCGTCCCAGTGAACCGGGTGGGCCGCCAGGTCGGTCAGGCCCAGGCTTAGGCCAGCCTTTACCCAACTCCTCCGGAGTTCATCTGCGCCGGTTGAGACATCGGCGCAAGAGTTCGGGACGGAAGGGAGGACGGCGGGGCGGTGGCGAGGGGCCGTCAGATCGATGAGAGTGGCCCGGCGAGCAGCGCAGTCGAGCGGGTCTGTTGCTGCGACCCGGACAGACGAGGGCGGCACCGGTGGCCTCTGCTCCCGGTGCCGTGATGGGGTGGCTCGCCCCTTCCGGGCAGGGCGTTACTCGGCCACGTCCTCCGCCCACAGCGCCCGCATCTCCTCGCTGCGTTCCAGCAGCTCGTCCAGCGTGCCCGTGTCTACGACCTTGCCGCCCTGCATCAGCAGGATCTTGTCTGCCCGGGTCAGGGCGGCGCGGCGGTGGCTGACCACCAGACAGGTGGCGTCCAGTTCGCTGAACAGGCCGTCCCACAGCTGGGCCTCGGTGCGGGCGTCCAGGGCACTGCTCACGTCGTCGAAGACCAGCAGGTCGGCGTCGCGGGCGAGCATCCGGGCCACCGCCGTGCGCTGCACCTGCCCGCCCGACAGCTTCACGCCGCGCGCCCCGACCGGGGTGTCCAGGCCCTGCGGGAGCTGCCCCAGGTCGCTGTCCAGCACCGCCAGGCGCACGGCCCGCTCCAGGCGGTCTTCGCGGCTGCCGCTCAGCACGTTCTCGCGCAGGGTGTCGCTGAACAGGCCCGGCAGCTGCGCGGTGTAGGCGCTGCGGGGCGGCACGAAGAAGGTGGCGGGGTCGCCCACCGGCTGGCCGTTCCAGCGCACCTCGCCGCCCTGGGCCGGAATCAGGCCCAGCAGGGCGCGCAGCAGGGTGCTCTTGCCGCTGCCGATGCGCCCGGTCACGACCACGAATTCGCCGCGCCGCACGCTGAAGCTGGCGTCCTGTACGCCCAGACCGCTCTCATGGGTGGCGGTGAGCCCCTCCACGCGCAGTTCGTCGAGCGGCAGCCTGGGGGGCGCGGCCGCCGGCGCCGCCGGTTCGCCGCTCAGGAACAGGTCGTGATGCTCGACGATCCGGCTGTCCGGCGCGTCCTGCAGCAGGCGGGTCATGCGGTCGTAGCTGACCCCGGTGCGGCGGTGGCGGGCGATGGCGTCGCCGAAGAAGCCCATCGAGCCGGTCAGGCGCGGCAGCAGCCCGATGAACAGCACGAAGTCGGCGATATCCAGCGCCCCGCCGCGCACCTTGGTGGCGCCCAGCAGCAGCACCAGCCCCACGGCGATATTCACCATGTTGGCGTTCACGCCGCGGATCAGCTCGGTGAGCAGCACGTCGCGCAGGGCGGCGTGGCGGCGGGTCTCGCCCAGGCTTCTGAGGTGCGCGACCATGGAGTCCTCGCGGGCGGCCAGCTTCACGGCGCTCACGGCCCCGAAGGTCTCGCCCACGAAGTCGGTCACGCGGGCGGTCGCCTCGCGCATCCGGCGGCGGTACGAGCGGATGGTGGGGGAGAGCCGCTGCACGAAGGCCACCATCAGCAGCAGGGGCGCGCACACCAGCAGGGTGATCCAGGGGTCGACCCGCGCCATCAGCGTGATCGCCACCAGCGAGTACAGCACGAAGCCGGCGCCGTCCACCCAGACCTCGGTGTAGCCGGCCACGTCGTCCACATCGTCGCGGAAGCGGCTGACCGCCTCGGCGGGGGTGTCGGGCAGGCGGCGCGAGCCCGGCGCGGTGAGCAGGTAGCCCATCAGGTTGCGGCGCACCAGCGCGTCCAGCGTGTACCACAGCTCGATCCAGGCGCGGAAGCCGCCGTAGAAGATGCCGATGCGGCTGACCCGCACGAAGGCGAACCAGCCGACCGCGACCCACGCAGCGGCGATGGCGGGGTCGAGCGCCTGCCCGCCCGTCTTCAGCGCCTCGGCATTCTCCAGCGAGCGGAACACCCCGCTGATCGCCAGGGTCAGCAGCGCCGGCGAGGCGTGGATCATGCTCCACATCAGCAGGTTGAAGGCGAACAGGCCGGGCTTGTACACGAACAGCCGCTTCGAGAGCGCGAAGGTGCGGTCGGAAGCAGTTTTGGATGGGGTGGGGGAAGTGGTCGTCATGTGGAACTCCGGATACTTTTCCCTCTCTCCCTCTGGGAGAGGGTCGGGGTGAGTCGTAGACCTGCGGAGGAGAGGGGGCGTGTGACCATCGACCCCGCCATCAAGTCCCCTGGCCTATGGGTGGGGGGCCCATCCGATACAGCCCTCACGCCAGCACCCCTTCGCCGTCGTCCAGCACGCCTGCCTGCAGCAGTCCGGCGTAGTGGCCGCGCGGCAGGTGGGCCAGCTCGGCACGCACACCGTCTTCGAGCACCTCGCCCCCGCCCAGCACCAGAATCCGGTCGGCGCGGGCCACGGTGTCCAGCCGGTGCGCGATGATGATCGCCGTGCGCCCCGCGAGCAGCCGGGTCATGGCGGCGGTCAGCAGGCCCTCGGTGGCCGGGTCGAGCCGGCTGCTGGGCTCGTCGAGGATGATCACCGCCGGATCGAGCAGGATCACGCGGGCAAACGCCAGCAGCTGCGCCTCGCCCGCCGACAGGCTGCCGGTGGGAAGCGGCGTGCGGACGCCGTGTTCCAGACGAGAGAGCCACCGGCCCAGCCCGACCTCGCGCAGCGCGGCCTCGACCCGCTCGTCGCTGACGGAGGCGTCGAAGAAGCTCAGGTTGTCGCGCACGCTGGCCTGAAAGAGCTGCACGTCCTGCGTGACCACCGCCACGCGCCCCCGCAGCGCCTTCAGGGGCACGTCCCGCACGTCCACCCCGCCCAGGCGCACCTGCCCGGAAGTCGCGTCGTACAGGCGCGAGACCAGCCGGGTCAGGGTGGTCTTGCCGCTGCCGGTGCGGCCCAGCAGGCCCAGCGTCTGCCCGGCGGGCAGGGTGAAGCTCACGCCGCGCAGCACGCCCCGGATGCCGGGCTCATCCTGCGTGTACGTGAAGTCCACGTCCTCGAACTCCAGTTCCAGCGGCCCGGCGGGCAGGCTCCGCGTGCCGTCCACGATGGCGCTCCTCAGGCTCAGGATCTCGCCCACGCGGCCCAGGCTGGCCCCGGCCTTCTGCAGCTCCTGAAGCTGCTGCGTGAGCTGGTCGATGGGTTCTTCCACCAGGCTCATGTACTGGTACATCAGGAAGGCGGTGCCCAGCGTGATCGAGCCCGCCGCGTACAGGCCCACGGCTGCCACCAGCACGCCCACGTAGCCCACCGCGAACAGGATCATGCTGAGCTGCCAGACCACGCTGCGCCGCCGCCAGGACAGCACCGAGCGGCCGAAAAATTCGCGCTGGGTACGCAGGAAGGCGTTCAGGTGGTGCCCGCCGGCCCCCAGCGCGCGGATGTCGTCCAGGCCGGAGAGCCGCTCCTCGACGAAGCTGAAGAGTTTCGCGCTGCTCTCGCGTTCCAGGCGGGTGGGCTCGACACCCAGCTTGCGGACGCGGTTCATGGCACCCAGCGTGATCCCCGTGAAGGCCGTGACGCCCAGCCCCACACGCCAGTCGACCCGGTAGAACATCACGAGCGCCCCGGTCAGCAGCAGGGCCGCGCCGAAGACCCGCACCGCGAACTGCGAGAAGAAGTTGCTCAGGGCGGTCACGTCGCCGTCGATGCGCTCGATCATCTCGCCGGGGGTGCGCTCCTTGTGCTCGCGCATGTCCAGCGAGAGCAGATGCGCCATCAGGTCGGCGCGCAGGCGGTTGGTGGCCGTCCAGCCCACCCGCGCGCCCACGAAGGTCGCTCCGGCGTTCATGAGCTGCACGCCCACCGCCAGGGCGATATAGAACCCCGCCAGGCGCGCCAGCAGCCCCGGATCGGCCCCGGCGCCCAGCTTGGCGTTGTCCACGAAGCGCCGGAGCAGTTGCGGCAGCAGCAGGTTCAGGCCCACGCCGGTCAGCAGCAGCGCGGCCAGACCCATCACCTGCCATTTCAGCGGCCCCAGGTACGTGCCCAGCACCCCCAGCGTGGAACTTCGTCGGTGTGGCGTCGGCGTGAGCTGGGGCGGGCGCTGGGCGTCGGCGGTCATGCGCCCAGGCTAGAGCGCCGGCCCCCTCGCTGCATCTGCTAAGTGGCGCATGGGCGGGGGCAGAAGCCTCATCGACACCGCCCCTGGCAACACGGCGGGGACGGGCCAGCCTCGCGCCTACCCGCCCCCGCTTCCGATCCTCAGCCCTTGGTCAGGATCCGCACGGAGATGATCCTGTCGGCCACGGCGCCCGCCACCTCGGCATTGCTCTGATCCATGGTGCGGGTCAGCTTGGGCAGCACCGCGTCGCCGGTCACGACCTTGCCGAAGATCGTGTGCTTGCCGTTCAGGAACTCGGTGGGCTCGAAGGTGATGAAGAACTGCGAGCCGTTGGTGGCCGGGCCGGAATTCGCCATCGCCAGGATGCCGCCCGAGTTGAAGGTCAGCTTGGTGCGGAACTCGTCGGCGAACTTGTAGCCGGGGTCGCCGGTGCCCCACTCGGCCTTCTTGGCCTCGTCCACGCTCTTGGGGTCGCCCGTCTGGGCCATGAAGCCCTCGATGACGCGGTGGAACCTGATGCCGTCGAAGAAGTGGTTGCGGGCCAGAGAGACGAAGTTGTTCACCGTCACGGGCGTTTCCTGCTCGTAGAGGTCGGCCAGGATCTGGCCCCGGTTGGTGTCGATCAGGGCGTAGTAGTCCTTGCCGTCCTGCAGGCCGAACTCGGGCTCGGCCGCGAAGGTGCGGACGGGTTTGTCGCTCAGCGCGGGCACCAGCGTGTAGCCGGCGGGCACCGGGCCGGCGCTGGTGGCGCCTGGAGTCGCGGCCGGTGTGGAGGCGGGTGTCTCGGCGGTCGGGGTGGCGGGTGTCTCGGCGGGCGTCTCAGCCGGGGTCTCGGTGGCGGCGGGCGTCGTGGTCGTGTCGGCCGCCTTCTTCTGGCAGGCGGTCAGCGCCAGCAGGGCGGTCAGGATCAGGGCAGCAGGTTTCATAGCGCCTCCAGTCTAGCGGCCGGCGGTGGACGCCGGCGACCATCCAAAGTGGCATCCGTGGGGCCGGACACGCTATGGGGGAGCACGGGTTTCAAGTGGCCCCTGGCCCGGCTACACTGCCCACTGATGCCAGCCAGTCCGTCCCTCCCCCCCCTGATCGTGACCATCGACGGCGTAGCGGCCAGCGGTAAATCCAGCGTGTCGTCCGGTGTGGCGCGTGCCCTCGGCGTGCCGTATCTCAGCTCCGGCCTGCTCTACCGCGCCGCGACCCTGCTGGGACTGGAGGCCGGGGCCGACCTGAGCGAAGCGGCCGTGCTGGAGGCCCTGCACACCCATCCGGTGCGCCTGGAGCCGCTCGCGCAGGGCAACCGGGTCTGGCAGGGCGAACGTGACCTCACGGCCGACCTGCATTCCACGGCGGTCGACCACGGGGTGAGCGTCGTGGCGGTGCTGCCCGGCGTGCGCGAGTGGGTCAACGCGCAGCTCCGCGAGGTCGCGCCCCCCTTCGTGGCCGAGGGCCGCGACATGGGCACCGCCGTCTTCCCGCAGGCGCCGGCCAAGTTCTACCTGACCGCCAGCCCCCGCGTGCGGGCCGGGCGCCGCGCCCAGGAACGCCCCGAGGACGTGGACGCCATCGAGGCCGCCCTGATCCGCCGCGACGAGCTGGATAGGGTGCAGAGTGCGCCCGCGCCCGACGCCGTGGTGATCGACACCGGGCCGCTGGATCTGGCGGGGGTGATCGGGGCGATTCTGGAGAGGGTCGTCGCAGTGGACCAGGGCTGACCCTGCAGTGAGTGAAGGCGCCCAGCTTAGAGGTTGGGCGCCTTCACTCGTTTCTGTCCTGCTGGCCTACCGATTCAGATCATTCACTGCTTCTGCAGCTTGAGCTGGTACTTATTGAAAGGAGAGTCGTCGTCCTGGGGGGACTTGGGATTGCACGAGATGGTGCAGCTCGAGACCTTCAGATAGTAGGTGCCTGCCGTTTGAATCGTGTACAGGATCTCGGAGTCGGAATCGATGCGCGGGGTACCCCGGTCGTCGTTCTCGCTCAGCACGGTTTTGCCGTCTGGGCCGATCAGGAACAGATAGGAGTCTAAGGTGCCGCCGAGTTCGCCAGCCGCAAGCACATTGGCCGCGATCTTGTCGCCGGCCGCCGCAGTGAATTTGAAGAAGTCGGCGTCTTGAGGCTGCCCGAAGATGTAGGCCGTCTGGGTCGTCTGGCCGTAAGCGATAGTCTTGGCCTCAGCCGGCGTGTCGTTGGGCTCATAGGGATCGACCGGGTTGAAGTTCGGGAACTGGGCGGTCAGCAGCACGTTCTTCTGATCCGGGGCCGTCGCGCTGGAGCCGGCGGTGGCGCTCAGAGTACCCACATAGGTACCGCGCTCCTCGGGCAGCCCGCCGGTCAGGCTCAGGTCGGAACCCGCCACGTACACGTCGTAGGTGCCCGGCGCGATCTCCGCGAAGCGGCCGTTCCCCTCCGCGTCGGTCGTCGAGAGGTACAGCGGGGTGGGGTCGTCGGTGGCGCCGGCGCGGAACCCCTGGCCTCGCAGCATCACGTCGCCCAGCACGCCGGGGTGGGTGCCCTGGTTGTCGACATATTTCACGTTGATGTTGACGTAAGCGCCCTTGGCGGGCAGAGACGCGCAGGACTTCAGGGTGGCGGCGATCTTGCCGGCGTCCAGGGCTCCCCAGCCGGTGTCGCGGTCGAAGCCTGTCGGATTGGAGCCGACAGAACTGTTGGCCGTGGTCTCCATCACGCGGCGCACCTGATATGGAGTTGCGCTGGGGCATTTCTGCAACACCAGCGCGGCCACGCCAGCCGTGTAGGGGCTTGAGAATGAGGTGCCCGAGATCAGTTCATGGCCGCCGCCCAGCCAGGTGGGGTTGGCGAGCATGACGTCCTGGCCGGGGGCGCCCGAGGAGATGTGGCGGCCGGTCGTCGAGAAGGTCACCTTACGGTTGCTGCCGTCCAGCGCCCCCGAGGCGATTACGCCGGGCAGCGCCGCCGGGTATTGGAACTCGTCGTGGTAGGAGTTGCCCATCGAGGCCACCACCACCGTGCCGTTGCTCATGGCGTAGTCGAAGGCGTCCTTGATCGGCCCGAACGACAGCCCGCCGCCCCAGGAGTTGTTCAGCACCCGCGCACCGTTGTTGCTGGCCCACACGGCGCCGCGCGCGATGTAGAAGTCCGAGTAGAACTCGTTGATGGCCTTGACCGCAGGATTGATCACCACGGGCATGAATTTGGCCTGGGGGGCGACTCCGACAATGCCCTTACCGTCCTTTGGCGCAACGATGCTGGACGCGACAAACGTGCCGTGCGAGGCGAAATCGCTCTCGTAGTCCGCGACCCACTCGGCGCCCGAGGTATACACCTTGTTGAGGAAGGGGTTGTAGGCCACACCGCTCCAGTTGGGGGCCAGATCAGGGTGAGTCACGTCGCCGGGATCGTCCAGCACGGCCACCTTGACGCCAGCCCCGGTCAGGCCCGCGTCCCAGGCCGCCCTGGCATTGAGGTGACGGGGGTCGAGGGCGTACTGGGGCAGTTCGTCGAAGACCTGATCGGCCGAAGCTGCCTGAGCCTGCAGCGCCGCCGTACCAACCCCAGGCTGGGGAGATTCGCCGCGCACCAGCAGATTGGGCTGGGCGTAACGCACGCCGGGCAGCCGAAACACCTGACCGGAGGACTTGGCAGCATCCCCGTTAAACCGCACCAGGCCGACCCGAATCTCAGGGATGGTCGCTACGACGGAGCCTCCGAGCACGTTTGCGACGCGGTTCAGGGCCTCAGGATCGCTATACCCAACGACCAGTTCATTTTGGATGTACTTCAGCTGCCCGAGCTGGGCGACTGCGCCGTTTTCATTCAACGCGGGCTTGAGGGCCCCAGCCCGGCTCGGCGTTCCCTGCTGGGAGCAGGCGGCGAGCAGCGCGGTGAGGCCCACCAGCCCAACGTGTTTAAAGATGTTCTTGTGCATGGAGGCTCCTCTCACTGCTGTCCGGTGATGAAATCGAAGTTCTGGTTGACGGGGCGAGCGGCTGGAATCGGCAGAATGCTGCTGGCCGGCCAGGTGTAGACCGAGTAGGCGCTGACACGTTTACCTTCGGCAGGCGAGTATTTATAGGCGTAGCCGGCGTACATCTCCCACTTGTAGGGACGCAGGGTCTGCAACGGCTTCTCGGCGAAAACCTCGAGCGGAATGCTCACGGTGTGCGCGGTCTGGTCGACTGGGATCAAGTTCGGCTTACCCGGGGCCAGAATGCCAGCCGTATCGGTCAGCACGAAGTTGCTGGCCATTCCAGACGTGAAGACCAGGGACTGCCCGGCAGGTACGCCGTTGCCGGACGTGCCGGTGCCCTCTTCGACGCGGAACAGCGCGGCGGCAGTTGCGGCGCCAGGATTCCCGGGCAGGTTGTAGCCCCCCCCGGTGTAGAGGTCGCGCAGTTGGAGGTTGTATCCAGCGCCGTCCGCGCCGATCTCCTGCTGGGGATTGCCGATCACGAAGGTCGGGGTCAGCGAGACGCCATTGCTCTCATCGGCGGGCCCCAGCAACTTGGGCATGAAGGGCGCCAGCGGCGAGGTGGCGGTGCTGTTGCTGGGTGCCATGTTGGCTCCGCGCGCCACCACGCGGTAAGTGAAGGTCTTGCCGACAGCCAGCGCCGCACTGTTGTCGCGGTAGAAGAAGGGCCGCGTGAGCTGGTTGGCCGGGCAGGCCGTGGCGTCCGAGGCGCCGGCGACCGTGCCGATTTTAGAGAAGCTGGTGCCGTCGGACGAACGCTCGATGTCGAAGGCGAAGGGCGTCGCCGCCGTGTTGGTGTAACACCAGCGGACTTCCACGAAGACGCCGGAGCCGTTGGGGGCCGCGTCGCCGCCGAGCGCCGCGCCCTCATGGCCCGGCGTGCTGTAGGGGCGCGTCCAGTCGCCTTCCTGCTTCAGGGTGTAGGAAATGGCAGCTGCCTGGGTCGGGGCGCTCACCGTGGCCGCAGCGCTGGCCGACGTGTTGACCAGCGTGATCGGCACGATGTAGCGCGAATAGTTGTAGTTGAAATCCACGGCCAAGATTTCCATGAAGACGGTCTCACCGCTGGTACTGCCGAAACCCTTGACGAAATTGGGAGAGGCGGCGTTGGGCAGCGTGACCTTGTCTGTGGTGGTCGGCCCGAGTTGATCCTGAGGCGGGTTGAACAGCCATTTGCCGTCTGTCGATGAGCCCGTCACGGACGCCGAGCCTGGCGTCCGGCCCAGCTGAGCGTAGATCACGCGCAGTGGCCCGGTGTGCTTTGAACCGGCCGAAGTCGTGATCTGGAAGTCCACCTTGTCCGTGAAGGTGCTGCCGGCCAGCGGCGTCGTGCCGTCGGCGCGAGTCAGGGTCAATGTGGCGGGCTCGGCTGTTCCACTCGTCTCGAAGGCCGGACGCTGAACCATTCGCAGATCCAGAGGATCGGTTCCGACGATCAGGCCATAGACGTCGCTGCCGGCCATGCCGGATTTGCGGGCTTTCAGGTCGTAGGTACCTTCGGGCAGTCCCGAGATGTCGAAGGAGCCGTCGGCCTTCGAGGGCAGGGTGGTGATGACCTTGCTGTCCTGATACACCGTGATGGTGCTCCCGGCCACCGGGGCGCCGATGTTCTGATCCACAATGATGCCCCGGACGACTCCAGGCCCGTTGAGGACGGGGCCCGGAGTGGGGTTGGGGGAATTTGAGCCCCCCGAGCAGGCGCTGAGGATCAGGCCGGTCAGGGCAAGTAAAGGCAAGGTGCGGGATCGGTTCATGACGACTCCTTACAGCTCAAGAAACGGCCCGCCAAATGCGGGTCAACAGGAATACAAACACGGGGTAGACAGATTTGGCCGTCAGGCTTGGAATGCGATGTCGCACAGCATAGCGGCTGTATCCAAGTGGAGCAAGCGTTCCTCAAGGCCGCTTCAACTTTTGCTCATCTGCGTTTGTGAGCGACTGGAACACGAAGCATGTAGTTCGGGTATAGGGCCCTGCAGTTCTAAGTGCCAGCTTACTGAGTGTCACCTGAGAAGGGCGACGGGAACCATTCACACGAAAGCCTACCCCTACGCGTACCCTGAACCCATGCGTCGCCTCCTGCTTCCCCTGATCCTGTCCGCGCTCTCGCTGGCCGCCTGCGCGCGCCAGGACGTCAAGGAGCCGGCCGATTACCCGCTCAGCGGCACCATCTCGGGCACCTGGGGCAGTGCGCCTCGCCTGCGGCTGGCGCTGGTGGGAACCGGGGTTCCGGTGGCGGTGAGCACCAACAGCGCGATTCCGCAGAACGTGGTGAGCGCGGGCGCGGGCAGCTGGACGTTCGGCTTCGATCTGCCCAGCCCGCCCCTGCCGAACGTGGCCGGGGTCTATCAGGTCGTGGCCTTCGACGACGCCAACAACGACGCGAACCTGAATCTGGGCGAGCCCTTCGCCCGCAACCGGCAGTGGCTGGTCTACAGCCCGCTGGGCGGCAGCTTCGCGGCCATCACCATTCCGGAATTCATGCCTGGAGAGAGCAGTGACCTGCTGCCCGCGATGACCGTCTCGGCGGGCTGGAACCTCCTCGACCGCGGCCAGCCCCTGGGCGCCGCCAACCCCCGCCCGGTCACGAAGGTCACCGGCTACACCATCAGCCGCTGAGGCCGGGTGCCACCCCGGCGGGTGGATGAGGACATGCTGGGCAGACGCTGAAGCCGGCTGAACCGGGAAACGTCGCCCCTGACGCGGTCGGCTCCGGTCAGGCCCGCTAGCCTCTGGGCATGAGACCCCTCGCCCTGCTGCCGCTCCTGCTGCTCGGTCAGGTCGGCGCCCAGCCGGCCGACCTGCCGGTGAAGGTGGACGCCGCGCAGATGAGCATCGCGGCCGCCCGCCAGCAGACGTACCCCTGCAGCGTCCTCACGGTGCGGCAGACCCTGCGCGCGGGCGTGAACTACTCGCGCCAGGTCGTGTCGTACCAGTCGGGCGGCCTGCGGATCGACGCCCTGCTCACGGTGCCCAGCGGCAGGGCGCCCAAGGGGGGCTGGCCGGCCATCGTGTTCAACCACGGCTACGTGCCCCCGCAGCAGTACCGCACCACCGAGCGCTACGTGGCCTACCAGGACGCCTTCGCGCGGGCGGGCTTCGTCACGCTCAAGAGTGACTACCGTGGGCATGGCCGTTCGCAGGGGGAGGCGCTGGGCGGCTACTTCAGCCCCGGCTACACCACCGACGTCATGAACGCGCTGGGCAGTCTCAAGCAGGACGGGCGCGTCAACCCGGCGCGGATCGGCATGTGGGGGCACTCCATGGGCGGCTTCCTGAGCCTGCGCGCCATGGTGATCGACCGCTCGGTGAAGGCCGGTGTGATCTGGGGCGGCGTGGTCGGGGACTACGACCAGATGATGACCGGCTGGAACAACCGCCCACCCGCCAGCATCCCGCAGCGCGTGCTGAATCTCCGCAGGGCGGCGGTGGCGAAGTACGGCACCCCGAAGGCCAACCCGAAGTTCTGGAACTCGCTCAGCGCCAACGCCTTCCTGCGCGACCTGGGCGGCCCCCTCCAGCTGCACATCGGCTCGGCCGACGAGGAGGTACCGGTGGCCTTCCACACGGCGCTGGCAGCTCAGCTCAGGGCGGCGGGCCAGCCGGTGCAGAGCTACGTGTATCCCGGCGACAACCACAACCTCAGCCGCAACCTGGGCACGGCGCTGAGCCGCTCGGTGGCCTTTTTCAAGGCCCACCTGTGAGGAGCGCCCCATGCGGCGGCTGATCGGCTGGGTGCTGCTGGCGCTGCTGCTCGGGGCCGGGTATGTGGCCCTGACCCAGCCCGGACGCCTGCCCCTGCGCCTGCCCTGGAACCAGGCGGCGACCCGCCCGGAGACCCCCGCCGAAGTCCCCGGCCCCGCGCCGGCCGGCCCGCTGGGCGACCTGTCCGGCGCCGCCCTCCGCGCGGCGGTGGCCCGCCAGCCCATCTCCATCCAGGCGCTGCGGGCGCGGACCTACCCCGGCAGCGCCCTGACGGTTCGGCAGACCCTGCGCGCGGGCGTGAACTACTCGCGCCAGGTCGTGTCGTATCAGTCGGACGGCCTGCGGATCGACGCCCTGCTGACCGTGCCGCGGGGCACGCCGCCTCAGGGGGGGTGGCCGGCCATCGTGTTCAACCACGGCTACATCCCCCCGGCGCAGTACCGCACCACGGAGCGCTATGTCGCCTATCAGGACGCCTTCGCCCGCGCCGGCTTCGTGACCCTGAAAAGCGACTACCGGGGCCACGGGCGCTCCGAGGGCGAGGCGCGGGGAGGCTACGACGACCCCGGCTACACGGTGGACGTGCTGAACGCCGCCGCCAGCCTGAAAAAAGACCGCCGGGTGAACGCGAAGCGGCTGGGCCTGTGGGGCCACTCGATGGGCGGTCAGCTCTCGCTGCGGGCCATGCTGGTCGATCCCGAGCTTAAGGCAGCCTCGCTCTGGGCGGGCGTGGTGGCCGGCTACGACGTCCTGGCGACCGACTGGAACCCGCCCGCCGGCAAGCGCCGAACGCTCGACGCCCTGAACCGCCGATTTCTGCGTGCCCTGAGCCCCAACGCGTCGCTGCGGGAGCTGCGCGGGCGGCCTATCCAGCTGCACCACGGCACCGCCGACAAGGAGGTGCCCTACGCCTTCCAGAGGGCGCTGGCGGACGACCTGCGCGCCGCCGGACAGAGCGTCGTGGCCTACCGCTACGAGGGCGACGACCACAACCTGAGCCGCACCCTGGGCACGGCCCTGCGGCGCAGCGTGCAGTTCTTCCAGGCCAACCTGTAGGTTCTACGGGGCTCCGGCCTCCTCAGCCCAGGTCACAGTCTGCGCCAGCGGTGCGCGGGTGCTGTCCGGCACGCTTCTGGCGGGAAAGCCCGGGAAGATGAAGCCCAGCCGCCGCGGAGCCCCCAGGGCCTGCGCGGTCAGCGGGCTGACCATCACGGCCCCGCTGGCCCACTTGCTCGCCAGCCCGAAGGCGGTCGCGGCCAGCAGCATGTTCTGGGCCGCGCAGGCCAGCGCCACCTGCTCCTCCCACTGGGGAAACTTCGAGCCCGGCGGGATGTGCAGTTCCAGGCTGATCCAGGCCGGGGCCTTTAGGGCGCAGGCGCGCTGGGCCGCCAGCGCGGCGGGGCTGTCCCGGTCGGGCGCCGTGCCGGCGGCGTAACCCTGCGCGAAGAGTTCGCCCAGCCGGATGCGGGCCTCGCCCGTGAAGACCGTGAAGTGTCAGGGCTGCGAGAGGCCGTAGGTGGGCGCCCAGGTGCCAGCCTCCAGAATGGCCTCCAGCCCCCCCCTGGGCAGCGGGCCTGGCCGCAGCGCCGTGATGTCCACCGTGCGGCGTCGGCGGATCACGTCCAGGACGGCCTGGGCCTGGGCAGAGGGAGGAGTCGCGGGTGAAGGGAAGTCGGTCATCGTCCACACATCATGCCCCTGGGGGGGTGGAAGCATGGGCGCCATGACGCACGCTCCATCCGGCAGGGTTCTGTTCATCACCGGCGCCAGCACCGGCATCGGCGCGGCAGTCGCGCGGCAGGCCGCCGCCGAGGGCTGGCGGGTCGCGCTGGCCGCCCGCTCGGAGGACAAGCTGCGGGCCCTGGCCGCCGAACTGGGCGACTCGGCCCTGCCCCTGCGCTGCGACGTGACCCTCTGGGAGGATCTGGAACGCGCCGTGGCCGCCACCGTGGAGCGCTTCGGCCGGCTCGACGCGGCGCTGGCGAACGCGGGCTTCACGGCCGGCACGCCGCGCTACGCCAGCGGCGACCCGACCCCGGACGAGTGGCGGGACATGATCCTGACCAACGTGCTGGGCGCCGCCCTGACCGCCCGCGCCACGCTGCCCCGGCTGCTGGAGAGTCGGGGTCACTTCCTCCTGGTCGGCTCGGTGGCCGGGCGGGTCGCCACACCGGGGCCGTACTCCGCGACCAAGTGGGCGATCAGCGGCATGGCCGACAGCATCCGCAAGGAGGTCAGCGCGCAGGGCGTGCGCGTGACCAACATCGAGCCCGGCCGGGTCGAGACGCCCTTCTGGGCTGAGGACCGCAGGCCCGAGGGCGCCGCCTTCCTGCAGGACGACGACGTGGCCCGCGCCGTGCTGTACGTGCTGAACCAGCCCCCGCACGTGGCCGTGAACGAGCTGCTGATCCGCCCGACGACCCAGGAGCTGTGACGGATCAGGCGCGCTGCGTCTCCGGGGCGGCGTCCTCGGCGGCCAGGGTGCGGCGCAGCTTCTGAAGCTCGAATCCGGTCAGGGCACCGACTCCCAGGAGGACGGCGGGCAGCAGCACGACCAGCAGCGGTGGTGCGGGTGACTGCGCGGTCTGCCCGAGCAGCACGTCGCTGTACGCCAGCAGACCCAGCGGCAGGGCCCCCAGGTTGGTCTGGATCAGCTGGCGGGCCTCCAGCCGCAGCCGGTGGGTGCTCCACCACAGCAGCGCCGCGCTGCCGAGCCCGATACCGACGCCGATGAGCTGCTCCGGGTGGTGCCAGCGCAGGGCCTCCTGAAGCTTCAGCACCCCCATCAGGCATACGCTGAGCAGCGACCAGCCCAGGATCAGGCTCAGGCTGCGGATGCGCCACAGCCGGCGCAGGCTCCCCAGCCGTTCGGCCGACAGGTAGAGGCGGCCCAGGCCGCGGGCTACGTCCCCTGGTCGGCCCAGGGCTTCCAGCGCTGTGTCGGCAGATTCACCTGCCGCCAGCATCGCGGCCATATGCGCGTGGTATTCGGCCTCCAGGCGGGCGCGAACCGCCGGGGTCTGCTCGCCCAGGGCGGCGTCGAGCTAGGGGTCGAGGGTCGGGGGGAACGCCGACTCCTTCATCGCGCGTTCCCCAGCGCCTTGGGAAGCAGTCGGAGCAGCGCCCAGGGACGCAGGAAGCTCACGCCGATGGCCCAACCGCACAGTTTGGCTGCCGCCTCAGCGGTCACGGACGTGGAATCGGCAGGGAGCCAGACGAACGTCAGCATCACCAATACCCAGCCCCCAGTCATCAGGCGGGCCAGGGTCAGCAGGACGCGGCGGCTCTGGTCATGCAGGCGGCGGGGCAGCCGCAGTTCAGCCACGCTGAGCACCAGCACCACCATCAGGTAAAGGGCGTACGCAGCCCACTGGAAGGTGCGTCCACCGTGAAAGAACGGCAGGAAGGGCAGCAGCGCGAGCCCCAGGCCGCTCAGCGTGACGCCGACTGGACTCATGACCTGGAAGCCCCGGAGAGCCCACAGCGCCTGAAGGTCTGAGCGGGTGAAGTGAACGGTTTCCAGGGAGCGGCGAAGCTCGCTGGCCGGGCCCATCTGGCGGAGGGCGGCGGTCATGGGTTCGGGTTCTCCCTGCTGCCGCAGCGCGTCGGCCGTGGCCTCGGCGTGGGCTCCGAGTTCCTGGCGAAGGCGCGTGGCTGTCTCCTCCGGAAACGGCCCGGTGACCTGTTCCAGCCAGTCTGCCAGGGGATCGAGCCACCTCACGCCGGCCCCCCGATCACGGCGCCCACCGCCTGTACCTGCCGCTGCCATGCGCGGCGCGACGTGCCCAGCGCCTTCACGCCCTTCTCGGTCAGCCGGTACTCGCGCCTCAGGCGGCCCGCGACCTCGTGTTCGTGGCTCTCGACCAGCCCCTCGGCCTCCAGGGCGTGTAGGGCGGGGTAGAGGGTGCCCTCGCGGGCGCTCAGCAGCCCCTCGCTGCGCGCCTTGATGGCCTGGGCGATGGCGTACCCGTGTTCGGGCTGCCGCTCCAGCACGGCCAGGATCATCAGCCGGAGCTGCTCGCGGGCGTTCATGGCCGCAGGATACCTCTGGTTCAGATGTATCTCAAGTCGAGGTATCCGGCAGCCCGTAGACCCGCCGGGCGTTGGCGTCGGTCACGTGCTCCAGCTCGGCTGCGTCCATGCCGCGCAGCGCGGCGATGAAGTCCAGGGTGTGGCGCACGTAGCCGGGCCGGTTGGGCTTGCCGCGCATCGGCACGGGCGCCAGGAAGGGCGCGTCGGTCTCCAGCAGCAGGCGTTCCAGGGGCAGCGTCTGGGCCGCCTCGTGGATGTCGCGGGCCGTCTTGTAGGTCGTGTTGCCCGCGAAGCCGAAATACGTGTGCGGCCCGCGCTCCAGCCCGAAGCGCAGCAGGCCGCCGTGCCCGGAGTAGCAGTGCAGGATCACCGGCACGTCCGGCCAGCCCCGCAGCACCTCGATCACGCCCTGGTGCGCCGACTCGCGGCCCGGTTTGTCGCGGGTGTGGATGACCAGGGGCTTGCCCGTGCGCCGCGCCAGTTCCAGCTGCCACTCGAAAGCCGAGCGCTGCGAAGTGCGCTTCGTGTGGTCCCAGTAGTCGTCCAGCCCGCTCTCGCCGATGCCGACCACGCGGGGGTGCGCCGCCAGCGCCTCGATCTGTGCGCGGGCCTCGGGGCTGTCCTCGCCCACGTCGCCGGGGTGCAGGCCCACGGTGGCGTACACGTCGGGAAACTGTCCGGCCAGAGCCACGGCGTTCCGGGCGTGCTCGGGGCTGGCGCCGATACACACCATCGCGCTCAGGCCCAGCTCGCCGCGCGCCGAGGCCGGGTCGTCCAGATAGTCCAGGTGGGTGTGCGTGTCGATCATGGCCCCCAGGGTACGGCGCATCCGGGACGTGCCCCCCGCCAGACGCAGGAATCCCACCCCGGCCCCATCACTCTCATGAGGACGCCGCGCTACAGTGCCTGCGTGCAGAAAGCCGGTCTCTACGCACTCCTCGCCATCCTGGGCTTCGCCCTGCTCTTCGCGTTCCTGCCCACGGGCGGGGTCGCCGCGCAGACGGGCGCGACCCTCAGCGGCGTGCAGCTCCGCCTGTATCCCTCCAGCGACCAGGACGCCGTCTGGAAGTTCGGGGCGGCCACGGTCAGCAGCGACCCGGTCGCCAACGAGACCCTCCTGAAGGGCATCTCCGGTGGGCAGCGCCTGATCCGGATCAGGGACAAGGCCGGGAAGTTGACGGGAGAGGAAACGCTGGACGCCCGGCTCGCCACGCAGGAACTGACCATCGATGGTGAGGACAATATGACCACCCGTCAGGCCCGAATCACGCTGGTCAAGGAGTGTGCGGATATCGATCTGACGGGTAAGGATGCCGAGCCCGTCAAGATCGAGCAGGGCTACGGTTTCACGGCGCCGGTGGCCGAAATCCAGTCCCCATTCCTGAGCGGCCACGCCGAGAAGCTGCGGATGAGCTTCAGGTTCGACCTCGACGATATGGACAACGACCGATCGGTCACGGAGATCAACCAGAGTCCCAAGAACATCTGCCGCGGTGGCCGCCTGGTGCCCAATCCCAAGGCCGCCGCGCCTTCCAAGGAGAGTTGACCATGAAAAAGCCCCTGATCCTCGCTGGATTGTTGATCGCCACCGCCGTGGCCCAGACCTCGCCCAACGCCAACCGTATCGTCAAGATTCAGGGCGGCGCCCGCGGCAACGTCCGTACCGGGCCGCTCACCTACACTGGCAACCCGGTCAAGGCGACCATCAGCACCCTGCAGCTTCAGTCGGCGCAGGCCGTGCTGGCGGCGCCCAGTGGCGTGGCTCTGCTCGAGGCCGAGGGCAAGCGCACCGCCAGCTTCACCGGCAACGTGGTGGTCACCCGGGGCCGCCTGACCGCCAAGGGTTCCGAACTCGCGTACTCCGAGGCCACCGGCCAGGGCGTCATGAAGGGCAACCCCAGCGCGACCTTCGTGCCCGAGAAGAAGGAAGACGGCGACGAGGTGGCGATCCAGGCCGCCCAGATGAGCCTGGACGTGGACAACAACGTGTCCACCAGCACCGGCACGGTTCGCCTGACCAACGGCACCCAGACCGGCCGGGCCGACAAGCTGATCTTCGACGAAGACCGCGAACTGGCGCAGCTGACCGGCACGCCCAGCCTGACCCGCGCGGCCAAGGGCAACCAGAAGGAACTGGTCATCAGTGGGCAGGAGGTCCGCGCCCGCACCAAGGAAAAGACGCTGTACGTGCGCGGCGGCGTGAAGCTGGTGCAGGGCAGCTCCACGACCACCGGCGACTCGGTGTACTACGACGACAAGAAGAACGTGGCCTTCGTGGTCGGCAACGCGGTCAGCGTGGATTCCAAGAGCAAGGTCACGGTGCGGGCGCCGGCCAGCGGGTACCTGGAGCAGCGCACCGATCTGGCGCGGGTGCGGGTGCTGAACTCGGCCTACAAGATTCCCACCGAGCAGTTCAAACTGCGCGGCGAGAAGTAAACTCGCCCATGGCACGCTCCCGGCTTCCTCAGGTCGCGGTTCTGACCCTGACCCTGGCGGTGGGGGGCGGCGTGGGCGTCCAGTCCCTCTGGGCGCAGGCGCAGGACACCGCTCCGCCGGCGCCGCCCGCGCCCTCGGCTCCGGCCACGCCCCCTGCTCCAGTGCCCGCCCCAGCCCCCACTCCCCCGGCACCCGCCACGCCCGCCCCGGACGCGCCCCCCACCGACGCCGCACCCGCCGAGGCAGGAGCCGAGAACGCCAGCCTGGAACTCGTGCGGCGCGGCGAGAAGGACGGCAAGGAGCGCCGCATCCGCATCGTCCGCACGGGCACCAGCGACGAGACGGGCATCTTCACGGTCTGCGGCCCGCAGGACGACGAACCCGACACCGCTCCGAACATCGCGGTGTTCAGCGAGACCGGCGCGGGCGGCATCCAGATCACCATCGACAAGAACGTGATCCGCGTGCCGCTGGCGATCGTGACCCAGCAGCAGCCCAAGGAGGGGCAGGACGGCAGCGACGGCCGGGTGGAAGCCAGCGCCGGTACGGCCCGATTTCTGGACGCCGCTCCCGAGGGGGCCAAAGAGCGCCTGCTCCGCTGCGGGGTGCAGACCAGCCCCAAGCCTGCGCCGGACACGGTGTTCGTCACTCAGGGGAAGACCCAGTTACAGGGTCAGAAGCTGCTGTATGACGAGACCGACGGTATCGCCCGCATCGACGGGCCGATCACCTTCAGGCGGCCCAACGAGACCGACCCCCTGAGCGGCACCAGCCAGCGCATCGAGGTGGATGTGGACGCCGAGAAGACCACGCTGGTCGGCAACGTGGTGCTCAACTCCGAGGGGGGGCGCGTGAGCCGGGCGGCCCGCGTGGAATACGACGACACCCGCAACCTCGCGCGGCTGATCGGTACCCCGGAGCAGCCCGCTGAGAGCGTGAAGGGCGGCGACCGGCTCACCGCCGGCACGATCCTCTACGACCTCGACCGCAACGAGGTCTACGCGGTCAAGCCCGAGGGCGGCACCATCACGGGCGAGTTCCAGGACGGCGAGGCTCCGGCTCAGCCGGCGTCCACCCCGTCCACTCCGGGCCAGGGGACGCCTGCACAGCCAGCACCGGGCCAGCCAGCACCGGGCCAGCCCGCTCCGGGGACTCCGGCCCCCGGCGAGGGCACCCCGGGCGAACCGGGCCCGGCGCCTAAGCCCCCTCCAGCTGACCCGCCGCTTCCCTGAGTACCGCGGCGCTGGCCTCCAGCGCTGTTTCCTCGTCCGGGGTGAGGCGGGGCATGACCGTGGCCAGCACACCGCCCGCCCCCACGACGCGCGGCAGGCTCAGGCTCACGCCGAACTGCGGGGTGGGCGCGCTGACGGTGAGCACGGCGCGGCGGTCGCCCAGCACGCGCTCGGTGATGCGGGCCAGGGCGGCGCCGATCCCGTAGTAGGTGGCCCGCTTCCCGCCGATGATGGCGGCGGCCGCGTCGCGGGTGCCCGACTCGATGGCGGCGCGGATCTCCGGCGTCCAGTCCAGGCCGCGCGCCGCCATGAAGTCCGCGACCGGCAGGCCGGCGACCGTGGCGGTGCTCCAGGCGATGACCTCCGAGTCGCCGTGCTCGCCCAGCACGTAGCCGTGGACATGGGTGGCGTCCACCCCGGCGTGCTGCGCGACCAGATGCCGGAAGCGGGCGCTGTCGAGCACCGTGCCCGAGCCCATCACCGGCTGCTCGGGCGCCAGGCGGGTGCTCAGCCCGGTCAGGACGTCCACCGGGTTGGTGGCGATCAGCAGCACTGCCCCCGGGGCGCTGGCGGCGACCTGCGGGATCAGCTCCCGGAAGATGCCCGCGTTCTTCTGCAGCAGATCCAGCCGCGACTCGCCCGGCTGCTGGTTGGCGCCGGCCGCCACGATCACCACGCGGCTGCCGGCCAGTTCCTCCAGCGGGCCGGCCGAGACCCGCGTGCCGTGGCTGACCGGGCTGGCGTGCGCGATGTCCTGGGCCTCGGCCTCGGCGCGCCTCAGATCCAGGTCGCTCAGCACGATCTCGGCGCACGAGCCGCGCAGGGTCATGGCGTAGGCGGCGGTCGCGCCGACCAGCCCCGCACCCACCACGCCGACCTTCACAGCGCCGCCTTCACAGCGCCACCCTTACGGCTCCGCCTTCACAGGCCCCGGTCATGGGTGACGCACCGTGAGCACCGGCAGCGGGCTGCGGGCCACCAGCTTCTCGGCGGTCGAGCCCAGCAGGAAATGCTCGATGACGCCCCGCGCATGGGTGCCGACCACGATGAGGTCGGCGCCCCAGTCGGCGGCCGCGTCCAGGATGCCGGTCACCGGGTCGCCCACCAGCAGTTCGGTCTCCTCGCCGCTCTGCATCAGGCCCGCGAGTCTGCCGGCGTCGGCGTGCTCCATGGTTCGCAGCAGGTTCGGGTCGGGCATGGCGGGGGTCACGCCGCCCATCAGATCCGGCGTGGCGGTCACGCGGGCGTCGGTCACGTGCGCCAGCTTGAGCTGTGCGCCGGGAAAGCGCGTGCGGGCCACCTCCAGCGCCCGCGTGGAGGCCGGCGAGAAGTCCACGCCCACCAGAATCTTCTGAAAGCCCGCAGTGGGCTGCGCCGATGGAGTCTGGGTCATGGCCCGACCTTAGCGGGGGCGGCCCCCGGGCGCAACCGGCGGGCGCCCCTGATGAAGGAGAGGCGGTGAAGCAGACAAGGAGGGGAGGGGGACGCGCCGGCCCGCGCGTCCCCCTCCCTCGGCCCCCTGGTCTCCTCTCTGCTGGCCTCCCCGCTGGCCTACTCGGGCAGGATGCCGGTGCTGGCCTGGCCCACGAAGGTCTTCATCCACGTCCAGGGCAGGTACACGTAGCCCTGATCGCCCCAGCAGTCGCCCCAGGAGTTCTTGACGATGAAGTAGCCGTAGTCGTCGGCGATGGGGGCGCCCGGCACCGTGCGGCGCAGGTTCTGGCTGGAGATGAAGCCGGTCACGGTCATGACGTGGTTGAGCTGGAAGTCGGGGGTGCGGTCGGGCAGGGTCCGCATCGACCGGTTGGGGGCGTAGCCGCTGGCGTCGGGCGCCACGTAGCGCATGTCCAGGGTCACGGTGGTGGGGTGGCCCAGCACCGAGCGCAGCACCAGGATCGACATCGAGCGGTCTTTGTTGTCCTGCTCCCAGAAATCGCTGGGGCTCTGCATCCGGTAGCCGCTGGAACTGCCGGTGTTCGGCAGGCTGCGGAGCACGAAGGTCGTGCCCAGGAAGCGCACGCTCTGGAAGTAGCCCTGGAAATTGGTGTCCGAGCAGACCCCGTAATTCACGCTGGCGTCCTGATAGCCGTCGCAGGAGTTGGTGTAGGTCTGGGTGGCGTTGAACGCCATGCGGCTGTTGCTCTTGTTGTACTGCCAGCCGCGTTCGTACGGGAAGGTGTAGCCGGCCGCGCTGGCTTTCTGCGCGATGAAGATCGGGTCGCCGCCGTCCCCGAAGGCGCGCGGCGCCCAGTCCACGAAGCGGTGGCCCACGTAGTCCTGCTCGGAGAGGTTGACCAGCCGGCCGTCGCGCCGGGCGATCTCGGCCTCCAGCGCGGCCAGCGTGGCAAAAGCCCAGCAGGTGCCGCGCCGGCCCTGATCCTTGACTGAGGTGGTCAGCGCCTTGAGCGGCCAGTCGAAGTTCGCGTAGAGGCCGCCGGCCGCTGCCGTCTCACAAGCGCCCCTTTGCGTCCGGTCGAGCTGATCCCGGGCGCCCGTCTCGGCCTGCGCGGGATCGAGGCGGAACCGCAGATCCGCGATGCTGGACACGTACTCGCGCGCCAGGTCGCCCAGCCGCTGGTTGTATTCCAGCAGCGCCGAACGGTTCAGGTCTTTCACGGCGTCCGGCGCCGGGAGCCCGAACTGGCTGGGCGAGGTGCCCAGTTCATGCAGCGCGGCGTCCAGATCGGGATACAGCTCCTGATACAGCCGCAGCTGGTTCTCGCGGCTGGGGAAGGTGCGGGCGTGGGTCGCCAGACTCGCCCGCCCGAAGGCGTTCCCCAGCAGCGTGACCTGTTTAGCGCCCGCCGCCGTCTCCACGCTGACCCGGACGTCGCCGTCGGCGTTGAGGGCATCCCCCGGCGGGGGCCGCAGCAGCGCGCTGAACTCCGGGTACTGCCCGATGTACTCGCGCGCCGCGCGCTCGTCCTGCTCGTCCTGGGCCTTCTGGGCGGCCTCGTCGCGGGCCAGGTCGGCGGGCGTGATCACCTTCGCGCCGGCCTTCACCAGGGCCATGAACTCGGCCGGCGCGACCGTCTGTGTGCCGGGCGGCAGGGCGCCGGTGAAGGCGGGCTGCGTCCCGAAGAAGGTCTCCAGCGCCGTGTCGGGCGGCGCCGGCGTGGAGTCGGACGGCCCACAGGCCATCAGGCTGGCGGACAGGGCGATCAGCAGAGCGTGACGTTTGAACATGGTTCCCCCCCCGGGTGAACGTGAGTGTGCGGACAGAGCGGGACGCGGCGCGGGTTCAAGCCAGCACTCGGGCCGGCACTCAAGGCTTCGTGCAGGTCAGGTCGATGCGGAAGCTGGGGTCTTTCACACCCCAGGGCAGCTTTCTGGCGAAGTCTCCACCCTCGCCGGGGTCGAGGCGCCAGAGCAGCTTGGTGGGCCGGCGCTCGGCCCGGGCCGCGTTGCCGTCGGCGGTCGTGAGCGTGCCGCGCCAGATCCCCGAGGGCGGCAGCTGCGTGAAGGTGAATTTCTGGCCGTTCAGCTCGTCCGTGATCCCCCAGTTCATGGGCGTGCCGTCGGCCGTGATGAAGGCGAGGTGCCCGCTGTCGGCCATCAACATGCCGTCGGCGCCGGTCATCATCCTGGCCGTGCCGTTGCGGACTTCCAGGTCGATGCTCCAGCGCGCCACGCTGCCGTCGGGCACCAGCCGCAGGTTGCTGAACTTCACGCGCCACACTCCGTTGAACAGCGTCTGGCCCAGGCAGCCCTCCAGCGCCGTGAGCGGGGTCGAGCCACCCGGCGTAGTGGCCGGGCTGGCGGGCGCCGCGCCCGTGCCGCTGCCCGTGCTGATGCTGAGCGTCCCGCCCGAGGTGCCCACCCTGAAGCCGGCGGCCGCCAGCGCGCTGACCGGCACGTAGTTCTGCCCGCCGATGGTCACCACCGCGCCGGGCACGACCTTCCCGTTCACGCTGATCCGCAGCGCCTGTGCCGCCAGCGCTGTGACCCCGAGCCCCGTGACGCCCAGCGACAGGCCCAGCAGGGCCACCCTTCCCCTCTTCCTCCAGCCTGATCTCATGCTTCCCCCCCCGAGGACGGCCTCCATCCAGCCACGGCCTCAATCCAGAACCTGCGTCAGGGCGTGCCCGCAGCGCGTGCAGTACCGCGCGTACGGACTGGTGATGGGCGCGTGGCACTGCGGGCAGCCGCTCAGCAGCCGGGCGCCGTCGTTCGAGCAGTAGTGTTCCTGGCTGTGGCTGGGCAGGGTGCGCCCGCAGCGTGGACACAGCCGGTAGGTGGCGCTTCCCCGCTCCGCCTGGGCCATCCCCCCTCACCTCCTGGCTTCAGGGTGCCGGAGGGTGGGTGAGGGGCCGGTCAGGCGAAGGGGTGATTGTGCCGGTCCGGGGACTGTGCTGATCCGGGGACTATGCCGGTGAGGGGGGAGCAGGGCTGCTGCAAGGCGTGGGGCGTTCGGACGACGCCACACTTCCGCCCTGATCACACGGAAACGGGAGCGGTCTCGGCCGGGACGTGACGCTGCCCCGCCTCAGCCCCCCGCCTCAGCCCTCTGTCCGGGCGAGGTAATCCTGCCAGCGCTCCGGCAGGGCCACGCCCACCCCGGCGTGGGCCTCGCGGGCAGAGGCGTACACGCGGGCCAGGCTGCGGTGGTTGTGCTCCTGGCGCAGCGCCTGCAGGGTCAGCCGCAGGGCGGCGGAGTCCAGCGGGTCGGCCTCCAGCAGCAGGCGGCCAGCCCGGGCACAGGCGGCGGGGTCGCTGTCCAGCGCCTGCTGCGCGCAGGTCAGCAGGGCGCGGGAGAGCGCTTCCCGCAGCGCCTCGCCCGTGTCCGGGGGCAGCGGCCCGCGCCACAGACCCAGCTCCGGGCGGGCCAGGAAGGCTTCGGCGTCGCTGGAGACCGGGCCCAGCGCGTAGCCGCCGGGAGTGGTCTGGATCACCCCTCGCCCGGCGGCCGCGCGCAGGGCCGCCACCGCCTGCTTGAGCGCGCCCAGCGCCTGCGCCTCCGGGCGATCCGGGTACAGTTCGTCGGCCAGATCGAGCCGCGTGACCTCGGCCCGGCCCGAGAGCCGCGCTTCGAGCAGGCGCAGCAGCAGGGCGCGGCGCCGCTCGCCGCGCACGGGCCCGCTGCCCAGTTCCAGCGGGCCCAGCACCCTCAGCTCCGGGGCGCGGCCGGCCACCGGGAGGGGGCCGCCCAGCGCCCGCCGCGCCAGCAGGGCGCCCAGTCCCTGGCTCCGCGCCTCGAAGGTGGCCGCCAGCCGTTCCAGCGCCGCCTGATCCCCGCACAGCCGCGCGATGTCCAGGGCGATGCGGTCGGCCTCGTACTCTCCCTGATGGGCGCGGGCGAGGTGTTCGGCGTCCCGCAGGGCCTCCAGCGCCTCGGCGGCCCGCCCCAGGCCCTCCAGCGCCAGCCCGCGTGCCACGGCGTTGCGGGCCTGGGTGCGGTGGTCGCTGCTCAGCGCGGCGGCCCGCGCGGCGGCGTCCTCGGCCAGCTCCAGGCCGGTCCGGGGGTCGCCGGCGCGGGTGTGCGCCCGACTCGCGTCGGCCAGGGTCTCGACCAGCAGGCGGGGGTTGCCCAGCGCGTGGGCCGCCGTCAGCGCCCGACCGGCGTGGTGCAGCGCCAGCGAGGCCGAGAGCGGCGCGTCGCTCAGGGTGTACAGGTAGGTCAGCATGCACAGCGTGTTCAGCAGGAAGTGGGCGCCGTCGAGATAGGTCAGCACGCCCAGCGCCTCGCTCAGCGCGTCCTCGGCGGCGTCCAGCTCACCGCGTTCCAGCTCCAGCTCGCCCAGCATGCCCAGGCTGCTGGCGTAGCCGCGTGGATCGCCCAGGCGGCGGCGGAGCTCCAGCGCCCGCCTCACGCTGAACATGGCGTCCCCGAACTCGCCCAGCATCCGCAGGAAGGCCGCGCGGTTGTGATAGAGCGCGCCGGCACCGACCAGGTTGCCGGCGGCCTCCAGCAACCCGGCGGTCTCGCCCGCCAGGTCGGCCGCCGCGCGGTACTCGCCCTGGTGGTAGAGCAGCATGACCTGCACGCCCCGCAGCTGCAGGCGCTCGGCGCCGGATAAGGCCCGCTCCAGCAGGGCCGCGAGCCGCAGGGCCGCGTCCTCCTGCCGGCCCACCGCCAGCAGCGAGATCGCCACCGCCCGCTCGGTCTGCACGTCGGCCTGGGCGCGCTGCGTCTCGTCGGCCGCAGCCCACAATTCGACCACCCCCGCGTGATCTCCGACCCCCTGCAGGGCCACGATGCGGACGTTCAGCAGGCGGACGTTCGGGAGCCCCGGAGCCTCTCCAGGGGGCCCGGCGGGCAGCTTCGCCAGCACCGCTTCCAGCACGTCCCGGCCGCCGGTGCGGGCACTCAGGGCGGCGGCCAGCGGCAGCGCCTCCCCGACCAGCGCCGGGTCGTCCAGGGCGCGCCGGGCCAGTTCCAGGGCGCGCGGCAGATCGGTGGTGTGCAGCAGCCCGGCGGCGCGCAGGGCCAGCCCCGGCTGACGCCCGCCCGTGTCCAGATCGCTGGCGCGGGCCAGCAGCAGCCCCGCCCGCTGCCCCTGGCCGCCGCGCTCGGCCTGGGCGGCGGCCTGTTCCAGCAGGGCGCCTGCCTCGGCCGGGGTCAGGCCCGCCTCGTCCAGAAAGTCCACCGCCCGCAGGGGGTCGGCCCGGTACGCCTGCAGGGCGCGCCGGGCCAGACTCCGGCGCTGCTCGGGCGTCTGGCGGGCGCGCAGCACCTCGGGGTAGAGCGGGTGGCTGAAGCTGGCTCCGGGCGGGGTCAGCAGCCCCTGATCCTGCAGGGCCGCCGCCCCCCGCGTCAGCCCGTCCGCCGATACCCCGGCGACCTGGGCCCAGACCTCCGGCTCCGCGTCCGGGACGCAGGCGCGGGCGTCCAGCAGGGGGCGGTGCTCGCCGGCGCGGCCCAGGGTCAGGTCGATCAGCGCCTCGACGCGGCCGGGCACGCGGGCGTCCCCCGGGGGGCGCCAGTGCCAGCGCTGGCCGTCGCTGTACAGGTGCCCGCTGCGCGCCAGATAGCGCAGGTACTCCAGCGTGAAGAGCGGATTGCCCCGCGCGTGGGTATAGATCCAGGTGCTGACCTCGGCCGGAACCCCGGCCCCCAGCTCCTGAGCCGTCAGCTGCGCCGTGCCCGCCTCGTCCAGCGGCTGCACCTCGCAGCTGGGCAGGCCCGCCGGCGCGCTTTGCCGGCTCGTGAACAGCAGAGCCACCCCGCGCGCGTTGCTCAGCAGGCCGGCCAGCGTGCTCAGGGCCGTGACCTGCGCCCCTGGGGCGTCGTGCAGGTCGTCGATCTGAAGCCCGGTGGGCGCCAGCGCCGCGATTAGGGCGGCCAGGGCGCTCAGGCCCCCGTCGCCGCCGGGCTGGCGCAGCGCGTGGTCGGCCCAGGCCGGCAGCCCCCGCGGCGCCGGCAGCCGGGCCGGCCACTCGGCCAGCGGCAGCGTGGCGCTCAGGCTGTAGCTCCGCACCGCGGCGCGGCGCAGCAGTTCGCGGGCGGCGTGGGTCTTGCCCACCCCCGCCGGCCCCGTGTAGACCAGCACGGCGCCCTGCCGACGCTGCCGCAGGGCCCGCAGCACCGCCTCTTCCGGAGTCTGCGCGTGGGGCTGCATAGGGCTGATTATCCGCCCGCGCACCCCGAGCGGGGCTTGACCCCGGTTCAGATGATCCCAGCCCAGATGACCTCAGCCCAGAACATTCCAGGCCGGAGAGGGCGGCCCGGGCGGCGAACCCGGGCCGGGGCGGGCGGCGGTACACTCGGCCCATGCACCTCAAGAGTTTTGGCGCGGCCTGTACGGTCACCGGCAGCATGCACCTGCTGAGCTTCGGCAGCGGCCAGCAGCTGCTGATCGACTGCGGCCTCTTCCAGGGCGGCGACGAGATGGAGGCCCGCAACCGCGAGACCTTCGATTTCGACGTCCGGGGCCTGGAGGCCGTGATCCTGACCCACGCCCACCTCGACCACGTGGGCCGGCTGCCACTGCTGGTTCGGGGAGGCTTCCAGGGCCCCATCCACTGCACGGCGCCCACCGCCGCGCTGGCCGAGACCGTGCTGCTCGACTCGGCCCGATTACAGGAGGACGGCTACCGTCAGGACTTGCGCCACGCCCGCCGCCAGGGCCGCGAGGCGGAGGTGCTGCCCCCGCTCTACGAGGAAGAGGACGTTCACCGCACGCTGGCCCTGCTGCGCGCCGATCTGGAGTTCGGGCAGACGACCACCATCGCGGGCCTGAAGGTCACGCCCGAGCGCGCCGGGCACATCCTGGGCAGCGCCTACCTGCGGCTGGACACCCCGGACGGCCGGCTGATCATGAGCGGCGACCTGGGCAACCGCGAGAGCGGCCTGCAGCTCGATTTCACCCCGCCCCCCGAGGCCGACGTGGTGGTCATCGAGACGACCTACGCCAACCGCAGCCACCGCCCCTGGCCCGAGACCCTGACCGAGTTCCGCGACGCCCTGCGGGACGCGGTGCGCGCCAACGGCAAGATCCTGATTCCCAGTTTCGCCATCGAGCGCGCCCAGACGCTGCTGTACACCCTGAAGAGTCTGATGGACGCCGGCGAGGTGCCGCGCATCCCGGTGTTCCTGGATTCTCCGATGGCGACCCGCGCCACCAACGAGTATTTCGAGTTCGGCGACGAGCTGATCCCGCCCGTGCGGGACGCCCTGCGCGCCGGCGAGGATCCCTTCCGGCCCTCCACGCTGCATGTGGTGCCCACCAGCGCCGAGTCGCAGCGCCTGAACCGCTACGACGGCCCCGCGATCATCATGGCGGGCAACGGCATGATGACCGGCGGGCGCATCCAGCACCACCTCAAGCACCACCTCTGGAAGCCCAGCACCAGCCTGATCATCGTGTCGTACCAGTCGCCCAGCTCTCTGGGCGGGCGCATCGTGCAGGGCGCGGATCACGTGCGGATCATGGGCGAGGACATCGCGGTGCAGGCGCATGTGCACACCATCGGCGGCTTCTCCGCGCATGCCGATCAGGACGACCTGCTGGCCTTCCTGAGCACCACCGGCCGCCCGCACGTCTGGCTGGTGCACGGCGAAAGCGAGGTCATGGACGCCTTCTTGCCGGTGCTGGAGCAGCGAGGCCTGAAGGGCGACCTCGTGCCGAACCGGCAGAGCGTCGATCTGCGCGGCCCCGGCTTCGCGGGCGGCCGCCCGCCGGGGCTGGTGCTGGAGGGTTCCACCGACGCCGCCCGGGCGACCGGCGGCGAGTAGGCGCAGCTTTCATCTGGATGGGCTACCCTGAGCACTCATGAAGCGTGCCGCCCTGCCCCTCCTGCTCCTGACCCTGAGCGCCTGCGGTTCCAAAGGCATCGAGGGCTTACAGACCTTCACCTACGCCCCGGGCGACCACCGCAGCGGCTCGCTGGTCTACAGCGAGAACCCGCCGGCCGGCGGGCCGCACAACCCGAGCTGGCAGAACTGCGGGGTCTACAGCCAGCCGCTGTACAACGAATACGCCGTCCACAGCCTGGAGCACGGCGCGGTCTGGATCACCTACCGCCCCGATCTGGAGGCCGCGCAGGTGGAGACCCTGAAAAAGCTGGTCGAGGGCCGCTCCTACACCCTGCTCAGCCCCTACGAGGGCCTGCCGACCCCCATCGCCGCCAGCGCCTGGGGCGCGCAGATCAAGGTCGAGAAGGCCGACGACTCCCGCCTGAAGGCCTTCCTCGACAAGTACGAACAGGGCGCCACCGCCCCCGAACGCGGCGCCGCCTGCTTGGGCGGCTACGGCGGCACGCGCTAGCTGGCAGGCCGCTGACGGAAGCCGGGCAGAGTATTCCAGACCGCATCCGCGCGCTCTCCTGCGTTTGACCCACTGGAGGTTCCATGCCCAGACGGCTTCTGACCCTCACGCGGCTCCTGGCCCTCGGCCTGCTCCTGCTTCCCGGTGTGCCTGCGTCGGCGCAGGGGGGCAGCCCCGCGCAGCTCTCGGGCTCGGTCTTCAAACTGTTCGGTCAGGTGGGGGGGACGCCGGCCACTCCGGTCAGCCCCACGCCAGCCAGTCCCACGCCGGTCAACCTGGACGCATTGAAGTTCAGGCCGTCGGCCGAGGTGCGCCAGCGGGCCATCGCCGCGTTCCTGAACACGGTGGACGAGCAGAGCCCGGAGGTGGGCGCTGAATTCCAGAAGGTCTTCGCCAGCACCGATTTCTTCGCCGGGCTGGAGGGGCAGGCCCGCGCCCTGTTCGGCCTGAGCACCAGCAATCTGGCCGATACCTGGGCCCTCTACTGGGCTTATTCCTGGCTGCTCTCCCAGGGCCGCAGCGACGACCCGACCCGCGCCCAGGTGGCCGGACTGCGGGCCCAGATGGGCGCCCTGATGCTGAAGCTGCCCGAGGTCAGGGCCTACAGCGAGGCCCGCCGCCAGGAAATCTCCGACACCCTGATGCTGCAGCTCACGCTCTACAGCGTGCTGAGCGAGGGCTGGAAGGACGACCCCGCCAGCCTGAAGGAGTTCGGCCAGGGCATCGCCCGGAGTTCGCGCACGTTGGGCCTGGATCTGAACCAGGTCACGTTGACCCCGCAGGGCTTCGTGCCCAGAAAGTAGGCGCTGCAAAGGAGGCGCTGGGAGGTGGGGCTGAGATGACCGGACGATCCCGTATCAGACACCTGTTTTCCGTGTTGCTGCTCTCCCTGCTGCTCCAGCCTGCCTGGGCGGAGCGGGTCGGCAGCGTGACCTTCGCCCCGCCGCCCGGCTGGACGGTGCGCGTTCAGGGCGGCCTGGCGACCCTGACCCCGGCGGGCGGGGCGTCGCAGGGCGCCCTGCTGCTGATCCCGGATCAGGTGGTGAAGGGAGACGCCGAAGGCTGGTTCGAAGCGGCCGTGGAGGGGCTCAGCAGCGACGGCCCGGTGGCGGAGCGCAGCGATGTCCAGGCGCGTGAGCTGCGGCCGGGCACCACCCTGCTGCTGCAACTGGTGAACGTGCGGCTGCCCCAGGGGGTGCAGTACCGCTCGTACACGGCGCTGGTCACGGCGGGACAGGCCACGCTGTACGTGCTCGCGGCGCCCAGTCAGGCGGCCTTCAAGGCGCACCAGCCGGCGCTGATCGCGCTGGTGAACCCGCCCGCAGCGACTGGAGCGGGCCCGGCTGGCCCCGGCTCGATTGGCCCCGGCTCGACTGGCACGGGCCCGACTGGAAGCGCGTCCGCGGGCGGCGGCGCGGCCGGCACGCTGCTCGGCCCGAAGTCGGCGCTGCCGGCGCTCAGGCCCCAGAACGCGGCGGCCTTCCTGGCGGCGGGCGGCAATCCCGAAACGCAGGCCATCCCCGACGAGTTCCGCTGCTACCGCGAACGCGTGGGCGACAGCCTGAGCCCGGAACTGGCGCTGCAGATCCTGCCGGGCGGGAAGTACCGCACCCCCTACGGGGCCGGCACCTTCCGCGTGGTGAGGGACGGCAGCCTCGTCAAGACCGACTGGCAGAGCGGCCCGCTCTCCGGCGCCTACGGCTACCTGCGTCTGGACGACTGGGGCCAGACCCTCAGCCTGAACAATGTGGGCGAGGACGTGCTGGAGGACGACATCAGCTTCGAGTGCTATCAGCGGGGGCCACGCGAGGAACGGCAACTGCTCCAGTTCAGGCTCAGGACGCCCGCGCCCGGCGCCTATCCCTGCACCCTGCAGGACGGCAGCGGGAAAAGTGGCGGCACGCTGGAGGTGCTGCCCGGCAGGGCCTACCGCCTGAACGGCAAGGCGGGCCAGTACACGGTCGACTTCCGCAGCGACCAGGACGAGGACTGGAGCGACCTCGAATTCAGCGGCGGCACGCTGGACGAGGCCATCGCGTCCTATCAGGAGGACGAGACCGGCGTGCGCGAACTGAGCGTCTTCCGGCCCAAGATGAAGTGCAGCCGGGTCGTGAAGCCCACGCCCATGCCCCGGTACGGCGCGGCGAGGGCGCCCACCCCCCCGAAGGGCAGCGGCGGCCTGGAGGGCGCCTACGCCACCTGGCGGGTGGATGTGATGAACCTCTGCGGCGGCCTGTGCTGGAGCATGTACGTGTTCGACAGGGGCGGCTACGTGTACACGGACGAGCCGGACGAGGGTCTGGCCGAGGCCGATTGCCGCCGCACCCGGCCCAACGGCCTGCCGGTCTGCGAGGTCTACCGCGTGCAGGGCGGAACCATCCGCCTCGGTCAGGACAAGCCCGACCCCCTCGTGAAAGTCGGACGCGACCTCAAGATCGGCGGGCAGACCTACCAGCGCATCATGCCGCTGGACGGCCTGAAACTGGGGGCCGCCTACCAGTCGCGCAGCGGCTTCGGCAGCGCCACGAGCACCACCGTCGCCCTGTTCCGGAACGAGTACACCTTCACGCCGCAGGGCACTTTCGTCTCCGACCGGAGCGGCGGCGTGTCGTCCACCCTGACCACCGACGGCACCACGATGGGCGACGTGATCGGCGGGGTCACCTCCAGCACACGGGGCGGCAGCCGCGGCACCTACCGCTTCGTGAACCACGCGCTGGAACTCACCTTCGCCGACGGCCACGTGGAGCGCAAGTTCGCCTTCGCCCTGCCGGACAGGAACGGGAAGCCTGATCTCGGCCTGCTCCGCCTGGGCGGCTCGTCCTACACGGTGGTGGACAAGAAATAGGGGGCTCGCCAGCAGGGCGGGCCGTGCAAAGAGGGCTTTTCTCCAACCCAAGGGAGGACGGACAGAACCCGGGTGGTCTGTCCGTCCTTTTCCGGCGCTCGTCTGATCGAGAGCCCGGTGCCCTCAGCTCCGCCCTTCTTCCTCGTCGAAGTATTCGAAGCGGTGTGGGCCGATCTCCACCGTGTCGCCCTCGCGGGCGCCGGCACGCTTCAGGGCGTTGTACAGGCCCTGGCGCTTGAAGACGCCGCCCAGGTACTCCGAGGCGTCCTCCAGGTAGCGCGAGAAGCGCACGATGCGTTCCTCGAAGCCGCCCCCGTGGACTTCCCACACGCGCTCGTTCTGCCCGGTGGTGACGATGCCCACGCCGCGGGCCGGCGGGTCTTCGCGGAACACCACCGTCAGCGGCGCCTCCACGACGATGTTGGGCTCGATTTCCAGGGCGTTGCGCTGTGCCCAGAGTTCCCGGTCGGGCATCATCTGGAAGATGGTCTCGCGCAGTTCGTCCAGGCCGAGGCCCTCCTTGGCACTCACCTTCAGCACCGGCAGGCCCAGGGTCGCCAGTTCGTCCTCGACCATGGTCGCCAGATCCGCCTCGACCAGTTCGACCTTGTTCAGGGCGACCAGCGCGACGTTCTCCAGCAGGGTCGGGTCGTAGGCCGTGAGCTCGGCCTGCAGGGCGCGCAGTTCGCCCACCGGGTCACGGGTCACGTCCAGCACATAGACCAGCAGGCGGGTGCGGCTGATGTGGCGCAGGAACTCCAGCCCCAGCCCCTTGCCCTCGGAGGCGCCCTCGATGATGCCGGGGATGTCGGCCATCGTGAAGCGTTCGTCCTGGTTGTCCCGCGTGACCACGCCCAGGATCGGCGAGAGGGTCGTGAAGGGGTAGTCCGCGATCATCGGGTTGGCGCGCGAGGTGGCGGCCAGCAGGCTGCTCTTGCCGGCGTTCGGGTAGCCGACCAGCCCCACGTCGGCGATCAGCCTCAGCTCCAGGCGCACGCGGCGTTTCTGGCCGGGCACCCCCAGTTCCGCGAAGCGCGGGGCCTGCCGGGTGCTGCTCGTGAAGGTCGAGTTCCCTCGCCCGCCGGGGCCGCCCCGCGCGATGACCTTCTCCTGGCCGACCTTCACGAGATCGGCGATCACCTTGCCGCTGTCCTCGTCGAAGGCGGTGGTGCCCACCGGCACCTCGATGTACACGTCCAGCCCGTCGGAGCCCTGACGCAGCCGGCCCTCGCCGTAGGCGCCGTTCTCGGCCTTGAACTTGCGCCGGCCCACCAGCCGCTCCAGCGACTCCACACCCTCGATGGCGCGCAGGATGATGTCGCCACCCTTGCCGCCGTGCCCACCGTCGGGGCCACCTTTTTCCATGTACTTGGCCCGGTGGAAGCTCATGGAACCGTCGCCGCCATTGCCGGCCGCCACTTCTATGTTTAAGACATCTCGAAAAGCCATGCAGGCACCTCTTTTATGTGTCGTGCGCTCAATTCAATCTTCAAAAAAGCGCCCCACCCTTCATGCGGGCAGGGCGCATCAGAACCGCGCTCGGTTCAGTCGGCGGCGACTTCGGTCTGCTCGACTTCGATGGAGATGAAGCGGCCGGTGCGGCCACGGTTGGTGAACACGACCTTGCCGTGCTCCAGGGCGAACAGCGTGTGGTCGCGGCCCATGCCCACGTTCGGGCCGGCCTTGAACTTGGTGCCGCGCTGGCGAACCAGGATGTTGCCGGCCAGCACCTTCTCGCCGCCGAACTTCTTGACGCCCAGCATCTTGGGCTGGCTGTCACGTCCGTTCTTGGAGGAACCTACGCCTTTCTTGTGTGCCATGTCGTCAGCCTCCCCTTAACCCTGAATGCCCAGGATCTTGATGGTCGTGTAGTCCTGGCGGTGACCGGTGCGGCGGCGGTACTGCACGCCGCTCTTGTACTTACGGATGTAGATCTTGGGGCCGCGGCCGTGCTCGACCACTTCGGCACTGACCACGAAGTTGCTCACGGCGTCGCCGAAAAGAGCCTTCTCGCCGCCCACGAACAGGGGCTTGAGTTCCATCTTCTCGCCCGCTTCGCCCCTCAGGCTCTCCACGTACAGAACGTCGCCTTCCTGAACGCGGTACTGTTTCCCGCCCGTCTGAATGATTGCAAACATGCTTCCTCCCGCTCTGCCGCGCCCCGGAACGCTGCCAGGAGACGCAAGACCACGCACTGCTCGAACCGACCTCGCCCACAGGCGGATCACCAAGCAAAAACTGTACCACATCCGGGCGGGACTTGAAACGACGAGAACACGCCCGGAACCGGAGAGCAAAGGTCACCAGCAGCGGGGCAAGGCAGGCAGCACACACCCCGGACGATAGGGGTGAGGGTCGTGTTGCGTGCGTGTTCCCGTTCTGCTGGACGTGTCCTCGCGGTACACGTGGACTCGCGTGGGCGAGCCGCTGCTGCCTGAAACCTCCGGGCGCACCCCGCTGGAGGGCACGCTGCGAAACGGCAGCATAGCAGGGTGGGGCAGAGGTATCCAGAGTCCGGTCGGGTCTGACAGGGCGGGCGTGCAGGAGGGGGGGCGGCGCTGGAGGCGATCCCACGGCCATGCAGCGTTCGACACGGCCGTCCCCTTCTGTGGCCAGCCACTCCAGGCCGGCCCGCAACTCTGCCCACCCGCCCCTCGTATCCGGGCCTGTGATCACCCGTCTCCGGTTTGTCTGGCGCGACGCCCTGGCCCTGCTCTACGCCCTGACGGATCGCCGCACGCCCGACAGGGCCCGCTGGGTGGCGGTGCTGGCGCTCCTCTATGCCCTGAGTCCGGTCGATCTGCTGCCCGATATCACGCCCCTGCTGGGCTACGGCGACGACGTGGTGGTCGTGCCGACCCTTCTGGCGCTCGCGGCCCGCGGCCTGCCGCTGCCCGTGCTCAACGACGCCCGTGCCCGCAGCGCGCGGCTGCAGCGCCGACTGCCCTGGCTGCTGCCGGCACTGGGGGGAGTGCTGGTGCTGGGGGCCGTGCTGAGCGTGTGGGGCCTGATCCGGCTGGTGGGGGGCTGAGCGCCCTGGGGATGAACCGCCGGAGCCGACCGTGACGCTGCAGACCTGAATGCCCGGCGGGGCGCGCTATCCTGAAGAAGAATGATTGACGCGGCCACCACCTGGCACCAGGCTTCTGCGGCGCTCGCCGGGGGCGATTACGACACGGCCTTTGAAGTGATGGAACACGCCATGAACGAGGCCAGCAAGGGCGAGCGTGCCCGCATGGCGCTCTATCTGGCCTCCATCCACACGCTCTACGGCGACACGGCCACCGAACAGATGGCGGCCAGCCTGCAGGAGGCCCGCACCCTGAGCCCGGCGCTGCGAACCGGGGGGCTGTACCAGGCGCTCTCGGCCGAGCTGGACGCCCGCACCCGGGGCCCGGACGCGGCGGCCGTTCCGGTGGCGGCTCGCACCGACGCCGACCCCCTGGCCCGCTACCACGCCCTGTGCGCGCTGGCGCTCTCCGAACGGCACCAGGAGGCGCTGGACGTGCAGGTCGCCAGTACCGAGCTGCCCGAGCACCTGCGCTGGCGGCTGCGCTCCTGGCAGGCCGACGCCCAGGAGCAGCTGGGCCACACCGCCGACGCCGTGCTGCTGTACGCCGAGGCCGCCCACCTGGCGCAGGGGCTCGACCGGGCCACCATGCTGCAGGAACAGGCCGCGCTGCTCATCCAGCAGGGCCAGCCGGAGAACGCCAAGACCGTGCTCGATCAGGCCCGGCTGCTGTACCCCGCCCGGGGGCACGGCGAGGAGGAGGCGCTGGGGCTGGCGACCTGGCACTACCTGCGCGCCCAGGCCCTGCTCAACCTGGGGCAGCCCGACGCCGCCTACGAGATGATCCGCGAGGCCGACCGGCTGGAGAGGGCGCACGGCGACCCCAGCTACGGCGTCTCGCTGGTGCGCGGCCAGGTGCTGACCCAGCTGGGCCGCCAGGAGGAGGCGCTGGACGCCTTCGGGGACGCCCTGAAACTGGCGGGCGAGGCCGACCGCCCCTACGCCAACCACGAGCTGGGCGTGGCGCTGCTGGACCTCGACCGGCCGGTCGAGGCGCGCGAGAAGCTGGAGACCGTGCTGGCCGAGGCCGAGTACCCCTACCTGCCCGAAGTGCTGGCCGATATCGCCGAGTGCGATTACCGCCTGGGCCGCCTGCAGGAAGCGCAGCAGACCGCCGAGCAGGCGCTGGCCCAGGGCGCGGTGGTGCCCGCCAGCCTGGTGCTGGGCTCCGTGGCCATGGAATACTTCCAGCTCGACGACGCCCTGGAGCACTACGAGCGCGTGATCCGCGAGGCCGCCCCCGACAGCCGCGACTGGATCACCGGGCACCAGATGGCCGCCGACGTGATGGCCCAGCAGGGCTTCCCCGACCCCTCGGCCGCCTATGCCCACGCCCAGCAGGCGCTGGCGTCCACCCCCGAGAGCGACGACTGGCACGTGACCCTGCAGGAGCACCTCCGCAAAGCCGAGGCCATGCTGGAGCAGCGCGGCGCCCAGGGCGGCCGGATGCTGAACTGAGGGGCGCGGGCAGGCCGGATGGAGGAGACTGGACGGGCCGTGCCGGATGAACTGAACCCCTGTCCCCGCCTGGCCGGTTCCCAGGAAAGCCGGGCGGTGGACGTGATCCAGACCCCCGCGCCGCGCCTCTTCCTCCTGCCGGAGCCCGCGTGAGGCCGCCCGCCACCCGGCAGGCGCTGCTGGACATGCTGGCCCTGTCGCTGGGCGGAGCGGTCGCGCTGGGCTTCGCGCGCTTCGCCTACGCGCTGCTGCTGCCGGTCATGCGCGCCGACCTGGGCTGGTCGTTCACGCTCTCGGGGGCCATGAACGCCGCCAACGCCCTGGGCTACCTGCTGGGCGCCCTGAGCGCCACCACGCTGATCGGCCGCGCGGGGCTGCGGCGGGTCTTCCAGGCGGGAATGGGGCTCACGGCCCTGTCGCTGCTGGCCTGCGCGGCCACGCCCTCCAGCGTGCCCCTGCTCTTGCTGCGGCTGCTGGCGGGGGTGGGCGGCGCGCTGGTGTTCATCAGCGGGGGCGGGCTGGCGGCCCTGGCGGCGCGGGCACACCCCCAGCGCAGCGCCACGTTGCTGGGCGTGTTCTACGGCGGCTCGGGCATCGGCATCCTGCTCACGGCCGCGCTGCTGCCCCCGCTGCTGGAGGTGGGCTGGCGGGGCGCCTGGGTGGCGCTGGGGCTGGCGTCTGTGGCCTGTCTGCTGCTCACGCTCCGAACCCTCGGGCGCCTGCCGGAGCGCGGTCAGGCGGCGCCCGCCGGCCACACCCGCGAGTCCCTGCGGCCCCTTCGCTGGGCCTTCGCCGCCTACGCCTGCTTCGGCGTGGGGTACATCGCCTACATGACCTTCATCGTGGCCTTTCTGCGCGCCGCCGGGGCGGGCGGGCTGGTCACGGTGTTCTGGGCGCTGCTGGGCGCCTGCGTGGTGCTGAGTGCCTTCGTGTGGGGGCCGCTGGCGGCGCGGGCTCCCGGCGCGCGGGCCATGAGCGCGCAGATGCTCACGCTGGCGCTGGGCGCGGTTCTGCCGCTGCTGAGCACCCACCCCGCCGCGCTGCTGCTCTCCGGCACGCTGTTCGGCCTGAGCTTCCTGGCGGTCGTGACCTTCACGACCATCCTGACCCGGCGGGCCCTGCCCGAGCACGCCTGGGCACGCGGAATCGCGGCGTTTACCATCATCTTCGCGCTGGGGCAGGTGGGCGGCCCGCTGCTGACCGGCCTGCTGGCCGACAGCGCGGGCGGCCTGCGGCTGGGCCTGGGGGTCAGCGCCGGGGTACTCCTGCTGGGCGCCGGGCTGGCGCTGGCGCAGCGCAGTGCCGCCCCGTCTCTCAGCGCAGCACGTTGAAAATGGTCGTGCTGCCGGCCTGGCCCAGCAGCCCGGCGCCGACCATGAGCTGCTTCCCGCCCGGCGCCCAGGCCAGCAGGCTGGTGGTGGTGTTGAATCGCCCGGTCTGCGCGAGGCGGGCGCCACTGGCGGCGTCGTAGACCTGCAGGGCGTTCTCGCTGGCGTCAGTCAGCAGCGCGATCAGTTTGCCGTCGGGACTGAAGCGCACCTGACGCACCCGGCCGTCCAGCGCCACGGTCTTGAAGGGGGTGGCGCTGCCGGGCCGGATCAGCGACAGGCTGCTGACCGAATCGTCGTCCGAGGAGATGGCGGCCAGCGTGCCCCCGGCGCCGACCTGCACGGACAGCACCTCGTCGCCCGAGGGCAGCCTGAAGGCAGTGGTCTGTTTGCCGCTGCCCAGGTCGACGCGCAGGACGTGGCCCTCGTGCGGCACGACCAGCAGGCTGCGGCCGTCCGGGCTCAGCGCCGCGCCGTGGATGTCTTCCACCTTGAGGGCCTTGGAGGTCAGCTTCTTGACCACCTTGCCCGTTCTGGCACTGAGCACCGCGAGGCCGTCATAGCCGCTGGCGACCGCCAGGCTGCCGTCCGGCGAGGCGACGAGGGTGTCGTATCCGGCGTCCTCGTCCAGGGTGGCCAGGGTGCTGACCTTGCCGCCCCGGTACACGCTGACCGCCGTGCCGTTCAGTGTCCAGATGGCGCCGGCCTGGGCGTCGTAGTCGTAGAGGTCGTCCAGCGCCCCGACCTTCTGCGCCTGGCCCGTGCCCAGGTTCACGAACTCGTCCACCCCGGCGAGCGGGCGGCCGTCGCTCAGGAAGGCGCCCAGCCAGGTGTTGCCGGAGGGCAGCCCCACCCGGCCCTGTTCCGTGCGCTTCACGGGGTCGAAGCGGGCCACGCCGCGTCCCAGCGCCAGGAACGGCGCGCTGTCCCCCGGCCCGCCCTTTCCCCGCGCAACCGGCCCGAAGGTCGAGAGGGCCAGGGTGTCGCCCAGCGCCTCGCCGGTCTGCGCGTCGTAGCGCTGGCCCTCACCGAAGGAGGCGTACACGAACTCGCGCTCGCTGGGGAAGTACACGCTGCCGCTGCGGACGTCCATGTCCTCACCGCCGTCCAGCTCCACCACGTCCTCACCCGCGCGCAGCAGCAGCCCCTCGGCGCCCGTGCGGACGACCACGCTCTGGCCGTCGGGGCTGAAGGTCGCGCCCAGGCCGGAGCCGTCGCCGGACAGCTCCGCCTCTGCCAGCACCTGCTGATCCTCCAGGCGCACGAGCCGAACCAGATCGGCGTTCCCGAGCACCGCGGTCTGGCCGTCCGGGGAAGCGACAAAGTCCTCCCAGCCGGTGCCCACGTCGATGGCCCGGAAGCGGGCCGGGTCGGTGCCCAGCGCGTTGCTCAGCAGGCCCCCCCGGTACATCACCAGCAGGGTGCCGTCGGCGCCGAACCCCAGGCTGCTCGAGAACGCCTCGCCGCTGTCCAGCCTCTCGCCCGTGTCGGCGGCCCAGACCGTCCAGCGGCTGCGGGTCATGGCGGCGATCCGGGCGCCGTCCGGGCTGACCGCCAGCGCCACGACCGGGCCCTGCAGCGTGTGCCAGGCGCGTTGCACCCTGAGCCCCGCGTCCAGCACCATCACCGCGTTGTCAGCCGAGACGGCCCAGCGCCCGCCCGGCAGCGGCGCGGCGTGGGTCACGTCGGCGCCGGGGGCGGTGTAGACCTTCGCGGTCTGCAGGGTCAGGGCGGAGGCCGGAGCGGGCAGGCCAGATCCGAGGAGGCCCAGCGTGAGGCCGAAGAGCAGCGCGGCAGGTTTCATGAGACCACTCTAAGGCAACGATCCTCAGAAGGTCGCTGAGATCGAACCGCCCGGCTCAGCCCTTCAGGGCCGCTCCCAGCGCCTCGGCCACCTTCCCCGGCTCGGCCTTCCCGCCCGTGGCCCGCATCACCTGGCCAGTGAAGAAGCCCATCAGCGCGGTCTTACCGGCGCGGAAAGCCTCCACCTTGTCGGGGTTGGCCGCCAGGACGGTCTGCACGGCGGCGGCCAGCTCCTCCGCGCTCAGTCCCGCCCCCAGCCCCTCGCGCTCGATGATGCCAGCGGGCGCTTCACCCGACGCCGCGGCGCGCGCCAGGACGTCGCGGGCCACACGGGTGGTCACGCTCCCGGCGGCCAGCAGGGCGGCCAGCGGTGCCAGATCGGCCGCCGAGACCCTCACCTCCCCGCTCCGTAAACCCGGCGCCAGGTCGTTGACCGACCACGACACCACCTGAGCGAAGGTGCCGTCCGTCTGCGCCCCGGCCAGGAAGGCCAGCAGCGCCGGGTCACGCGCCACCGTGCGCGCGTCGGCCTCGGCCGCGCCCAGGCCGGTGAGCCGGCCCACCTCCGCCTCCTGCTCGGGGCTCAGGCTCTGCACTCTGGTCTCGGCCTTCTGTTCCCCACCCCCCACCCTGGGCTCCTTACCTTCCGCCTTTGGCCGTCCGCCCTCTGCCCTCTGCCCCCTGCCCTCCGCCTTCTGCGCGCCCGCCCAGGCGTCCTTCAGCGTGATGATCCGCCCGAACACCAGCGCGTCCTCGCGGCTGTCCACCGGGTCGCGCCAGAAGTAGCCCTGGCGTTCGAACTGGTAGCGCGTGTCCTGTGGGTCGCGGGCCACGCTGGGCTCCACGTACCCGCGCGTGATCCGCAGGCTGTCCGGGTTCAGGTAGCGCAGGAAGTCGGCGTCCATCCCCCTGGTCTCGTCCTCATGACCGATCCCTTCGGGGTCGAAGTCGGGTTCCAGGTCTCCTGGCCGCTCGCCCTCGGGGTTGGGCACCCGGAAGAGGCGGTCGTAGAGGCGGAATTCGGCCGCCAGGGCGCGCTCGGCACTCACCCAGTGGATCACCCCGCCGGCCCTGGCGTCCTCGCCCAGCAGCGTGGCCCGGATGCCCGTGACCACTCCGTTTTCGTCCGTCTCAAAGGAGTCGGCCCGGATGATGCCCGCCCCGCGCAGGCGCACCGTCCCCCCCGGCGTGAGGCGCTTGTAGCCCCGGGGCGGCTCGGGGTTGAAGTCCTCGCGCTCGATGTACAGCTCGCGGGTCAGGGGCACCGCGCGCACGGCCTGTTCAGGCGCAACCCGCTCGCCGTCCGGTCGCCCCACCCGCCCGTCGGGCGAGCCCGCCACGACGTCGAAGGGCCAGTAGGGGAGGCTCAGGGTCTGCCCGGCGTCCAGATTGCCCAGCGTGACCCTCAGCGGGTCGAGCACCGCCATGACGCGCGGCGAGCGGTGATTCAGGTCGTCGCGCACGGCGTTCTCGTACACGGCGATGTCCACCGTGCGGTTGGTGCGGCTCACCCCGATCTGGGCGGCGAAGTTCCGCACGGCCTCCGGGGTCACGCCCAGGCGGCGCTGGGCCCGCAGGGTGGGCATCCGGGGGTCGTCCCAGCCGTTCACCACGCCCTCGGCGATCAGGCGGCGCAGCTTGCGCTTACTGGTCATGGTGTATTCCAGCCCCCGGCGGCCGAACTCGTACTGGTGGGGGCGCGGCTCGAAGCCCAGGCGTTCCATCAGCCAGTCGTAGATGGCGCGGTTGTCCACGAACTCCAGCGAGCACATCGAGTGCGTCACGCCCTCCAGCGCGTCCTGCAGCGGGTGCTGGAAGTCGTACATGGGATAGATGCACCACTTCGTGCCCTGCCGGTAGTGGTTGCCGCGCAGGATGCGGTAGAGCACCGGGTCGCGCAGTTTCATGTTCGGGCTGGCCAGGTCGATCTTGCCGCGCAGCACGTGCGAGCCGTCCGGGAACTCGCCGGCCTTCATGCGCCGCAGCATGTCCAGGTTCTCCTCCGGCGTGCGCTCCCGGTACTCGCTGGGCGTGCCGGGCGTGCGGGGATCGCCGCGCAGGCGGGCCATCTCGTCAGCGCTCACAGAGTCCACGTAGGCGTCGCCCTGCAGCACCAGCTGTTCGGCGTACTCGTAGTAGCGGTCGAAATAGTCGCTGGCGTAGTAGAAGTGCTCCCCCCAGTCCCAGCCCAGCCAGCGCAGATCCTCGGCGATCACGTCCACGAATTCCTGGGTGGCGAGATCCGGGTTGGTGTCGTCCATCCGCAGGTGGTAGCGCCCGCCGTACTGGGCGGCGGTCTGGAAGTCCAGGAACGAGGCGAACACGTGCCCCAGGTGCGCGTAGCCGCTGGGCTCGGGCGGGAAGCGGGTCACGACCTGGGCGTACTTGCCGCTGGCCAGGTCGCGCTCGATGATCTCGGTGATGAAATTGGGCGCCACACGGGGCGCATCCGATACGGCGGAAGCCGTGGGAATGGAGGCAGGGTCGGGAGCAGTCATCCCTGTCAGGATACGCGCGCTGCCGGGGGCGCCGCAGGACGCGGGCCGCCCGGACTCCGGTGGACGGCGACCCCCCAGCGCCTCTCCGTTTGCTTTTTCTGCCCGGCCGCGCCGCGTGGCCCGCTGCTCTGGCTCGCCTCCCAGACAGACGGAAGGAGGGGCTGGAACCCGTGTCAGGAGCCGTGTCGGGTGCCCGTTATCTCAGTCCGGCCAGCGTGGCCCGCGCCCCGGCCTGGAGATCGCGATCCTGCGCGTCCTGGGGGCTCAGCGCCAGGCTGCGTTCCAGCAGGGTGCGGGCGGCCGAGGTGGCCCGGAGTTCCAGGTAGGCCGTGGCGACCTGCACCACCACGCGCACATTCTGGGGGGCCTCCCTCAGCGCCTGCGCGGCCAGTCGGCGGGCGGTGGCCGGGTCGCCGCCGCCGATCAGCCCCGCCCGCGCCCAGGCGCCCGAATGCCAGCGGGCCAGCGCGGCGCGGGCCTCGCTCAGGCCGGCGTCCAGGGCCAGACTGCGCTCGTACTCGGCGCGGCACGCCCGCGAGAGCCGGTAGGCCCCCAGCGTGAAGCCGCCCCGCCCCGCCTGCAGGCACAGCGCCGTGCCCAGTTCCAGATGCGCGCGGGCACTCTGCGGCGCCGCCTGCACGGCGGCACGGCCAGACGAGACGGCCCGTTCCAGCCAGAGACCCTGGTCGGCGCTGCCAGACGCCGAGTTTCCCGATGTCGCCCCGTAGAGCGCGGCGGCCACGGCGGCCTGGGTCGCGGTCAGCGGGTCTCCGGCCGTCGTGGCGCTCTCGAACGCCCGTGCATAGTCCCCGGCGGCGAGCAGTTCCGGGGCCGCCGCCCCCGCCGAGGGCCACAGCACCGCCGACATCAGCACCGTAAAGATCAGCGCGGTGAGGCTCGGCGGGGTCAGGCGGCGCATGGGCTTCAGTAGAGCATCCGGTTCGGGGGCAGACGTGAAGCCAGCCAGACCAGCGCACCAGGGGGATCACCGGCAAAGGAAGCCAGCGTCCTGACATGGTCTCAGGACGCCGGTTCAGGGACGCGTTCGCTCAGGCTGCGGGCTGATCCGTGGTCTCGCCCTCGGGTGCGCGGCGGGTGCGGGTCGGGCGCTCGGCCGCCGGGTCGGAGGGGGCCGCGGGGGAGGCGCTGGCCGCCGCTGGAGCCGCCGCTGAAGTTGGGGCCGCGCTGGGCGCCGCCGAGATGCGGGTCAGCGTGTCCGAGAAGGCGCGCAGGGCGTCGCTCGACTCCAGGTCGGCCACGGCGCGGGTGTTCAGGGCCGAGAGTTCCTCGCGGGTCACGGCGTACTCGGGCGCCTCGTGGCCCTTCAGGCCCTGCAGCACCCGGTAGGCGGTGCCCGCCTGGATGCTGGCGCCCTTGCTGGTGGTGACCTGGGCGTCGCTGCTCATCTCCTGGCCCACCAGCGTGATCACCTCCTGGCTGATCAGGGTCACCCGGTCGCCGCGCTCCTCCATGTGGGCCGCGAGCTGCAACAGGCTGCGAAGGTTCAGCATGTGCTGGAACAGGTCGAGGTGGGCCAGCATCGCTCCTGCTTTTTTCAGGGTATCCATAGCTGCATTATTCTGTTTAAAGCGTAATTGTCAAGTGGGCTTCTTCAATCATCTCACATCGAATGTGTGCGGTACGGCGAACGGGGCGGCGCCTGCTGGCAACCGCCCCCTCTTGTCGCTGATTCCCCGGTCGATCCCGGTGGCCGGTCTCGGCTCCCCGTCTCAGTTGCCGATCTTGGTGCTGCCGGTCAGGGTGACCGGAATCTTGAGGGTCTTGCCGTCGCGCAGCACCGTCAGGGTCACCGTGTCGCCGACCTTGAGGGCCCGCACCGCGTACTGGAACTCGCTGAAGTTGACGATGCGCTTGCCGTTCACCTCGGTCACGATGTCGCCCGCGATGCGCTCCGAATTCTCGTTGAGCTTGAGCGGGATCAGGCCGGCTTTGGCCGCGGGGCTGTCTTTGGTCACGTTGGTGAAAAAGGCGCCCGGAGTCTTGCCCAGTTTCAGGATCTCGCTGAGCGAGGCGAAATCCTCGGCCGAAAGGGTGAAGGCGCCGTTGAACACCGGGCTGAGGCCGATCCCGATCACCGGGGCGTCGCGTTTGGTGCCCGCCTTCAGGTCGGCCAGCCGGGCATCGGAGGCCGTGACCGGCACAGCGTAGGCCCGGTAGTCACGCGGGCTGCGGGCCGAGGCGCTCAGGCTGATATAGCTCACCACGCCGGTCAGCTCGCCCCTGGCGTTCACGATGGGGCCGCCGCTGTCGCCAGGAATCAGGGGGGCGTTCAGCTCCAGCGTGCCGGGCGGGAAGTCGGCGCGTCCGGCGTCCGAATCCAGGCCGGTCAGTCGCCCGGTCTTCAGCTGCAGGAACGCGCCGTTGCCGTTGCCGACCGCCAGCGCCGTGTCCCCGATACTGGGCCGCGCCCCGGCCAGGGTCAGGAAGGGCGTGCCGCTGGGAACGGCGACCCGCAACAGGGCGATGTCGTTCTGCTGGTCGAAGCCCACGACCTCGACCTTGTAGCGTTTCCTGTCCACGGTCTGGGCGCTGAGGCTTTTGGCCTTCTCGATGACGTGGTAGGCGGTCAGCGCCAGGCCGTCGGCCGAGATCAGCACGCCCGAGCCGACGCCATCGGGTTCCTTGCAGTCGTTCGGCGGGCACTGCTCGATCCGCAGGGTGGCGGGGCGCACCTTGGTGAACAGCGTCTGCAGCGTCTTGAGTTCGGCCGCGGTCAGCGGCGCGACCGTGTTGATGGCGCGCCGTTGGGCAGGGGTGGAGGGCGCTGCTGGGGTCGCCGTCTGGGCTGCGGGCGAAGGCCCGGCCAGCAGGAGGGCGGCGCCCAGCAGAACCAGCCGGGACAGGCGACGGTGGGGGGCAGGCTGCCCGGGCTGAGCTGACTCCGCGTTCATGCCTCATTCTGCTCGGTGCATAGCGCCCGGTCTGTGGGCGGTGTTTCCTTCGTGGTCAGGCCGGTGCGCCGCTCCCTTCAGGGTTGCTCGCGGTGGCCCTCATCCAGTGGGTTGCTGGGCACCGGGAGACCCAGGCGGCGCTCGACGAGCTGTCCCAGCCGGGCCAGGATGCCGGGGCCGCTCCAGCCCGTGATACACGCGGCGGCGAGCAGCAGGGCCGGCGTGGCGCCCGCCGGGGCACTCGCGCTCAGCAGGGCTACCACCGTCAGCGCGGCGATGCCGGCCGCCACGCCCAGGGCCAGCGTCGCGCGCAGGCCGGGCGGCCGGGGGCAGGCCAGTTGCCGGGCCAGCTGGGTGATGGTGCCCGCAGCGAAGGCGGCGCCCAGTGTGGGCAACCAGAGCAGCAGCGAGGAGGGGAGGGGAGCGGAGTCGGGCATGATGTCCTCCTGAGATGTGAGAGGCGTAATTTGGGATATGATTACGCCAGTAGCGTATTCACTCCTCTACCCTAATATGTCTGGAGGCATAAATCAAGTGTCGAGTATTCATTTTCTCTTCGTTCCGCCCGGTACACTGCCGGACATGCCGCCTGCCACGGATTCCCTGTCTGCCTGGCTGCGTGAGCGCCGCCGTCACCTGGAGCTGCAGCAGGGCGACGTCAGTGCCCTGACCGAGGAACTCGGTGGCCCGGCCGGGCGCGTCACTCAGCCTTACCTGAGCCGCCTGGAGAGCGGTTCCCGGTCGCTGGACGCCCTGACCCCGGCCCGCCAGGACGCCCTGCGCCGCGCCCTGCAGGTCAGCGCCAGCGAATGGATCGCCCGCACCGGCCTGCCCCTGCTGAGCCCGGTGCCCGACGACGACCTGCTGGAGACCCTGGAACTGGTGCGCGTGCCCGTCCATGCGCTCGCCACCGCCGGCCTGCCGGTCACTGAGGACGTCGCCAGCATCATCGACCACGAGTTCGTGCCGCTCAGCGACCACCGCCCCGGGATGCTGGTGCTGGAGGTGCACGGCGAGTCCATGACCACCGAGGCCGGCGGCATCCGCCCCGGCGACCGGATCTACGTCGATCCGGGAGACCTTGATCTGCGCGAGGGCCGGGTGTACGTGCTGCACGTGTCCGGGCTGGGGCTGACCGTCAAGAGGTTGCGCCGTTACGGCCCGGCCCTGTGGCTGACCAGCGACAACCCGGATCACCCGCCGGTCAAGCCCGAGGAGGTCACGGTGGTCGGCCGGGTGTATTACCACCAGCCCCGGGGCCAGCGGCTATAACGGCAGGCAGATGACCGACGCCACCCACCCGCCGCGCCTCCTCACCACCGTGTTCGTCTACGGCACCCTGATGCCCGGTGAGCGCAACGACCACGTCGCCCGCCAGGGGGGCGCCTTCACGGTGCGCCCCGCCACGCTGCGCGGGTTCCGGCTGCTCCACCTGCGCCCCGAGGCCTACCCCGGCATCGTGCCGGCCGGCCCGGAACAGGTGGTGCGGGGCCACGCCCTCACCTACGCCCCCCACGACTGGCCGCGTGCCCTGCCCTTCCTGGACGCGCTGGAGGGAACCGACGACACGCCGCCGCTGTACACCCGCGAGCAGGTCGTGTTGACCGTCGAGGATGCCCCGGAGATCCCCGCCTGGGTCTACATCTACGCCCGTGCGGATCGTCTGGCGCGTCCGGGCGTGGAACCCGTGCCCAGCGGCGACTGGCGCGACGCGGCGGAGCGGCGGCTGCCGCCAGGGGGCGACAGATAGGGTCTGTCTGACTGAAACGAACTCCGGATGCCATCCGGTCTATGTTCGGAATCAATCCGGGGCGGAGGGACTTGCAGAGCTGCGAGGCAGAGAGGGGAAAAGGACGGAGCTCGCCGGATGGAGCAAAATCCGTATGAACAATGGTGCGGACACTTTCCTAATCGGGGTGTTCCTCTGGCGATGAACACGCCGTTTTTGCCCCTCCCCCTTGATGCGGGAGGTTGGGACTCGCAGAGCTGTGCAACAGAGGGGGTGAACAGGCAGAGCGTCCCAGACGGCGAAACTCTACTTCCCAAAACATCGTGTTATGAAAGTGTTCGCACCATTGATGAATCGGGCACACCGGACTGTGGGGCGCACCGATCTGACGGCGGCGTACGGGAACAAGCTTGCCCCACTGCTGCATTCCGGCCGCCCAGGGCCCTGGACTGATACCAATTGCGGCCCAGTCGCTCGAACTTTAGCGATTGGGCCCGACCGAAGGGAGGAGCAACGCGTATGAGTGCAACCTGACCACAACTTCTGAATGAGCAGCGTCAGGGGTCTCGACTGGATCAAGACCGCCTGGCAAGTTCTGACGATCCCTGAACTTCGATTATTTGTCAGCCAGGAGCTGCGACAGGAACTCCTCATCACTCCAGGCGCCACCTTCGCCGAACCGGACGACCACGATCCGCTCCGACGGCAGGAGATAAAGCCGTTGGTTCAGCGCGCCTGCAGCCATGACCAGATCCCCGGGCGCACTTGGGGCGATCTGATTGGCCGTGAGGCCGCCCAGCGCCTGAAGAGGAAGGTCGTCGGTGGCTGGAAGGGGGCCCGCAAGGGGCCGGTTGAGCCAGAACGTGAGGCCGTAGATGTTGAGTGTGGCGCTGCCCCGCAGACATTCCCGGAGACCGGCCGCCGAGAGGACGGTCTGGCCTTTCCAGCGGCCATCCTGCAAGATCAGTTGGCCATAGCTTCCCCAGTCCTGAGCCGTCATCCGGGCGCTGGCCGCGAGATCGGGCTGACCTGCCTGGTCGCGGCCCCACCACACCCTGGCCCCAATTCGATCCAGCACCTGACGTTGGAGGAGGGCGGCCGGATCCTGTCCCGTCTTGCGCTGAACCAGCGCACCGAACGCGGCCAGGTGGGCGTTGCCATAGGAGAAGCGTTCACCCGGCGTGGCGACCAGCCCAGTGGCCAGCGCCTGAACATACAGATTCACGTTGGTGCCGGTGCGCTTACTCCCCACATCCCCTGGCAGGCCACTCGTGAAGCTCAGCAACTGGCGCACCGTAACGGCCGCTTTGGCTGGATCACTGCGCCACTCGGTGAGGGTCTGGCTCACCGGCTCGTCCAGATCCAGCCGCCCCTGATCCATCAGGGTCACGGCGAGCGCGCATGAAAAGCTTTTGCTGCCGCTCGCCAGCAGGTGAGGCGTCTGCAGGTCAAACCCATTCTGGGCCTGGGTGAACAGGAGCTGTCCGTCCCTCCAGATCATCACCGCGCTGCCGCGGTGGGCCCGGGAGTAGGCCGCCGCTGATTGCATGCTCCGCACACTGAGGGCGGAGGCGGGCGCCCAGAGCCCAGCCAGGGCGAGGGCCAACGACACCCTGACCAGGGCATTCGGGGCACGGCTCCAGTGGACAGCAGGGACACGGTTCATGCCGTTACCTTACGCAGCCAGGATGAGATTGAAATTGCGATACGTCGGTGGCAGGTCAGTCTGGGTTGGGGGCTTGCCCTTCAAAGGCGACGGTCAGCCCAGGGGTGAGTGGCGGCGTTGACGTTTGGAGAAGATTTCAATCTATTGGAATGCTTCTGTTCTCGTGTGGGCCCGATTTCTACGCGTCCTGCTCGATGCCAGCTCCGTCTTGAGCGTCCCGGACGATGTTCCGGGAGTCCAGGTTCACAACCGTCGCCAGATAGGGCCAGTCGTCCGTACACGGCAGACAGGTGATGTCCGTGACCCATTTCCAGTTCGGCGACAGGCCAGCGCCTCTTTCGGAATGTCACGCTCCTGACGGGGCACGTCCAGCGCTCGTGCGTGCGCTCTGAGGCGGGTGTTCTGAGCAGTGGGCCGCCCGCTCCTGTCTGTCCTGCGGCTCTCGGCAGCGAACGACGGCATGAGGGGAGAGTCCGAGGACACGCGCGACCCCGGCACAGCTTTCGCCCGTCGTTGCGACGAGCTGGACAGCCTCCCGCTTAAGTTCAGATGTTTCGATTGCTCCGGCCCTGGACATGATGGCTTCCAGTGAGGGTCATCTATCACTCACCCTTTACCAAACCGGAACGACTTCGCGTCGGCGGCCACGTCGTGGGACGTGGGTTCAGCGGATTCAAGGATTTCCGCGCGATTGCCCCCCGCCATGACAAGCGCGAACGGCAGGTTTTGGTCGCTGCCCACGTCGTTTCCGTCCTCGTGCAGCTCTCAACCGTTCCGTCGGACGGATGCTGGGCGGGATTCATACGGGGCCCGGTCAGCAGAAACCGCCGCCCGGTGAGGGGCGGCGGTCTGTCCGTCTGAAGGAGACTTAGCGGACGATGCGCTGGCCACGGCGGATCTTGAGCTGATCCGTCAGGGCGATGTACTCGTCGTAGTTGGTGCGCTCGAGGTACTTCAGCAGACGGCGGCGCTGGCCGTTCATCAGCTGCAGGCCGCGCTGGCCGTGCTTGTCCTTCTTGTTGGCGGCCAGGTGGGCGGCCAGGTTGGTGATGCGCTCGGTCAGCAGGGCGATCTGCACGTGCGTGCCGCCCGTGTCCTTGTCGTGCTTGGCGTGGGTCTGAACAACGGTCTGTTTGTCGATCATGCTGTACCTCTCGTGTTATGAAGTCCCGGACGCGGCAGCCGGAGCAAAATCCACCTCATCGGCGGGCCCCAACCGCTTGCGGCGGCAAACGCGAAGATACCACGCCGCACGGGTCACGGGTCAAGCCGGGCCGGAGGTCGCCGCGCGGCCGGACACCCTCCGGTAACGCGAACCGCTGCCGCGGCGGCACCGACCCTGCCGGGTGAGCAGCCTGAACGCCGGGATCGACAGCGGAGCTTGACAGTGGGAAGGGCCACCCATAGTATTGCTTTCGCCTCTTATTTCCCCCTGTGCTCGGGTGGCGAAATTGGTAGACGCGCACGCTTGAGGGGCGTGTGGGCAACCGTGTGGGTTCAAGTCCCATCCCGAGCACCAATAGCGCCGGACTCCGCAGGGGGTTCCGGCGTTTTCCATATGCCTTCCGTATGGCGTGCCTTCCGTACCGCCCCGTGTCCGGTTTCCCCCTGCGCTCTGCTGTGCTATGTTCATCCACGCATTGCTGGCGCAGCGCAGCGTGAACGCCTGAACCTGGTCAGGGCCGGAAGGCAGCAGCCATAAGGGATGATTCGCGGGTGCCGCTGCTCACCGGCAATGCTTTTTTCATGCCTGTTTTCGTGCCTGTGGACTGGTCGGCGTCTCTGAGCCTGTGTAGCCGTGCCCGGATCGTGCCTCAGCGCGTCAGCCGCTCGACCGTCGACTGTGCCGCCTGCTGCCGGGCGTCCCGCACTTCGCGCTCGGTACGGACGTGGGCCGTCGGCGTGATGAATTCCCCTGACCACCACCAGCGCACCTTGCCATAGCGCTCGGCCATGTCCGGGTACCCGCCTGGCGCCGCAGCATTTCCACTGTCCCTCGTGAGGTCGGTCATAGCCGAAGGGTACGTCCCCGCTGTCACCGGCGAGTCTGCTGCGGGTCAGGCCGGGGTCACGTCAGGCGCAGGCGGACGTCCTGTGGCTCAGCGCGTTTTGGCCTGGAGCACCAGCGCCTGCGTCTCCTTCACGACCGCCAGGGCGCGCAACTGCTCGGCGTCCAGATCACCGGCCTGGGCCAGCGCCTCGGCCTTCTTGCGGTCGACCGTGGCGACCTCCAGCGCGGCGGCGTCGCCGAAGACCTCGCGGAAGCGCTCCAGGGGGTACTCGACGCGCCTGGACACCTTGAGGCTGGCCCGGTACAGGTCGGTTTCAGCCTGTTCGCCGGCGCCCAGCGCAGCCTTGATCTGCGCGCCCAGCTCGTCCCGCTCGGTTTCCAGGCCCTGGATGGTGTCGCGCAGCATGGCGTAGCGCTCCAGCAGGTCACTCAGGGAGATGTCGCCCGTGTCCGTCATGCCCGCAGGATACCGGCCGACCGCAACCGGGCCCCCTCCGCTACCATGCTCGCTATGGAAGAACCCGCCGCACAGATCGCCGCCGACCTCGAACGGCGCATCCTGGACGCCATCCGCCGGGGCGCCAGCATGGAGGACATCGCGGACCTGAAAGACGCCGACGTGCAGACCCCCGAGGCGGCCATCCGGGCGCTCAAGGACGGCAACGCGCGCTTTTTCAGCGGCCAGTCGGTGCGGCCGGACACCGGGGCCAACGAGCGCCGGGCCCACATCATGGGTCAGACGCCGTACGCCGCCGTGCTGGCCTGCAGCGACAGCCGCGTGCCGGTGGAACTGGTCTTCGATCAGGGGCTGGGGCAGCTGTTCGTGGTGAGGGTGGCGGGCAACGTGGTCGGCGAGTCCGGTCTGGGCACGCTGGAATACGCGCTCAACCACCTCGACGTCCACCTGCTCATGGTGCTCGGCCACGAGGGCTGCGGGGCCGTGGCGGCCGCCATGCTGCCCGAGGAGAAGATCGCGCAGGAGCCCGAACACCTGCAGGGCCTCATCCGGCTCATCCAGCCCAGCGTGGCGGGCCTGCCCGTGATCCGCGACAAGAAGGCCCGGATGCGCGAGGCGGTGCTGAACAACATCCGCTATCAGGTACACGTCCTGCGCCAGCAGCCCATCATCCGCGAGGCCGAGGCCGAGGGCCGCATCCGCATCGTCGGCGGCTTCTACGAGATCGGCTCCGGCGCCGTGGACTTCCTGGTGGAGGAAGAGGATCTGAGCCTGTAGGGATGCGGAAGGCTCAACGCAGAAGGCCAAAGGCAGATGGCAGATGGCTCAAGATGTTTGGCCATCTGCCATCTGCCATCCGCCATCCGCCCTGCAGCTAGATCACGAATTCGCCCGCGCGCATCACGGCCTCGCGGGTGCCGTCCTTCGCCACGCCGTCCACGTCCATCTCACCCGAGCCGATCATCCAGTCCACGTGGGTCAGGGAGTCGTTGCCGCCGCGGGCCAGGAAGTCCTCCAGACTCATCTCCACGCCGCCCGCCACGTTGAAGCGATAGGCGCTGCCGATGGCGATGTGGGAGGCCGCGTTCTCGTCGTACAGGGTATTGAAGAAGAACAGGCCCGAACGGCTGATGGGGCTGGAGTGCGGCACCAGCGCGACCTCGCCCAGGCGGTGGCTGCCCTCGTCGGAGTCGATCATGCGGCGCAGGGCTTCCTCGCCCTGCCGCGCGCTGGACGACGTGATCCGCCCGCCCGCGAACTCGATGCGGATCCCGTCGATCAGCACGCCCTGGTACGACAGCGGCTTGGTACTCACGACCACGCCGTCCACCCGCTCTCTGTGCGGGGCCGTCCAGACCTCCTCGGTGGGAATGTTGGCCGTGAAGGTGACGCCGCCGGGCGTGTCGGCCGCGCCGCCGCCCCAGACGTGGCCGTCGGCCAGGCCCACCGTGAGGTCGGTCTCGCCGCCCCGGAAGTGCAGGGCGTGGTACGCCTTCCCGGTCAGCAGGTCGCGGCGGCGCTTGAGGTGGGCCAGGTGCTCCTTCCACAGCGCCACCGGATCCGGCTGATCGGCGCGGGTGGCGGCGAAGATGGCGTCCCACTGCTGCGCCACGGCCTGCTCGGCACTGGCGTCCGGGTACATCAGGGCGGCCCAGGCGGGAATGGGCGCGCTGATCAGGTTCCAGTTCAGGCGGTTGGTCATGACCTGCTGGGTGTAGGGCCGGCGGTAGGTCGCCAGCGCCTTCTGGTAGGCGGCCACGCGCGCCTGATCCACGCCGCCCAGCAGGTTGGGGTCGGTGGCCCGGATGGCGATGACCGCGCCGCCCGAGTTCGCCACTTCCAGTTCGGCGTCCACCCGCCACTGGCTGATGGTGTCGAAGGTGCCGTCCGGGGCCAGCTCGAAGCGCGCGAGCTGCACGTCGTCGTCGTCCCAGCGGACGTCGGCGAAACTGGCGCCGGCGGCGTAGGCCTCGCGTACGATCAGGCGGGCCAGCGGGGCCGTGTCGACCGGCGCCTGCACCAGCACGCGCTGTCCCGGCTGCACGCCCAGGCCGACCTGCACTGCCAGCCGCGCGTAGTTGCGCAGCTTCTCGTCAAAACTTAAAGTCATGCCGCCGAGGATAGCGCCGGTTTCGGGCGCACTGTCCAGCCCAGCGGAACTGGGACACTGAACCCGACACAACAAAAAAAGCCCCCACGCAGGGGGCTCTGGAGGGTGGAGACCTTAAACGGCCAGCACCTGACGGCCATCGTAATAGCCGCAGCTGGGGCAGATGTGGTGCGAGAGCTTCTTGGCGTGGCAGTGGGGGCACTCGGACAGGTTGGGGGCGACCAGGGCGTGGTGGCTGCGGCGCATATCGCGCTTGCTCTTGCTGGTCTTCTTCTTGGGAACGGGGTGCTTGGCCATGATTTCACTCCTCGGGTGGCCACTCGGCGCGTCTGGCCGGGGCAACTGCTCAACCTGTTCCCTGCTCCAGGGGGGCGAGACAACAGCGGGGAGTATAGCACACGGCCGGAAGGGTGGAAGGGGCGGGCGTGGGAAGGCCGAAGGGTTCGCTGCCATGGGCCTGGGGACGAGCCTTCCACTCCACAGCTCCCCAGGCTACTCGAAGGGCGGATCGAGGGGAAGGCTGACTGACACGCCAGTTTGCCCTTCATCAAACCCGCCGGGCTATGGGCCTGAGAGATTCCCTCCACCGTCTCCGATGCCAGCCCCTCCCTCTGATCACGCCCCCCGTCTGGCCCGCTCTATGCTGCCCCTCATGCGGGTCGTTCTGAAACTGGGCACAAGCGTTCTCACGGCAGGCACCGACCGACTTCACCGGCCCCGGATGGTCGATCTGATGCGCGGGCTGGCCGGAGTGCGGGCCGCCGGACACGAGGCCGTGCTGGTCACCAGCGGCGCCGTGGTGGCCGGCTGGGAGGCGCTGGACTTCCCGCCGCGCGACCGCACGCTGGCCGAAAAGCAGCTGCTGGCGGCGGTGGGGCAGGGCCGCCTGATGCACCTGTACGCGCAGCTGGCCGACCTGTACGGCGTGAACGTGGCCCAGGTGCTGCTGACCGCCGACGACTTCCGCGACCGCACGCGCTACCTGAACGCCCGCACCACCCTGGACGCCTGCCTGACGCGTGGGGTGATGCCGATCATCAACGAGAACGACGCCGTGGCCCTGGAGCAGATCAAGGTCGGGGACAACGACACCCTCTCGGCCTTCGTGGCGAATCTGGTGGAGGCCGACCTGCTGGTGATCCTGACCGACGCGCCGGGGCTGTACACCGCCGACCCGCGCCTGGACACGGCCGCCACCCTGATTCCGCTGGTCGAGCGGGTCACGCCCGAGGTCTGGGCGCTGGCGGGCGGTGCGGGCAGCCACCGGGGCACCGGGGGGATGCACACCAAGATCCAGGCCGCCGAGATCGCCACGCGCGCCGGCACACCAGTCGTGATCGCGCCCGGCGACGCCCCCGATGCCCTGGCCCGCATCGTGGCCGGCGAGGCGCTGGGCACCCGTTTCGTGGCGGCCGGCTCGCGGCTGGAGGCCCGCAAGCGCTGGATTCTGGCCGAGATCGCGGCCGGAAAGGTGCTGCTCGACGACGGCGCCGCCCAGGCGGTGCGCGAGCGGGGCGGGAGCCTGCTGCCCGCCGGAATCCGGCAGGTCGAGGGCAGCTTCGGGCGCGGCCACACCATCCGGCTGGTGGCGCCCGACGGCCGCGAGATCGCCCGGGGGCTCACCCGCTACTCGTCGGCCGATCTGGGCCGCATCCTGGGCCGCCACTCGCGGGAGATCGAGGACGTGCTGGGCTTCACCTATGGCCCGGAAGCCGTGCACCGCGACGATCTGGTGCGGCTGTAGACCGGCCCCAGGAAACGCAGGCGGCCGCCTGAAGGCCCCAGTGGCCGGCATGTTCCGGGGCCCCGCGTCGCGCCTATACTGGCGCGCGTGTTGTCCCTGCTCACGGCCGCCCTGCTCACCATCCCCGACCCGGCGGGCGACGCCCGGGGCGACGGCGGCTACCTCCTGCCACAGCGCCCGGCACTGACCCAGGACGCCCTCGATCTGCGTTCCTTCAGCGCCCAGCCGCAGGGCAGCGGGATGCGCTTCACCGTCAGCTTCGGGCAGCTCGGCAATCCCTGGAATGCTCCCTCGGGCTTTTCGGCCGGCGTGACCGACATCTTCATCAAGACCGGGCTGGGCGGGCAGACGCGGCTGGACGACACCGGCCTGCGGGTACGCGGCCCCGGCGGCTGGCAGTATCACCTGCGGATCACGGGCTTCGGCAGCACGCTGACCCAGGTGCGGGAATTCCAGGGCCAGACCCCATCGGCTCAGAATCAACCAGCCCAGACGCCGGCAGCTCAGACGACGTCAGCCCAGACACCGTCAGACCAGACAACACCGGCAGACGCCCCCGGCCTCCGCACCCTGGCCGAGCCGGATGTGCGGGTGGAGGGCACCCGCCTGGTCATTGACGCCGCCGTTCCTCCCGGCACCTACGCCTACTGGGTCACCAACAGCGTCTACACCCCGCTGTCGAGGGACGGCCTGCTGCGTCCGACCCAGACCGGCGGCCCCACTGCCCTGAAGGCGGGACAGGCCGACGCCCCCACGCCAGTGGATGTGCTGGCCGCGCCCGGTGACACGCGCGCCTTCACCGACCGCACCCTGGCGGCGCAGGGCCAGACCCGCGACCTCTCCACGCTGATCCTGGCGGGCACCGGCCTGCTGGGCCTGCTGGTCACCCTGGGCGCGACCCTCGCCGTGTGGCGCCGCACGGGCCACCGGTGAGTGCCGCCCGGCCCACCATCCCGGCCCCGCTGCTGATCCTGTGCGCCGCGTTCCTGTGGGGCCTGCTGGGTATCCTGGGCAAGCAGGCTCAGCAGGCCGGCGTGGCGCCGCTGGAGGTCGCCTTCTGGCGGGCGGTGCTGGCGGGCGGGCTGTACGCCCTGCACGCGGCGGTGATCCGCAGCCCCCTGCCCCGGGGGCGCGACCTGTGGATCACGGCGGCCTTCGGGGTGGCCGGGGTCGGTGTGTTCTACGGCTCGTACCAGCTGGCGGTGCGCTCAGGCGGCGCCAGCCTGGCCTCGGTGCTGCTGTACACCGCGCCGGCCTTCGTGGCCCTGATGGGCTGGCTGTTCCTGCGCGAGCGTCTGGGCGCCCGGGAACTGCTGGCCGTGGCCGGCACGCTGCTGGGCATCGGCCTGATCAGCCTGGGCGGCGGGCAGGGGGTCACCGTCACGGGCGCCGCGCTGGCCTGGGGACTGGTCGCCGGCTTCACGTACAGTCTGTATTACCTGTACGGAAAGGCATTTTTCAATCGCTACCACCCCACCGCGCTCCTGTCGGTCGCGCTGCCGGTAGGGGCCGTGTGCCTGCTGCCCTTCGTGGAGTTCTCGGCCAAGACGCCCGCCGCCTGGGGCAGCCTGGGCGCCATCGCGGTGTTCTCCACCTATCTGGCCTACCTAGCGTACAGCGCGGGGTTGCGGCACCTGAACGCCACGCGCGCCTCGGTGATCGCCAGCCTGGAGCCGGTGGTCGCCACCGTGCTCGCCGCCCTGATCTTCGCGGAGCGGCCCGCCGCGCTGGCCCTGCTGGGCGCGGCGCTGGTCATCGGCGCGGCGCTGAGCCTCAGCCTGAAGCCCAGCGAGGCGCGTCCAGCGGTGGAATGACGGTCGGTACGGCGTTGTTTCTGGCTCCCCGTTGACTGGCTGGGGTGCAAAAGATAGTTGGTGTCGCCAGCGCGTGCTCGGGGAAAGGCGCGTTGAAGGTGGGCGCCGGCGGCGGGCTACCCCACCCCCAGCCCCTACCCCAAAGGGGCAGGGGAGCGAAGCGCTGCGCTCGGCATGTGGTCGCCACTGTTCCTGGGCTGGCCCTGCCTAGTGGTCTCGGTGGCGTGGGCGCCATAGCTGCTGGTTGCAGAAACGCGTCGTTGCCCGCGCGCTGCGCGCACGACGGCTTTCGGTAGAGATGTGGGGTGGGACGGTTCAGTTTAACAACAAGGCCAGTGGCTTTGTCTTATTGCCAGCCCACCACCGAATCTGTCCTCACTCCTGCTCACTTCGGTTGCAGGTTGAAATCCCATTCGAAGGAGCGGCCCCAGGGCAGGAAGGCGCCCTTCAGGCTGTACTCGTTGCCGATCCGCAGGGGGAAGAATTCTTTGGCGAGCTGCAGGAGCTGGGCCTGGGCGTCCGGCGATCCCAGCGCCGATTCGGGCAACTGGCGGCGCAGCAGGGCGCGCACGGAGGCCGAATAGATCACGTCGTTGGCATATTCGCGGGCCAGCAGGGCGTCCTGGCGCTGGGGGCTCACGCCGTCCAGGGCCAGCTTGGCGTGGGCCAGGGCGCTGCCCAGGTTGTTGCCGGGGGTGCCCCAGGCGGCGAGCGCACTCAGGTTGGCAGTCTGGCGCAGGGTGCTCAGGTCGGCCCAGAAGCGCGGGTTGCCCAGGTTGACCTTCTCCACGTCGGCCACGGCCAGCGGCCCGGCGCGCAGCAGGGAGCTGGCCTGTACGGCGGCCCAGCGCGGATTGCCGCCGTTGAACACGTAGAGGGTCAGGTCGGCCGGGCCGCGCTGTACCACCCGGAAGCCGCTGGCCTGGGCGTGGTTGGCGGCGCTCTGTTCCAGCGAAATGCCCTCGTAGCGGATTACGGCCTTCGCCGCCTGCGGGTCGGAATACTCCACGCGCAGGGTGCGTTCTCTGGCCGAGAGGGCGCGGGCCGCCAGCATGGACAGCACCTCGTCGGCGCCGGGATAGACGCGCACGTTGGCCGGGGCATCTTTCGCCAGCGTGGCGCCCTCCTGGGGGGCGGGGCTGCCGGGCAGGGCGTCGTCCCAAGTGACGTGCAGCTCTCTGAACACGCCCTCGCGTGCCCAGCCGATCATGGCGCGCACGACCTCCAGGTTACGCTCCCGGTCGGTGGCGTCCGGTTCGCGCGGCAGGGTGATGAAGGCGTAGATCGGCTGGCCGGTGCGCTGGCCCCAGGCACGGAGGGGGGCCAGCCGGGCCAGCGCCTCCCCGGCACTCAGCGGGCTCGTGCGCGACTGCACCAGGCCGCCGTAGGCCAGCGCGTCCAGCGCGGCGATCAGTGGGCCGCTCGCCGGCTGGGCGTTCAGCCAGGCGGCCAGCGCCGCCGGATCGGCCCCCCGCTGCGCGTTGCCGAGCAGGTCGGCGGGGGGCACAGCCGGTGTCCCGCCACTCAGGCCCGCGATCAGGGCGGGCAGCACCCGTGTGGCCGGGCGGGAATCCAGGGGCAGCAGCGTCTGGGCGCCGGCCGTACCCAGCAGGGCACAGGTCAGTAGGGCACAGGGCAGCAGGAGGGAAGGGCGCGGAACCATGCGCCCCAGCCTAGGGGCGGTTCGTGAGCCCGCCCACTGAGCGGGATGTATGGGGACTGTGGCTGGGCGCTGTGTCCAGGGACTGTGGTTGAGGGTCTGTGTAAGCGGCCATGCACACGAGTCCCGGCCCCCGGGGCGTAGCTTAGAGGGCGTGAATCCGACCGACCTCTGGAAACTCGCCTGGCGCGGCCTGACCCGGCGGCGCGTCCGTACCCTGCTCACAGCCCTGGGCATCACGGTGGCCGTGGCCTCGATGGTGATCTTCCTGTCGCTGGGCGAGGGCATCCGCAAGGTGTTCGTGGAGCAGCTGGGCGGCATCGGCCCCGACATCCAGGTGTCGCTGAGCGGCTTCACGCAGGGGCTGGCTCCGGCGCCCAACCTCGACCAGAAGGCGGTCAGGGACATTCAGGGCCTGGCCTCCGAGCTGGGCATCCGCACGGTGACCCCGGTGGTCATGACCGTGCGCGGCAGCCTGGACGTCTCGCAGAGCGCCGTGCTGTACGGCCTGCCCGCCGCGCAGGGGGTGGGCGCCGTGTTTCCCAACACGCGGGTCACGCTGGGCCGCCTGCTGACCGCGGCCGACGAGGGCCAGGGCGTGGCCGTGATCGGTGCGAAGGCCGCGCAGAACCTGAACCTGAAGCTGGGCAGCCAGCTCAACCTCAACCGCCGCAACCGCGTGAAGGTGGTGGGCGTGCTGGCGCCGGAATCGGGGCTGGTGGACTCCTTCATCTTCCTGCCGATCAGCACCCTGCAACGCGCCGAGGGCGCCGAGGGCCGCGTCTCGCTGGTCGCCGTGAAGCTGGACGACCCCCGGCAGGCCAGGAGCGTCGCCACGACCATCGGCGAGCGGCTGAACCTGGAAGCCTCGACCCAGTCGGATTTCCTGAGCTTCGTGGAACGCGCGTTGCGGATCAGCGACGCCGTGCGCTTCGGTATCTCGCTGATCGCGCTGATCGTGGGCGGGCTGGCCGTGGCGAACACGGTCATGATGGGCGTCTTCGAGCGCACCCGTGAATTCGGCACCCTGCGGGCCATCGGGGCGCGGCCGGCCTTCGTGCGTACCCTGGTGCTCAGCGAGTCGCTGCTGCTGTCGCTGGCGGGCGGGGTCGGCGGGGTGATCCTGGGGCTGGCGGGCATCTGGGCCGTGAACGTGTACACCCAGCAGCTCGCCGGCATCGACGCCGCCGCCCTGACCCCCCGGCTGGTGCTGCTGGCGCTGGGGATCTCGCTGCTGCTGGGGCTGCTCTCGGGCCTGCTGCCGGCCCGCAGCGCGAGCAGACTCAATATCACCGACGCCCTGGGGAGACTCTGATGACCACGGCCGCTCCTTCTCCGGTGACCTCCGCCAGCACCGCCCAGCCCGCGCTGCACGCCCTGAACCTGTCGCGCGTGTATCCCAGCGGCGAGGGGCAGGTGCAGGCCCTGGCGCCCTTCACCCACACCTTCCCGCCGGGTCTGACCGCCGTGGTCGGCCCCTCGGGCAGTGGCAAGAGCACGCTGCTGAACCTGCTGGCGGGTTTCGACCAGCCCACGACCGGGCAGGTGCTGATCGGTGACACCAACCTGACGCTGCTGGACGAGTCCGCCCGCGCCGACTTCCGCCTGAAGCACTACGGCTTCGTGTTCCAGAACCACAACCTCGTGAGCATCCTGACCGCGCTGGAAAATGTGGAGTTTCCCCTGACGCTGGCCGGGTTACCCCCCCGCGAGCGCATGGCGCGGGCACGTGAGCTGCTGGCGCTGGTCGGCCTGGAGGCGCGCGGCCGGCACTTTCCCGCTCAACTCTCGGGCGGAGAGGCCCAGCGCGTGGCGATTGCCCGCGCCCTGGCCGGTGATCCCGGCATCCTGCTGGCCGACGAGCCCACCGGAAACCTGGACAGCAAGACGGGCGAACTGGTGCTCTCGCAGCTCCAGACCATCGCCCGGCAGGGGCGAACCGTCGTGCTGATCACCCACGACCGCGACATCGCCGCGCTGGCCGACCACCATCTGCAGGTGCGCGACGGGGTCGTGGGCGTGGTGGACTGAAGCGTTTCTTGAACCTTCCCGGTGTCCCGGCCCGGCTGCGGCACACTGCCCCCATGACTGCCCCTCTCAATCTGCAAGACGCCCTGGCTGCCCTGACCCCTGCCCTGGGGGAGCTGCACCGCGACGACGTGACCATGACGCCCAGCACCCGTGAAGGCGAGCTGCGCGTCGAGGTGCGCTCGACCGACGTGGACGCCCTGCGCGGCTTCGATGTGGTCGCCATGCCGCTGCCGACCGAGCACAAGACGCCGGACGAGCTGGCCCGGAACATCACCGAAGTCATCCACCGCGAACTGATGTACGGCCAGCTCGCGGCGAAGGATGAGGACGGCGAATTCAAGCGGATCGTGGTGTAGGACGGATCACCCGCGTCAGGGGCTGCCTCCAGCGTCCCGGACGAATTCGACGATGCGCTGCAGCGTGGGTCGATAGCCGTTTTCCGTGTTGACACGCAGGGTGGGCATACCTACCTCGACAGGCTCCTCGAAGTGGCTCCAGCGGCCGGGATCACGCCTGAATCCCGCAATAAGCTGGGCGTCGAGGTGGGCAGGATGCCGGTCGGGGGTGGCCCGGCGTTCGAAGCGGGAATGAATGGTAGGACGACTGGCGCAGGGCGTCCAGCGCCGCGTGATAGGCGCCCCAGTGCGCGCCCGGCACCTGTGCCCGAAGCTCGGGCTGCCCGGCCCAGGCGTCCCAGAGCCGTTCCTTGACATCGTCGCGCGCCAGCCGCACGAAGCCCAGCGCAGAGGCGAGCTGCGGGCTCAGTGTGGTCTTGCCGCTGCCGGGGGCACCCGAGACGAGGACGAGGATGGGCAGCCGCTGCACTTCAACCCCGCACCGCGCTCAGCAGGGCCATCCGTTTCGAGACCCGCCAGGGGCCGTCCCGGAATCTCCCTTCCAGGAGCGGGCGCAGAACCGCATGCCCCCGCTCCCGCTCCGGCGCCTCCAGCCGCTGCCACGCCATCAGCGATTCGACGTAGGTCAGGACGAGTTCGGCGGTCGGGAACACCAGCGCCGCGTCGGTGAAGCTGACCTCCACGTTCCCGAAGGCCGCCCGCACCCAGTTCGCTCCATTGACCTCCGAAAAGGCGGCGGCGAATCCGCCCCGGCTGTCGCGCAGGCCCGTCAGCGCGGGTTCGGCCTCGGCCGCCTCGGTGAGCACCTCCCACAGCTCGGCCATGTAGCCGACCGGGTTGGTCACGGCCAGAAAGCGTCCCCCCGGCCTCAGCACGCGCCGGAACTCGCTCAGGGCGGCCGGCACGTCCGGCACGTGGTAGAGCATGTGCCGCGCCGTGAGGACGTCGAAAGTCTGATCGGCGAACGGTAGAGCGTCCGCGCTGGCCTGGACGTATTCGACCCCCGGATGATTCGCCTGCGCCGTGGCCACCATGCCCGCCGACAGATCGGCGCCGACCAGCCGCCCCCGGTGCCCGGCCGCCCGCAATCGGCCCGGAAAGTCGCCGGGGCCGGTGCCCACGTCCAGCAGCGCCTCGTCGCCGTGCAGGACCAGCCGCGCGTCCACCGCGTCCTCCAGATCCGGCCCCACGGTGTAGCGCCGGTGGGTCTCGATGCGCGTGCGGAGGTGCTGCTCGGTGGCGTACTGGGCGGCCACGTCGGCGGGGCGGTGGGTGGTCATGGCCGGAGTATAGGAAGACGGAGCCGTGGTGGCCCCGTCAAATCGTCCGGTGCTCGGTGCTCAGGCCTGTGCGGTCGAGGCGGGCGGCTTCCCCGTGCGGATGCCCTCGATGGTCGCGTTCACGAGTTCCTCGAAGCCGCCCCGGTACATGGCGCTCAGCAGTTCCAGGGTCTTGGCGGCGCCGCCCTCGAAGCCGAACCCCGTGTTGTGGATGGTGCAGTCGCTCAGGCTGGTGCCGCCGGTGCCGGAGTAGATCAGCACGCAGCCGTCGAAGGTGCAGCCCACGAACTGGGTATCGTCCAGCTCGATGCGCTGGTTGCTGAAGGTCTGGTTCTCGATGGTCTGCATGGGGAAGAGTCTAAAGGTCTAAAAGTCTAAGGGTCTGAAGGGGCTGGTTGGATGCCTGGACGGGAAGGGGCGAGTGATCTGGAGGAGTTCACGCCTCCAAAACATTGAGGGCAACCACGCCCACTCTGCGGTTGCCCTGTCTGTTCGACTGTTCGACCTTTAGACCTTTAGACCCTTAGACCCATCTCACTTCCCGACGAACACCGCCGTCGTCAGGCCCGGCACCGTCACGCCGTTGCCCGCATACTTGCTGGTCTTGACGATGGGATCGGTGCTGGCGGCCAAGGCAGGGTGCAGCGTCAGGTTCAGGCCCGCGAGGCTGGCGTCCGAGACGGTCACGCCGGCGCCGCTGCCATTGAACACCACGACAATGGTTTTGTATGGATTGGTGGGACTGACCGCGCCGCTGAGCTTCATGGCGATCACTCCAGGCGTCTGATTCGGGCCGACGTTCAGGAAGGTCAGGCCCTGCTGCACCTGGGCCGCCGTGTCCAGGCGGAACAGCGTGGAGGAGTAGCGCACGCGCAGCATCTCGCGGTAGTGGTCAAAGGCGCGGGCGATGTCGGCGGGGCTGGGCTTCAGGGCCGGGTTGCCGAGCAGCGGGCGGTACAGCGCCCAGTTGCCACCGTTCTTCTCGGCAGGCGGCAGCCCCTTGCCGAAGCCGTTGGTCTGCAGCGTGAAGTCCAGCGTGTTGAACCAGTCGCCCGAGTTGTAGGAGTCGGTGTCGAAGGACTTCGAGCGCAGGATCTCGTCGCCGGCGTAGGAGAAGGGCAGGCCCTGGCCGAGCAGCACCACCGAGTTGCCCAGGTTCTGCATCCGCGTGCGCTGGGCGCCCGTGGCGCCCGCCGGGGCCTTGAGCAGCACGGCGTCGAACAGCGTCTGGTTGTCGTGGGCCGAGGCGTAGGTGATCGCCTCGCGCGGGCTGGCCGCGTAGCCGGCGGGCGCGTCGCCGTACCTCAGATCCTTGCCCGCGACCGTCTGGCCGGCGGCGTTCGTGAAGCGGTAGTCGCGCAGGTTGCCCGTCAGGCCGATGCGTACCTGATCGGCCAGAGTCAGTGCCTTCGCCTTGTCGGTGTTCTGGGGCTGGCCGTTGGGCAGCGTGACCAGGCCGGTGGCGAAGCCCTGATCCTGCAGGCCGCCGAAGGGGTTGCCGCCTCGCACCGCGTCGCGCAGGCGGTCGTTGAAGGTGCCGATGCCCTGGCCGAACAGGTTCAGCTGCGTCGCGTTCGGGCCCCGCTTGCCGCCCTGCACCTCGCCGAAGTCCCAGCCCTCGCCGTACAGGTAGATGGCCTTGCCGTCCACACCGTCCTTCTGCGGGGTCAGCGCGTCCAGGGCCCTCCGCGCCGCCTGCATGTCGGCCACGAGGTGGTGGCCCATCAGGTCGAAGCGGAAGCCGTCGATCCTGTACGCCTTCGCCATGGTGACCAGCGTGTCCACCATGAGTTTGCGCATCATGGTGTGTTCGGTGGCGGTGTTCGAGCAGCAGGTCGAGTTCTCCACGCCGCCGTTCGCGTTCAGGCGGTGATAGTAGCCCGGCACGATCCTGTCGAGCACGCTTCTTTCAGCCTGCCCGCTGGCGGCGGTGTGGTTGAACACCACGTCCTGCACCACGCGCAGCCCCGCCCCGTTCAGGGCCATGACCATCTGTCGGTATTCCTTCGTGCGCTCGGCCGGGTTCACGGCGTAGGAGCCCTCGGGCACCATGTAGTGGTAGGGGTCGTAGCCCCAGTTGTAGGGGTCGGCGTCCTTGACGGCGGTCACGGCCTTCTGCTGCTCCTCGGAGTTGCCGGGGAACTGGCTCAGGTCGGGCGTGGCCTTCCACTTGGTCTTGTCTTCCTCGATGGTGGCGATATCGAAGGTGGGCAGCAGGTGGACGGCCTTGAGGCCCGCGTCGGCCAGGGCCCTCAGGTGCTTCATGCCGGCGCTGCCCGACTGCGTGAAGGCCAGGTAGGTGCCGCGCTGCGCGGCGGGCACGCTGGCGTCGGCGGCGCTGAAGTCGCGCAGGTGCAGCTCGTAGAAGCTCAGGTCGGAGGCACTTCTCAGGGCCGGCTTCTTCAGCGCCTCCCAGCCGGCGGGTTTCTGCGCGGCGTCGTTCAGGTCGATCAGCAGGGAGTGCGTGGAGTTGCGGGTCAGCGCGACCGAGTAGGGGTCGGTCACCAGATTGGTCTCGATCTTGCCGGTGGAGGGCGCGAAGACCTTGACCTCGTAGCGGTAGGTGGCGCCTCGCCATCCCGCGGCGCCCCTGACCGACCACACGCCCTTGGCGTCGCGGGTCATGGGGACGACCGTCTCCGCCCCTGGCCCGGAGGTGCTGAAGCGCAGTTTGACCTCCTGCGCGGTGGGGGCCCACAGGCGCACCGTCGGGACGTTGCCCTGCCAGGCCACGCCCAGCGGGCCGTCGTAGGCGTACAGCTCGTCCAGCGCGCGGGCCGCCTGCACGCCGGTCGCATCGATCAGCGTGCCGTCGGGCAGCACGGACGACACCGCCAGCTGGCCCTGCAGCGCCGCGCCCAGCTTGGCCCGGTCTTCGGCGCGCACCTGCAGCAGTTTGTAGTTCGCCAGATAGGGGTCACGCGCCTTCTGCGCCGCGCTCAGGCCCGCCTCGAGCTCTTCCAGGGTCAGCGCCTCGCCGCCCGTCACGCCGGTCGGGGTCAGCTTCAGTGAGGCATCCTTGGCCGCGTGCAGGGTCAGGAAGGCGCCGGGCTGCGCCAGCTCGGGCTTCACGGCCACCTGATAGGCGCCCAGCATGATCGCCTGCTGCTGCGCCAGGTTGCCCACCAGCTTCACCGAGGTGTCGGGGCGCGTGGTGAAGATGGTCTGGTTGCCGCTGATGATCCACGCCTGGTTGCCCTGCGCCGGGGTCAGCGTGCCGTCCGGCCCCGGATCCTTCTCGTCGCCCTTGTGCACGATAAACCCCAGTTTCTTCCAGTCCGTCTTCATGGGAACGTCCCAGTACGCGCCGTACGAGTTGGTGCCGGTCTGGTTCAGCGGCGCCGTCCACTCGGTGGGTTTGGCGGCGTCCTCCCAGACGTGCAGGCCCCAACCCTCGTATTTGCCGTCGGGGCGGAAGTAGTTGATCCGCACGGTTCCTGCAGGCACCGGGGCGTCGCTCAGCGCGGCGGGGGCGCCGTACGCGAACTCGGCCTTGCCGCTGGTCACGGTGACCTCGCGGCCCTTGCTCAGGTCGGCCGACATGTCCGGCCCCGGATCCTTCTCGTCGCTCCTATGCACGATGAAATTCACCTTGGCGGCGCCGGCCTTGAGCGGCACGTCCCAGTAGGCCCCGCCCGCGTCCACGCCGGTCTGCGGCAGGGGTTTGGCCCACTCGACGACCGCCGTGGTGTCCTCCCAGACGTGCAGGCCCCAGCCCTCGTACTTGCCGTCCGGGCGCACGTAACGCACGCGCAGCACGTTGGCGGGGATGGCCTGGGCTGTTGCGGCGGCGGGTGTCGCGGCGGGGGCGGCTGGCGTGGTGGCTGGAGCCGCCTGGGCCACGGGCGCCTTCGTCGCGTCCACGTTCAGCGCGGCGCCCTTCGCGTAGGCCACGTTGGCGCTGCCCGACTTCAGGAACAGCTCCTTGCCCCTGCTCAGATCGAGGAACATGTCGGGGCCCGGGTCTTTCTCGTCGCCCTTGTGGACGATGAACGCGACCTTCTGTGCGCCGGCCTTCAGCGGAATGTCGAAGTAGGCGCCCCAGTCGTCCTTGCCGGTCTGGGCCAGGGGCCTGTCCCAGGTCACGGTGGCGCTGGTGTCCTCCCAGGCGTGCAGGCCCCAGCCCGTATAGACGCCGTCGGCGCGCTGGTAATGCACTCGGGCGGTGTTCGCGGGCAGGGCGGTCTGCGCCGCAGCCGAGGCCGCCAGCGCGAGCGTCAATAACGTCGCTAGTCGTTTCATTTGTGGACAGATTGTACCCGCTCGGGCGCGGACGTATTTGTCTCGTGGCTCCTTGCTGAAGCCCCCTTGAGGCCCGGCACACCCGCGCTTCCCGCCCGGCGCCCACCATGCACCCCATGACCGGACACCGCAGCGACGAGACCCACGACGCCCCCCAGGAGAACCACTCCGACGCCGAGAGCCTGCGCCACATCCCCGCCGGTTACATGGATCGCGGGGTCGTGCAGGACAGCCCCGGCACGCGGGACACCGGCTTCGAGAAGATCGGTGATGCCAACCGCCAGATGGACGAGTCGGATGACGACACGAACGGCGCCACCCTGGACGATGACCTGACGGCGAAGGGTTGACCCGCCCTACACTGCTCCCCATGACACAGCCCATGACGGACAAGACCATCGCCCCTGACGACCGTGCGCGGCTCGATCAGGTCTTCATGCAGGTCGTGCTGGACGTGCAGGCGCAGATCCAGCAGACGCAGCCCGCCCAGCCGGGGAATCTGGCGGCCATGTTCCACAAGGAAACGGTCACCGAGGGCCTGCAGGGCTGCGCCATGCTGATCGCCGGCTGGAACGAGGGCCGGGTGGACGAGGCGGGCGTGACCCGCGCCGCCAAATCGCTGCGGGCACTCGAACTGCCCGAGCTGGCCGAGCGGGTGGAGAAGCTGCCCGGCATCGCCGAACTCTGAGAGCCCCACCGTGAGACCGCTCCGAACGTAAAGGGGCGGTCTCCGCCCTTTCATCTAAATCCTCCCGACTTCTGCGACGCTGAGCCTCAGTCCGGGGGAGTAACCGCCTCATTCGTGGGGAGCGCGCCACCGTCAGTTCGGGAGCCATCGGCTTCCCGGTGACGCGCACAGAGGGCCAGACCCGGGTGGAACGCTGCGGAGCGGGCCACCTGTGGAGTTGTCGTTTCCCAGAGCCCGCCACGCCGCGCCCCTCCGGGAGACGACGTGATGGAAGTGCTGAGTGTTGGGCTGTCTGCTTTAGGGCTGGATGAACTGTGGCTGGGCAAACCCGCCTGGATGTGGGTGATGTTCCTCGTGATGGTCGTGGCGCTCCTGGCCTTCGACCTGGGCGTGCTGGGGCGCCGCCGTGCCCGCAGGGCGCAGGCGGCGGGCAACCCGGCCCAGGTCGAGGAGGCCCAGAGCATCGGCGTGGGCACCTCGCTGAAGCTGAGCGCGTTCTATATCGCGGTGGCGCTGGCCTTCGGCGTCTGGGTGTGGGTCACGCTGGGCGCCGAGAGCGGCCTGAGCTACTTCACCGGCTTCGCGGTCGAGAAGGCCCTGGCGCTGGACAACGTGTTCGTGATCTCGGTGATCTTCGGCGCGCTGATGATCCCGAGACACCTGCAGCACCGCGTGCTGTTCTGGGGCATCCTGGGCGTGATCGTGCTGCGCGGGATCATGATCGGTCTGGGGGCCGCGCTGGTCACGCGCTTCGACTGGATCATGTGGGTCTTCGGCGCCTTCCTGCTGCTGACCGGTCTCAAACTCCTCTTCAACCGCGCCGCGCACGACCACGCCCCGGATCTGGAGCGGCACCCGGCCCTGCGGCTGCTGCGGCGCGTCCTGCCGGTCAGCCCGAAGCTCGACGGCCAGAAGTTCCTGACCCGCCTGCCCGACGCCGCCGGCCGCCTGCGCCTGCACGCCACGCCGCTGCTGCTCGCGCTGGTGCTGGTCGAGGCGGCCGATCTGGTCTTCGCGGTCGACTCGATTCCCGCCATCTTCGCCATCACGCAGGATCCGTTTATCGTGTACACCAGCAACATCTTCGCCATCCTGGGCCTGCGCGCCCTGTACTTCGCGCTGGACGCCATGATCCACCGCTTCGCGGCGCTGAAGCCCGCGCTGGCGCTGGTGCTGGTCTTCATCGGCGGCAAGATCTTCTACAACCAGTTCTTCGGCAAGCTCGATCCGGCCATCAGCCTGAGCGTGACTGTGGCGATCCTGCTGGGCGGCGTGCTGGTCAGCCTGTGGCAGACGCGCGGCGCGGGGGGCGCCCCGACCGCCCGCTGAGGCGGGGACTCAGGGCACGGCATCTCAGGGCACGGGAGGTCAGGCCCCGGCCCCCACCACATGCTCCTCGAAAAAGCCCATGACGCGGTTCCAGGCATCCTCGCTGGCAACCGCGTCGAAATTCGGGCCCCGGTTGGCGAAGGAGTGCTTCGCGCCGGGATAGATCTTGATGTCGTTGGGGATGCCGGCGGCGCTCAGTTCACCGCGCAGCCGCTCGCCCTGCTTCTTCGTGAAGTCCTTCTCCGGGAAGCTCCCCACCACCGGACAGGCCCGCCGCACGGCCTCCAGCGGGCGCGGATTGAAGCCATAGTAGGGCGCGACCGCCTTCACGCGGTCGTCGGTGCAGGCCATCGCCACGGCGAGCGAGCCGCCCATACAGAAGCCCACCGCGCCCAGCCGGGAGGCGTCCACGCCGTCCAGGGCGCCCAGCACCTCCAGGGCCTTGCGGGTGCCCTGCACGCCCTGGTGTTCCAGCGAGTTCAGGAAGAGGCCGCCCATCATGCGGGTCATGCAGACCACGCGGTTCTGATCCCCGAACAGGTCGACCGCCAGCGCCACGTAGCCCGCGCGGGCGAAGCGCGAGGCGATGGCCCGGATGTCGTCGTTCAGGCCGAAGGCCTCGTGGATGACCAGCACGCCGGGCGCCTGTGGGGCGGGCGCGGCGGGGCGGAACACCTCGGCCTTCAGGGTGTGGCCGCCCGACTCGAAGCTGATGGTCTGATCGGGCGCCGCCGGAGTCGCTGGGGTCATGCCCCACCCTACGCCCCGGGCACGCCCCTGGCCCCCCTGTCGCCGTGCTTTCCTGTTCCCATGAGCGCCCCCAATGCAACCCTCACGGCCGTTCCCGGCTTCCGCGTGGGCCACTGGACAGACCCCGTGGGCCAGACCGGCTGCACCGTGATCCTGTGCCCGGACTCGGGCGCGGTGGCCTCGGCGTCGTTCCTCGGCCCCAGTCCGGGCACGCGCGAGGGCGTCCTGCTCTCTCCCGAGAAGAAGGTCGAGCGCGTCCATGCCCTGCTGTTCACGGGCGGCAGCGCCTTCGGGCTGGCGGCGGCGGCCGGAGTGGTGAAGGTGCTCGAAGAGCGCGGGATCGGCCACGAGACCCCCTGGGCGCGGGTGCCCATCGTGCCGGCGGCGGTGATCTACGACCTGGGGGTGGGCAGTGCGCTGGCCCGGCCCGGCGAGCGGGAGGGCGAACTCGCCGCACGGGCGGCCTCCCCAGAGCCCGTGGCGCGTGGGCGGGTGGGCGCGGGCACAGGAGCCACGGCCGGCAAGTACCTGGGCACCGGCGGCGTGCCGGGCGGCCTGGGCAGCGTGATGCTGGAACGCCACGGCGTCCGGGTGGGCGCGCTGGCGGTCGTCAATTCCATCGGGGACGTGCTGGACGAGCGCGGAGATGTGCTGGCGGGGCCGGGGGTCGGGCCGGGGGCCGTGGCCTTCACGCCCGGCGAGGTCGAGAGCACCACGCTGGTCGCGGTCGTCACCGAGCACCTGCTGACCAAGAACGACTGCCGCCGCCTCGCCGACGCCGCCCAGGCCGCCCTCGGACGGGTCATCCACCCCAGCCACACCTTCTGGGACGGCGACAGCGCCTTCGTGCTCAGCGCGGGCACGCAGCCCCCCGCCGACCCCATGCTGCTGGGCGCGCTGCTGCAGGAGGCGGTGTGCGCGGCGGTACGGGACGCCGTGCGGAGTCTTGCTCCCTAGTGTCGAATGTGTAAGATACTCCTATGAGTACACAGTCCTACATCCACGATCTGCGTCAGGCGGTCGGCCCCCGGCCCATCAATCTGGTCGGCGCGGCGGGACTGGTGCTGAGCGAGGCTGGAGACGTGCTCCTGCTGCGGCGGGTGGGTGGCCGGACGTGGGGCGTGGTGACGGGCATCAGTGAGCTGGGGGAGGCGCTGGAAGAGACCCTGCGCCGCGAACTGCACGAGGAAACGGGCCTGACGCTGACGGCCGCCATCCTGCTGGACGTGATCAGCGGACCGGAGACCTACCGCGAGATCGGCAACGGTGACCGGTTCTCCGCCTACACCGCCCTGTACCGCGCGACTGGCTGGCATGGCGTCCCGGTGCCCGACGGCATGGAAATCGAGGAACTGCGTTTCTTCCCCCCGGACGCGCTGCCGGAGCTGGCTGGCCCCGTCTCGCGGCGGGCTGTCCAGTTCCTGGCAGCACAGGTTCCCGCATGACCGCCACCGACTACGTTCATGCGCTGCGCTCGCAGATCGGCCACGCGCCCGTGAACTGGGCGGGCGTCTGCGCGCTGGTGGTGAATGCCGACTGGCAGGTGCTCCTGCAACGGCGCACGGACACCGGGGGCTGGGGCACGCTGGGCGGCATTGCGGAACTGGGCGAGGCGCTGGAGGACACCCTGCGCCGCGAACTGCAGGAGGAAGCCGGCCTCGTGCCCCACGATCCGCTGCTGCTGACCGTGGTCAGCGGCCCCGAGACCTTCGTGCGGCTGCCGAACGGCGACGAGTTCTATCAGGTGGTGGCTGTGTATGTGATCCGCGAGTGCGGGGGCGCCCCCTGCCCGGACGGCGTGGAGGGCACCGAGCTGAGCTTCTTCGCGCTGGACGCGCTGCCGGCCGGCCTGGGCCCGGTCGACCGGCTGGCGCTGGAACGGCTGCGCGTGTGCCTGGGCATGGACTGAACTCAGACCCTGGTGAAGGTCAGCCGCATCCCGCTCAGCACGAAACCGGCCCGGACGATGTTGCGTTCGCTGCCGGTGCCGGGGGTGGTGAACACCGTCGCCAGCGTGGCCCCGGAGGCGGCGGCGGCCCGCAGGCGCCCGGCGAGCAGCGCCAGCTGGACACCCCGCTGCCGGAACTCGGGCCGGGTGGACATGCCGTAGAGCGCCGCCACGTCTCCCTTAATGCCCAGGGCGCCGCTGCCGGCCGGTTCGCCCTCCAGCCGGGCCACGAACAGCCGGGCACCCGGCGCGCGGGCCACCACCCGCATGGTCTCGGCGCTGCCCTCGCCGAAGCCCTGGGCGGAGACCTCGGCCCAGGTGTCCGGGTCGCTGGATTCCTCGACGCTGAGGGGTGAAGACGGGAGTGCCCGCAGCTCACGCGTGTACAGGTGCAGCACGGAGTCCAGCCGGTAGCCGCGCCCGGTCAGCGTGGGCAGGGCGGCGGGCGCGGCGGGGGAGAGCAGGTGCAGGGTCGCGCTCTGGGCGTGCGCGGCGCAAAAAGCCTCGAAGCTCGCCAGGGCCTCGCCCGTCGGGGGGCGCGTGCCGTCGTGCCAGGCGGTGTTCAGCGGCAGGCCGGGGGCCACGAAGGTCGCCACCAGCGGCCCGAAGGTCTGACTCTCCCCGAAGCCGGCGTGTGCCACCGCCTCGGCCTGGGCCACGCGCTGCCAGATGTCCATACGGCAGCTTATGACACCGGCCCGATCCCACCATGTCGGGGTTGACTCCGGGGCGACGGCGCTCGCCGGGCTGCGACGCGCAGCAGGAACAGGGGCGGCCTGACGGGCGATGGCTGACCGTCCGCCGCTGTCCCGAGTGTCCGGGCATCAGGTGGCAGCCCTCATGAGTCCGCGCGGCGGGCACTCAGCCGGGCTTCAGGCGGCATTGGCCCGGCCTTGAGCTTGTGACGGTTCACCCGATACGGCCCAGCGCGGTGAACCACTCTGGGACATGCTCGCCTTCCATCCTCAGATGTTCGTGCGGATCGTCGAACTCGACGGGCCGCGCGCGCCCATGCCCCGGCCGCTCTCCAGCGGCTTCACCGACCGCCGCGCCTACCGGGTGCTGGGCGTCTACAACCCCTCGGAGTCCTCAGACGCCTATTTCATCCTGCCCAACGACCGCGACGAGATGTGGTTCATCTGCCAGCGCCATCTGCGCTTCGCCGGTCTGCACGACACGGCCGCGCATCACCTCGACCTCCCCGACCTGCACGCCACCGCCGCCGATTGAGGAGTGACTGAGGCGTTGGGGCGACCGGCCCCGTCGCCCCGCATTTGTCCCCCGCCCGGCCCGCTAGCCTGTGACCCATGACCCACCCCTCTCCCTCCCGCGCCTTCGTGTCCCTGATCGGGGCTGGCCCCGGCGATCCGGGCCTGCTCACCCTGCGCGGCCAGCAGGCCCTCCAGGCGGCCGACGTGGTGCTGTTCGACTACCTGGCGAATCCCGAACTGCTGCGCTTTGCTCCGGACGCCGAAACGATTTACGTGGGGAAGAAGGGCTTTTCCGAGTACATCAGCCAGGAGCAGATCAACGCGCTGATCGTGGCGAAGGCACAGGAGCAGGGCGGGCGGCGGGTAGCGCGCCTCAAGGGCGGCGACGTGTTCGTGTTCGGGCGCGGCGGCGAGGAGGCCGAGGCCTGCGCCGAGGCCGGGGTGCCCTTCGAGGTCGTGCCCGGTGTGAGCAGCGCCATCGCCGCGCCGGCCTACGCCGGGATTCCGGTCACCCACCGCGAGGCGGCCCGCAGTTTCGCGGTGCTGACCGGCAACACGAAAGAAGGCGGCGCCCACTACGAGCGGCTCTCGGGCGTGGACACCCTGGTGCTGCTGATGGGCGTGCGGAACCTGGGTCAGATCGCCGCCGAGCTGATCGCGGCGGGCCGTGACCCGCAGACCCCGGCGGCCACCGTGCAGTGGGGCACCACGCCGCAGCAGCGCACGGTCACGGGCACCCTGCAGACCATCGCCCGGGTGGTTCAGGAGGCTGGTCTGGAAGCCCCGGCCGTGACTGTGGTGGGCGAGGTCGTGCGGCTGCGCGGCAGCCTGCGCTGGTTCGACCTGCCGGGCGGGCTGCTGGGAGAGGGGCGGCAGCGGCCGCTGGCCGGCAAGACCGTGGCCGTGACCCGCACGCGCGAGGGCGCCAGCGGGCTGTCGGACGTGCTGCGCGCCCGCGGCGCCTCGGTGCTGGAACTCCCCCTGATCCGCTTCGCCCCCGGCGACCACGCGGCGGTGGCCGACGCCCTGCACGACTTCAGCGGCTGGCTGCTGCTGTCCAGCAATCAGGCGGTCGTGGCGCTGTTCGCCTTTCTGGAGCGCTCGGGCCTCGATGCCCGAGCGCTGGCGGGCGTGAGGCTGGCGGCGGTCGGCCCCAGCACGGCGCGCAGCCTGCAGGAGCGGGGATTGAAGGCCGACTTCGTGCCCTCCACGCCGGGTGCCCGTCACCTGGGACAGGAGCTGCCGGTGCGGGCCGGCGAGGCGGCGCTGCACCTGACCTCCCAGCTGGCCGAGGACGACCTGCAGCGGGCGCTGGAGGCGCGGGGGATCGGTTATCGGCGCGCCGAACTGTACCGCACCGAGCCGGCGCCGCTGGCCGAGCACACCCGCGAGCGCCTGAAGGGGGCAGACGTGGTCACGCTGGCGTCCGGGAGCGCGGCGCGGCACCTGGCGGCGCTGGCCGGCCCGGACTTCGATCCCCTGGGCATGCGCGTCGCGGCGATGGGGCCCCAGACCGCCGACGCGGCGCGCGAGGCCGGATTCACCCGCGTGACCGTGGCCGAGACCGCCAGCCTGGAGTCGCTGGCCGACGCCGCCACCGTGGCCCTGAATGGGCACTGATGCGGCCTCTGGCACCCTCCTGTCTCGGTGGGATTTGAGCCGGGGCAGGGGGACTTGCAGGGTTGCGGAGCAGAGCCGGAGACCAGCCGGACTGACGGGCGCTGGGCGACCACTCGGAGCCGCCACAGGCGTTTGGGCAGCAGGCAGCCCTCCGTCCGACACGTGTGCCGGGAGGGCGGCGCCGGCCTCTCCCGGCCATCCTCAAAAGTATAAAAATGCCGTTCTAGCCTGTGTCCTGACCGTTCGGTCGGGGACGCCTGACCCGCACGGCGGCGCTACTATACGGGCGTGAGTCTGGCGGTCTTCCTTGAATTGAGCGGTGAGCAGGCCCTGATCGTGGGCGGTGGATCGGTGGCCCTGCGCCGTGCCCGCACGCTGCTGGAGGCCGGTCTCCAGGTACGTGTGGTGGCCCCGCGCGTGCTGGATGAGCTGGCGGCCCTGCCCATGCGCCATGAAGCCCGCACCTACCGCCCGGACGACGTGCAGGGGATGCGCGTGGTCGTGGCGGCCACCGACGACGCGGCCGTGAACGACGCCGTGACCGCCGATGCCCGCGCTGCCGGGGCCCTGGTCAACCATGCCGGGGATGCGGGCCAGGGCACCCTGCGCTTCCCGGCCGTGACCGGGCGGGCCGGCGTGCAGGTCGCCATCGCCACGGGCCGCGAACTGCCCATGCTGGCCCAGGCCCTGCGTGAAGGGGTGGAGGGTCTCCTGCCCACCCAGGCCGATCTGGACGGCTGGGTGGCCCGCCGCGAGCAGGCCCTGACCATGGCGGGTTCCGAACGCGAGGCGGCGCTGGAGGCCCTGCGCCTGGACATCCGGGCGGCCATCGGCGCCGGGCTGGCAGACGGTCTCAGGCCCGGCAGCCTCAAGCGGGGGGCCGCGTGACCCTGGCCTGCCCCACGGGGCAGCGGTTCCTGGCCCAGGCCCATCTGAGCGGCAGCTTCGGCGTCGGCTCGCCGCTGGACTTCGCGGTGGTGGGCCTCAACCACCAGACCGCGCCGGTCGAGGTGCGCGAGCGCGCCGCCGTGCGGGCCGGCGAGGAAGGTGCCCTGCTCTCGCACCTGTCGCGCCACGCGGCCGAGGCCATGCTGCTCTCCACCTGCAACCGCACCGAGGTCTACCTGTCGGGGCTGGACGCAGACGGCGGCGGCGATCCGGTGGCGGCCTTCGAGGGCGCCTGGGGTCACGCGCTGGGCGAGCATCTCTATGTCCACCGGGGCGAGGACGCCGTGCGCCACCTCTACCGCGTCGCGGCGGGCCTCGACAGTCTGGTGCTGGGCGAGACCCAGATCCAGGGTCAGGTCAAGCGCGCCTGGCAGGACGCGCACGCCCGCGGGCTGAGCGGCACGCTGCTGAACAAGGTCGCGCAGGGCGCGCTGGCGGCGGGCAAGCGCGTGCGCCACGAAACGGGCATGTCCGACAAGGTGGTGTCGGTGTCCAGCGCCGCCGTGGAACTGGCGCAGGCCGCCCTGGGCGATCTGCAGCAGCGCACTGCCCTGATCATCGGCGCGGGTGAGACCGCCGAGCTGACCCTGACCCACCTGCTGGCCGCCGGCGTCAAGGACGTGATCGTGGTCAACCGCACCGCCGAGCGCGCCCGGCTGCTGGCCGAGCGGGTGGGCGGCCGCGCCTGCGCCTACGAATACCTGCATGAAGTCCTGCCCGAGGCCGACGTGGTGATCGCCTCCAGCGGCGCGCCCCATTACGTGCTGCGCGCCCAGGGCGTGCGTGAGGCGCTCGGCGGGCGGCCGGGCCGCGACATGTTCCTGATCGACATCAGCGTGCCGCGCATCCTCGATCCGGAGATCGCCGGGGTGCCCGGCGCGTACCTGCACAACCTCGACGACCTGACGGACATCGTGCAGCGCAACCTGCAGAGCCGCCACGCCGCGCTGCCCCAGGCCGAGGCGATCATCCGCGCCGCCGCCGCCGACCTGAGCCGCTGGCACCTGACCCGCGAGGCCCAGCATGCCCAGCGTGGGCTGGCCCTGGCCAGCGACTGAACCTTCCCGATTGAATTCCGGCGATCAGAGTCCCGGCAACTGACCGACAGAGGGCAGACAGGCAGAAGGACACCGGGAATCAGTCCGACCCTCTGGACGGGAAGGAGGCCAATCCCGCCTGGCCCCCAGACCCCGCGCGGCCTTTCCCGTACCCTGAACCCCATGTGGACTCGCCTTCCTTCCAGCAGCCTGCGCGTCACCGGGGCCGACCGGGTGGACTTCGTGCAGGGCCAGATGACGGGCGACCTGCGCGGCGCCCCCACGCCGGGCCTGGTCGCCTGTGCCTTCCTGAACGTGCGTGGGCAGATCGAACACTTCGCGCGGGCCTACCGGCGCGCCGACGACGTGTATCTGCATCTCGACGCCTCTCAGGCGGCGGCGCTGGCCGCGCGGCTGCGGCGCTACATCATCTTCGATCAGGTCGAGCTGCAGGACACCAGCGAGACCCTGGGCACCGTACACGTCTGGGACGCGGCGAACGTGCCGGGCTGGCGCCTGGACGGCCCGGACGCGCAGAGCTTCGAGCTGGCCGGCGCCACCGTCCTCGCGGGCCGTGTGAACCGCACGGGCACCCCCGGCGTGGATCTGCACGTCCTGGCCCGGCACCTGGAGTCGGTGCTGGACACGCTGGGCAGCGAACAGCTTCTGGCCGACCTGGACGCCGCCCGCATCGGGGCCGGCATCCCCGACATCGTGCGCGACGGCTTCACGGGCACGCTGCTGCAGGAGGTCGGGCTGGACGTGGGCGGCCCGCTGCCGGCCATCAGCTACCGCAAGGGCTGTTACGTGGGCCAGGAGATCATGGCCCGCCTGGAAGCGCGCGGCAACGCCCGTTATCACCTCGCCCGCCTGAGTGGGGACAGCCTGCCGGCTCACGCCGAGATTGTTCAGGGGGGCAAGGTGGTGGGGCAGAGCGGCCTGCACGCGGCGGGCCACAGCCTCGCCCGGCTTCGCAGGGAGCTGCCGGGCGGCGTCGAGGTTCAGGTCGGCGGCGTCCCGGCGACGGTGCAGCTGCTGACCCCAGCCCATGTGTAGAGGTGCTCATGCTTGAGGCCATCGCACGCGACTTCCAGGCGGGCACCCGCGAGGGGCTGATCTGCGCCGCGCGGCGGGCCTACGGGCTGGCGCTGCTGGCGCTGGCCGTGCCGGGGGTGGTGCTGGGCGGCCTGCTGTGGCTGAGCGGCCCGGCGAGCACGCCCTGGCCGGCGGTGGCGGGGCTGCTGGGTCTGGGACTGGTGCTCGCCGCAGGCGCCCTCTACCTGGCCCATCAGGTGGCCCGGCGCCCCGACCTGCCGGCCCGTCAGGCGGCGCTGACCGGCTCCATCCAGGCGGCCACGGCGCCCGGGGTGCTGTTCCTGCTGGGCTGTACCCTGCTGGCCCAGCCGCTGGCCCTGGCCGCCTTCTGGGCGCTGGCCCTGGGCCTCCACGCGCTGGTCTGGTCACGCCTGCCGGGCTGGATCAGAACACCGGAACCAAGGGAAGAGGGCCTGCCGCCGGGTTGACGGGCAGGCCCTCCTCGTGGGGCGTGTCTAGCGCGTCTTGGGATCGAGCGCGTCGCGCAGGCCGTCTCCGAAGAGGTTGAAGGCCAGGCTGAAGAGGATGATGAACACGGCCGGGTAGACCAGCACGTACCAGTATGCGGGCTTGAGCCACGCGCGGGCAAAGTCCACGAGCTGACCCCACTCGCTGAAGCCCGGCTCGAAGCCCAGGCCCAGGAACGACAGGGCCGCGATGCCCAGCGGGATGGTTGCCAGATCCAGCACGGCAAGCGTGAACACGGCGGCCACCGAATTGGGCACGACGTGTTTCATGATCAGGCGCATGTCGCGGGCCCCCAGGGCGCGGGCGGCGTCCACGTATTCCAGCTGCCGGGTTCGCAGCACCTCGCCCCGGATGATGCGGGCGTAGCCGGCCCAGCCCGCCACGCAGCTCGCCACAATGATCGGAATGGTGGGGTCGTAGTCCGAGCCCGAGGCGGTGAAGCGAGCCCGCATGATGGTCAGCACCACGACCACCAGGATCAGGGGGGGCAGGGCGAAGATCACGTCGATGAAGCGCTGGATCAGGTTGTCGACCCAGCCGCCGTAGTACCCGCTGATGGCACCGACGATCACCCCGATCAGCAGGGTGATGCCCACGATGATGAAGGCCATCTTGAGCGCCGTTCGGGTGCCCCAGACCAGCCCATAGAAGATGTTGTAGCCATTGACCGTGCCGAAGATGGCCTGCGAGTCGGGCGGCGTGGGCTGCTGCTGGAAGCTCACGCGCTGAATCCGGTAGCAGCTGTCGGGCGGCACGAATACGGCCCGCAGAGCCACAGCCGGGTTGTAGACCTCGTTGGGGGAGGTGATGTTCAGGTCACGCAGGCAGTTGTCGGCCGGCTTGGCGATCAGCGGGGCGAAGAGGGCCACCAGCCCGAACAGCAGCGTGATGATCAGCCCGGCGATCGCCAGGGGGTTGCGCCTCATCTTCCGCATGGCGGGGCCGGTCCAGAAGAGCTGCCACTGGCTGCGCTTGTTGGTCGGGATAGGGGCGGACACACTCGTCATGCTGGGCCTCCGGACAGGAAGTGATGGAACGTGGCGGGCATCAGTCGAACCTCACACGCGGGTCGATCACGCCGTACAGGATGTCGACCACCGTGCTGACCACGACCACGATCACGGCCGAGAGCAGCGCGAAGCCCAGCACCGCCGCCAGATCGGTCTGCAGGGCCGCCTGCACGACCCACTGGCCCACGCCGGGGTAGGCGAAGATGGTCTCCGTGATGAGCGAGCCACCCAGCAGGCCAATCACCAGGAAGCCGCCCAGGGTCACGATACTGAGCAGGGCGTTGCGGCGCGCGTGTTTGTTGTTCACCGTGCGCGATGACAGTCCCTTTGCCCGCGCGGTCCGCACGTAATCGCTGGTCAGCGCTTCGAGCATGTTGTTCCGCATGACCTTCACGATGTTCGCAGACAGTACGGTGACCAGCGTCAGCGACGGCAGGATCATGTGCTGGATCACGTCCCAGGCGATGTCCCAGCGCCCGTTGAGGGCGGCGTCCACCGACAGCATTCCGGTGTAGCGTCTCAGGTCGCCGAGCGCGAACTGGTTGAGTACGCTCACCTGTCCGGCGCCGGGCAGCCAGCCCAGATAGGCGTAGAACACCGCCAGCAGCAGAATCCCCAGCACGAAGGTGGGCAGGCTGTAGCCGAAGACCACCAGCACCCGGATGATCTGGTCGATCAGCTTGTCCTTGTGCAACGCGCTCAGGGTGCCCAGCCAGATGCCCAGCAGCAGGATGGGAATCGCCGTGAGGATCGTCAGTTCGATCGTCGCGGGCAGTCTGATCCGGATGGTCTCGACCACGTCCTGGCTGCTGGCCCTGGAATAGCCCAGGTCCCCCTTCAGGGTGCTGCCCAGCCAGCGGCTGTACTGCACGGCGAAGGGATCACGCAGGCCGCGTTCGTCGATGATCTGCTCCAGGCGGGCCGCCTGCTGTTCGCTGCGGATATAGGGTGCGACACGCTGCTCGGGCGTCAGCAACTGGGTCAGTCCGACGATCATGAGGGACAGGACGAGCATCACCAGGGGAATCTGGATGAGTCGCCGCACGATGAAATTGAGCATGGAGGGCCTCGTGGGAATTCAGGAGTGCCGGGCAGGGTGGACAGCGCCGGCGGGAGGGCGGACAGGTCGTGCCGGGAGGCCGGGCAGACGGGGCGGGTCGAGGTGCAAGACAGAGGCGCGAGCAGTCGTCACGCGCAACGCCCTGACCGCTCAGCTTAAATCAACAGGGGGCAGCGCGCAAAGGTGTCCAGGTGGATCCAGGTGGGGTTGCCTCTGTCCTGCTCCGCCCGGCCCCCGGTCAACGGGAGAAGCGGGCGGCGGCCCTCAGAGCCTGTCCGCCCGCTTCTGCGGGAAGTGCGCCGCTACGGGCTTACTTCTTGCTCAGTTCCTTCCAGAAGGTGCCGGTCTGGAAGCTGATCATGGGGTTGTACGTGGCCTTCGAGGCGCCCACGACGCTGTCGCGGATGGCGAGGTAGTTCACGCCGGCGGGCATCAGGATGTACGGAGCCTGCTCGTAGGCGCGGTTGGCGACCAGCGAGTAGAGCCGGTTACGCTCGGCGGTGTTGACCGTGGAACGGGCCTGATCCAGCCACTTGTCGACCTGGGCGTCCTTCCAGTTGCTGCGCGGGAAGTAGTAACCGTTGCTGGAGTAGAAGGTGTACATGAAGTTGTCGGCGTCGGCGTAGTCGGGCGCCCAGCCGATGATGATCATGGCTTCCTTGCCGTCGCGCGAGTCGTTCAGCATCTCGCTCCAGGGCTTGGCCTGGATGTTGATCTTGAACTTGGGGTTCAGCGACTCGATGTTCTTCTTCAGGATTTCCATCGCGGTCTGCGAGGGAACAGCGCCAGCACGGTAGTTGGCCGTGATGGTGAAGCCGTTCTTCCAGACCTGACCGCCCCAGGCGCGCTTCAGGTAGGACTCGGCCTGCTTGGCGTCGAACTTGTACTGCTTGACCTTGGCGTCATAGCCGGGGAAGGTGTCGGGGAGCAGCATGGTGCGCTGCTTGCCTTTGCCCTTCTGCACGTCGGTGATGTACTGCCCGTAGTTGAAGGCGTAACTGAAGGCGCGGCGGACGTTCACGTCCTTGAAGAAGTTGGCGGGAATGCCCTTGCCGTCCAGCTTGCCCGAGCCCAGCAGGCCGTTGTTCTTGATGTTCTGGTTCATGAAGAAGCCGGTCGCGACCGTGTTGGGCAGATCGTCGATCCAGACCACGCCGGGCTTGCCCTTGATCTGCTCTTCGTCCACCGCACGCCCGCCGCCTTCCACCAGGTCGGCGTCGCCGCGCAGGAAGGCCTGCTGGCGGGCGGCCAGTTCGGCCACCTTCTGGATGATCACGTTCTTGATCGCCGGCTTCTTACCCCAGTAGTCGTCGAAGGCGGTCGCCAGCAGGGCGTTGGCGTCCTTGCGGACGAACTTGTACGCGCCGGTGCCGCTGGGCTGCTGGCTGAGCTTGGAGTTCTGCAGATCCTTGCCCACGTTGGCCTGCCAGTCGGCTTCCTTGCCGCTCCATTCGCCCAGCGAGATGGCGTGCTTGGAGTCGAGGATGCTCTGGCCGGTGTAGGCGAGCTTCGCCAGGAAGGCGGGGTCGACTTTGGGCAGATTGAAGACCAGCTGACCGGCGTTGTTGCACTCGACGGCCTTGTCGATGCGTGCCCAGGTGATGGTCTTGTCGTCCTTGGCGTTGCTGCCGGTGCCCAGCAGGGACTCGCTGATGAACCAGTTGCCGGAGTCGGCCGAGTTGGTCACGAGGTTGCGCTCGAAGGAGTATTCGGCGTCGGCGCAGGTCATGGGGTTGCCGGTGTGGAACTTGACGTTCTTGCGCAGGTCGAAGGTGTAGGTCTTGCCGCCGTTGGAGATCGTCCACTTGGTCGCCAGCAGGGGCTCGAGCTTGGTCAGGCTGGCGCCCGAGTAGGTCACCAGGGTCTCGTAGATATTCTCGGTGATCGCACCCGAGGCGGTGTCGTAGGTCACGCCGGGGTCGAGCGTGGGAATATCGGCAGCTTCCTGAATGACCAGGGTGTCCTTGGGAGCCGCGGCGAGGGCCGCGCTGACGATAAGCAGAGAGCTGAGCATTGCAAATTTCTTCATATGCCTCCTGAGCTATTGACGGTGAGGACGGTGTCTAAGCGTTGTGCCAAGCTCGTCTGTCACCTGTCTAGTATGTGAACGCCAAGCATCATAGCGTAGGTCAATCGGCGTAGATGTGAAATCCATCAGAATGAGGACTGGGGCACTTTGTCTTCACCCGCGCCGCCTCAACCGGGGCTGATGAGTTGGATGTGCAACAGGTGTGCCCTGTGGCAGGGGCGTGAAGGAGGCGTGACATACTGCCCCGCGTGAAGAAACGGATTCTGCTGCTGGCCGGGGGTCAGTCCGGGGAACACGAGGTCAGCCTGATGAGCGCGCGCAGCGTCCTGGCCGCGCTGCCCGTCGATCAGTTCGATGTCACCCCGGTCGTCATCTCCAAGGAAGGCCGCTGGCTGCCCCCCACCCAGACCCTCCACGCGCTGGAGACCGGTGAGGCCGCCACCGGGGGAGACCTCGTGCTGCACCGCGCCGCCAGCGCCGAGGGCTACGACGCCGTGTTCCCGATCCTGCACGGGCCGATGGGCGAGGACGGCACGGTACAGGGCCTGCTGACCCTGGCGGGCATTCCGTTCGTCGGCAGCGGCGTGCTGGGCTCGGCGGTCAGCATGGACAAGGTGATGACCAAGCAGGTGCTGGCCTCAGCCGGCATTCCGCAGGTGCGGTGGGCGCTGGCCATCCGCCGCGGCTGGCAGCAGACGCCGGACGCGGTGCGCGAGCAGGCGGCCGCCCTGGGGTACCCGCTGTTCGTCAAGCCGGCCAATCTGGGTTCCAGTGTGGGGATCAGCAAGGTCAGTGGCCCGGGGGAACTCGACCAGGCGCTGGAGCTGGCCTTCAGCCTGGATCGCCGCGTGATCCTGGAGGCGATGACCAGCCACAGGCCCCGCGAACTGGAGGTCGGCGTGCTGGGCAACGACGCGCCGGTCGCCAGCCCGGTCGGCGAGCTGAGCTTCGACGCCGAGTTCTACGACTACGAGACCAAATACACCGAGGGCCGCGCCACCATGCACATTCCCGCGCTGGTGCCCGCCGAGGTGGCCGCGCGCGCCCGCGACCTGGCCCTGCAGGCCTTCCGGGCGCTGGACTGCGCCGGGCTGGCGCGGGTGGACTTCTTCTATGTCGAAGCGACCGGGGAACTGCTGCTCAACGAGGTCAACACCATGCCGGGCTTCACCACCACCTCCATGTATCCCAAACTCCTCGAGGCGGCGGGCCTGAGTTACAGCGATCTGGTCACCCGGCTGGTGGAACTGGCCCTGGAGCAGCGCTGAGCCGCGGGCATTCCCGCTTCGGGACAAAAGTACCTTATTAATCCGAGTGGTTTACTTAGGATTACGGGCATGAAGCCTTTCCTGCTCATCGGCACCGCCCTCCTGCTCGCCAGCACCACGTCGGCCCAGACCGCCCCCAAGAGCCTGACCGTGTATTCGGGCCGGGCCAAGACCTTCGTCGATCCCATCGTGCAGCAGTTCGAGAAGCAGACCGGCATCAAGGTCAACGTGCGCTACGGCACGGACGCCCAACTGGTCGCCGCCATCCGCGAGGAGGGGGCGCGCAGCCCCGCCGACGTGTACTGGGGCAACTCGGTGGGCGCGCTGGGCGAGCTGGCCCAGGAGGGCAGGTTCACGAAATTGGGCACGGCCCTGACCCGCAACATCAGCGACGACTACCTGCCGGAGTCGCGCACCTGGCTGCCCACCACCGTGCGCTTCCGCACCCTGGCCTACAACACCGGCAAGATCAAGCCCGAGCAGCTACCCCAGAGCGTGCTCGACCTGCCCAAGATGACGGCCCTGAAAGGCCGCATCGGCTGGACGGTCTCGTACCCCTCCTTCCAGGATTTCCTGGCCGGCATGATCGCCAAGCACGGCGAGGCCACCACCAAAGCCTGGATCGAGGGCATGAAGGCCCTGGAACCCAAGGACTACAAGACCAGCAACGTGGGGATGCTGGAGGCCATGCGTGCCGGTGAGATCGACGTGGCCCTGACCAACCACTACTACATCCAGCGCGTGAACCGACTGAGCTACCCCATCGACACCTACTTCTTCAAGGCGGGCGATATCGGCAACCTGGGCAACGCGACCGGGGCGGGCATCCTGAAGACCAGCCGGAACACCTCCAGCGCCTCGCGCTTCCTGAACGCGCTGGTCGCGAAGGACGCCCAGACCTTCTTCCTGAGCGTGAATTTCGAGTATCCGGTGATCGGCAACATCCTGCAGCCCACGACCATGCTGCCCTACGCCGACGTGGTGAAGCGCAGCCCGAAGGTCGATCCCACCGACCTGACCAGGAACATCGAGAAGGCGCAGAAGCTGCTGCGCGACGCCGGCCTGCTGTAAGCACACCCCTCGTGATCCTCGCCCCCACGCCGACAAGGCGTGGGGGCTGATCTCTTGTCCAGTCTCCTGTCCAGGGCAAGCCCTTCCGTGTTCTACTGCCGCCATGACCCTGATCGGCTGGGCACTGGGACTGCTCCTCGGGCTCACGCTGGGACGCGTGCAGGTGCAGCTGCAGGGGCGCTGGGCCGGGGTCGCCGCCGGGCTGGGTGGGCTGGCCCTGGCCGCCATGCTCGGCGCCGTGCTGCTGGCCGACTCCTTCAGTCGGGGCTTCGTGCTCGTCTACCTGGCCCTCGGCGCCGTCCTGAGTCTGCTCGCCGCCGTGCCCCGGCTGCTCGGGGGTCGGCGGCCCGCCAGACCTGAAGCCCTCTGGGTCAGCCTGGGGCTGGGCGCGGCGCTCACGGCCAGTGTGCTGCTGAGCGGCCTGGGGGCCGACGCGCTGCTCGGGGCGCTGGTGCCACCAACCGCCAAGGCGCAGGTCTCCTCCGGGCTGATTCCCGGACTGCTCCTGGGCACGGTGCTCGGCCTGGGGTGGGGGTGGGTTCGGGTTCGCCGGTCGTCGGCCGCCCCGCCCTGACCCCCGCCTTTCCCTCCACCGCGTTCAGGACGCCTGCCCCGGAATCCTGACCAAGATGCTCTGATATCGTGGCGCAGTCTGGCCTTCTGGCCTCTCCCTGCCCATGACCAACCGCCGCCTTCCCCTGCTGCTGTCACTGCCTGCCCTGCTCACGGTGGCGGGGGTGCTGCTGCCGCTGTCGTATCTGGTGCTGCGGGCCTTCGGGGCCGAGTGGACGGAGCTGCGCGAGATCGTCTTCCGGGTGCGGAACCTGGAGCTGCTGGGCAACACCCTGGGACTCACGGTGTCGGTGCTGCTCACCACCACCCTGGTGGCCCTGCCGCTGGCCTTCCTGGCGGCCCGCTCCGACTTCCGGCCCCGGCGGGCACTGATGCTGCTGGGCGTGCTGCCGCTGGCGATTCCCGGCTATGTCGGCGCCTACGCGCTGATCGCGGCCAGCGGCGCGGGCGGCACCATCGAGGCGCTGACCGGCGTCCGCTGGCCCGGCCCGAGCGGCTACTGGGGGGCGCTGGGCGTGCTGACGCTGTTCACCTTTCCCTACCTGTTCCTGAACCTGCACGCGGCGCTGCGTTCTCTCGACCCCGCCCTGGAGGACGCGGCGCGGCTGCTGGGCCGCACCCCCATGCAGACCTTCCGGGCCGTGACCCTGCCGCATCTGCGCCCCGCCTGGCTGTCGGGCGCCCTCCTGATCGCCCTGCACGTGCTGGGCGACTTCGCGGTGGTCAGCCTGATGCGCTATCCCACCTTCAGCGCCGCCATCTACCAGCAGTACACCGCCGCCTACGACCGCGTGTACTCGGCGTGGCTGGCGCTGGGGCTGCTCCTCATTACCGGGGCGGTGCTGTGGCTGGAATCGCGGCTGATGCGCGGCGTGTTCCTGGCGCGGGTCTCGCCGGCCACGGCGCGGCAGCTCCCGACCCTGCGGGTGGGCGCGTGGGCGCCGCTGGCCTGGGCCTTCGTGGCCGTGCTGGCGGGTGCGGCGCTGGTCGTGCCGCTGGGCACGATCCTGTACTGGCTGCGGCTGGAACAGAGCCCCTTTGCCTGGGCCGCGCTGCTGGCCGCGCTGAAATCGGCCCTGGGCGCCGCCGCCCTCGCGGCCGTGACCACCACGGCGCTGGCCTTTCCGCTGGCGTACATCGGCAACCGCTTCGCCTCGCGCGCGGCCCGGCTGACCGAGCGGGCGGCGTTCCTGGGCTACGCCACGCCGCCGCTGGCCTTCGCACTCTCTCTGGTGTTCTTCAGCCTTCGGGTCACGCCCTCCCTCTACCAGACCTTCACCCTGCTGATCATCGCCTACACCCTGCACTTCGTGGCGGAGGCCATCGGCCCGATCCGCACCGGCCTGAGCCTCGCCACGCCGCGCCTGGAGGAAGCCGCCCGGGTGCTGGGCCAGACGCCGTGGCAGGCCCTGACCCGCGTGACCCTGCCGCTGATCCGCCCGGGGCTGCTGGTCAGCGCCGCCTTCGTGTTCCTGAGCGTGCTCAAGGAACTGCCGCTGACCCTGCTGCTCTCGCCCATCGGCTTCGAGACGCTGGCCCGCAACGTCTGGACTTACACGGAAGAAGCGCAGTACGCCAGCGCCGCGCCCTACGCCCTGGCGCTGGCGCTGAGCGGGGCGGTGCTCACGCTGCTGATCCTGCGGCGGGAGGGCCGGGGGCAGAGGGCGGAGGGCAGACGGCCCAGGGCCCAGGGCCGGGCCAGGGCACCCACTCCCGCCGCCGTTCGAAAGGAACCGACATGACCCCCACGCTGGAACTGAGCCACCTTGTCAAACGTTTCGCGCCGGGGCTGCCGCCGGTGGTCGACGACCTGAGCCTGAGCGCGCAGGCGGGCGAACTGCTGACGCTGCTGGGGCCCTCGGGCTGCGGCAAGACCACCACGCTGCGTCTGATCGCCGGGCTGGAGCGCCCGGACGGCGGTTCCATCCGCATCGCCGGGCGCGAGCTGACCGAGCCCTTCGTGCCGCCCGAGCGCCGGGGGGTCGGGCTGGTGTTTCAGGACTACGCGCTGTTCCCGCACCTGAACGTGCTGGGCAACGTGCTGTTCGGGCTGCGGCACCTGCCCCGCGCCGAGCGGCTGCCCCGCGCCCGCGAGACCCTGGCGCTGGTGGGCCTGACCATCTTCGAGACCCGGATGCCGCACCAGCTCTCGGGCGGGCAGCAGCAGCGCGTCGCCCTGGCCCGCGCGCTCGCCCCGCGCCCCGCCCTGCTGCTGCTCGACGAGCCCTTTTCCAACCTCGATGCCCAGTTGCGCTACTCGACCCGCCAGGAGGTGCGCTCGATCCTGCGGCGCAGCGGCACCACCGCCATTCTGGTCACGCACGACCAGGAGGAGGCGCTGGCCTTCAGCGACCGCCTGGTGCTCATGCGCGGCGGCCGGGCCGAACAGAGCGGCACCCCGCAGGAGGTCTACGCCTGGCCCCGCACCGCCTTCGTGGCGAACTTCCTGGGCCGCAGCAACCTGCTGGGGGGCACCGCCGACCGCTTCATGGCCCGCACCATCCTGGGCATCCTGCCGCTGGCAGAGGCGGCCAGCGGCCCGGTGCTCGTCTCGGTGCGCCCGGAACATCTGGCCTTCACCGACGACCCGGCCGGCACGCCCGTGACCATCGTCGCGCGGGAGTTCCGCGGCCACGACGCGACCTACACGGTGCATCTGTCGGGCGCGGTGGGCGGGCAGGAACTGGTGATCCACGACAGCGGCTCCCCGGTGCGCGCCGAGGGCGATCAGGTGCGGGTGCAGGTCACGCAGCCCGCGCGGGTCGTGCGCTGAGACGGATTTCGTCCAGTTCCGGCGCATCCGGGAGAGCACCGGATGCACGTCCATCTCCCGGAACCCCACCCCTTCTTCTGGGCTCCGCCACCCTCCGAGTTCCTTTGGTCGGACTTCCCCTCTCTTTCAGCGGGCTGGGGTCGGAGTCCGTATGATACGGGATTAAGATGAGTTGCAAGCATGGACACGCTGCCACTGCACCCGTACCGAACCGTCACGGAACTTGAAGCGTCGTATCGATCGGCCCACCGTCCGGTCGAACGCTCCCGCTGGCACATCCTGTGGCTTAAAGCCAAAGGGTATCCCCCGCGCCAGATCGCTGATGCCACGGGGTACAACCGCAACACCATCAGCACCCTGGTGCGCCGATACAACCAGCACGGCCCTGAGGCGGTGCGCGACAAACGTCAGGACAACCACTCCGACCCCGCCCTGACCCCCGATCAGCAGCGGCAGCTCTCGGAGGCGCTGATGGAGACCCCGCCCAGGGGCGGGGTGTGGACGAGCGGCACCGCCCAGGCGTACATCTACGAGCACTTTGCGGTGGCGATCACCGAGGTGTGTGCGTGGGGGTATCTCAAACGCCTGGGGTTCAGTGTGCAGCTGCCACGTCCCCGTCACCATCTGGCGGCCGATCCAGACGTGCAGGCGGCGTTCAAAAAAAAGTAGCCCAAACATTGCGCACGGCGCAGGCAGCGTACCCGCACCAGCGGGTACGCCTGTTTGTTCAGGACGAAGGCCGCGCTGGGCTCAAACCTGTGCTCATGCGGGTGTGGGCCAAGGTCGGCCAGCGACCCATCGCGGTGCAGCATCGGGGGTTCCAGTGGCTCTACGTCTATGTCTTCGTGGAACCGGTCACCGGCACGAGTGACTTCTTGATCCTGCCGACAGTGAGCACGGCGGTCATGCAGGTGGCCCTGGCGGCCTTCAACGATGCGGTGAATCCGACTGGGCGGGACATCATCGTGCTGTTGCTGGATGGTGCGGGCTGGCACACCAGCCCGCAGCTGACCGTGCCCCCCACGATGCTGCTGGTCACGTTTCCCCCCTACACCCCGGAGCTGTCCCCAGCAGAACCGCTGGTCGGTCGAGTCAAGCGTCCCCTGGCGAACCGAACCTTCACGACCCTGGATGACGTGCAAGACGTCTTGAGCCACGAGTGCCAGCGCTTGATGGCGTCACCGTCCGAAGTGCAGTCGCTGACCGCTTTCCCCTGGATACGCCATGCCCTGAATTCATGTTAGTCCGGTATGAGTCCCCTCCAGCCACAGTTTTAAGGTTGGGTCAGGCCGGGTCGGGGGCCTCCGACCTACAATGCCCTCACGCCACGCCCGGAACAGCTCAGGAGCCGGGGCGGCCTTTCCCCTTTCCACCCACACGCTCCGCACCCACCGGGGCGGCCACACCAAGGAGCACACACCTGTTATGGACTGGAACAATCTTCCCGGAAGTGGCGGCGGCGTCGAGGATCGCCGTGGAGCGGGCGGCCTGCCCGGCGGCGGCATCGCGGTCGGGGGCATCGGCGGCCTGATCATCGCCCTCATCGCCATGTTCTTCGGCATCGACCCCTCGGTGATCCTGGGCGGTGGCGGCGGCGCGGTTCCGGGACAGTCGGCTCCCTCCCAGTCGTCGGTTCCGCAGTCCGACCGGCCTCCCGCCAGCGACGAGTCCTACCAGTTTGTCGACAAGATCCTGGGCAGCACCAATCAGGTCTGGGGCAGCGTGTTCCAGCAGGCGGGCCGCACCTACACGCCCGCGACCCTGGTGCTGTACAGCCAGGGCACCCAGAGCGGCTGCGGCGCCGCCAGCAGCGCGGTCGGGCCGTTCTACTGCCCGCTGGACAACAAGGTCTACATCGACACCAGCTTCTTCGCCACCATGCAGCAGCGCCTCGGCGGCGGCGGCGATTTCGCGTACTCCTACGTGATCGCGCACGAGGTCGGCCACCACGTCCAGAACGAACTGGGCATCGCCGACCAGGTCGAGCGCAAGCAGCGCGCCGCCCGCTCCGAGGCCGAAGCCAACTCCTACGGCGTGCGGATGGAACTTCAGGCCGACTGCTTCGCGGGCGTGTGGGGTAACTCGGTGCAGACCCAGGCCAGCCTCACCCAGGCAGACGTGCAGGAGGCGGTGAACACGGCGCAGGCCATAGGAGACGACAACCTGCAGCGCCAGTCGCGCGGCCGGGTGGTACCGGACTCGTTCACGCACGGCTCCAGCGAGCAGCGGGTGAACTGGTTCATGCGCGGTTTCAAGTCCGGCAACCCGAACCAGTGCGACACCTTCGGGGTGCCCTACGCCCAGCTCTGAACCTGAGCTGATCTGAACCTGGGCAGGGGAGGCGGGACGTGGAGGGAAGTTCCACGTCCCGCCTCCTTCAGCTGTCCGCGTGACCTGAAGGACGCCCCCGCCGGGCAATTCCCGTCAATCGTGAACCGCATCCCCCCGGTCGGGGGCCGGATGCGCTTTGCTTTCAGGGATGACCAGTCCGTGGGCGATAGAGGGGGTACCCGTTCAGCTCAGGCGGAGTGCGAAGCGCCGCACCGTGGCCCTGCAGGTGCGGCCTGGAGAGATCACGCTGTATGCGCCCGCCCGTGTGCCCCTGGCCAGCCTGCGTCAGATCGTGGACGCCCGGCAGGAATGGATCGCCCACCATCTGGCGCAGTACGCCGCGCGGCCGACCTCGGAGCTGTCGTTCGGGCACGGCTCCAGCCTGCCCTTCCTGGGCCAGGGGCTGAGGCTCGACTTCACGCCTGGGGTCAGGGGCGTCCAGCGCGACGGGGGTACCCTGCGCCTCGCGCCCGGTGAGAGAGAGGACGTTCAGCAGAGGATCGAGGCGTGGACGCGCCGCGCCTGTCTGGAACCGTACCGGGCGCTGGTCGAGGACTACGCCGGTCGTCTGGACGCACTGGTCAGGCTGGGCCAGGTGAGGGTCAGCGGGGCCCAGTACCGCTGGGGCAGCTGCACCGCGAAGGGCGACATCCGCCTGCACTGGAAGCTCAGCCGCGCGCCCCTGGAGGTGCTGCATTACGTCGCGCTGCACGAGGTGGCCCACCTGCATGAACTCAACCACTCGGCCCGCTACTGGAGCCACGTGGCCCGCATCATGCCGGATTACAGCCAGCACCGCGACTGGCTCCGGGAGTGGGGCAGCACCCTTTAGGGCATTTGTCCGAATTGCAGCATCAGACAAAGGGCGTCTGATGCTTCCATTCTCTGCTTCGCAGCTTTGCAAGCCCCAAATACTCCGTCAAATTCACTCACTTCGTTCGGTCAAAAGTGAACAGCTCTTTTGACAAATGCTGTAGGGCAGCGGAAAGCCGGAGTTCACATCGCCGGCATGGGCGTGGGGCTCGGCAGACCGGGCGTATCCGGGTTGGGGGTCGGGCCGGGCTCGGGCATCCCCGGCAGGTCGGGATTCATCGGGGGGTCGCTCAACGGGCCGGTGTCGCCCGCTCCGGGCATCCGCTCGGGCATGGGCGCGGGCAGGTCGGTGGGTTCGGTGGCGGGGGCCGGCGGGCGGTCGTAGGAATCGGTCATGGTGGAACCTCCAGGGTCAGGGCCAGAACGAGGGAATGGCGCCACTCTGCCGGCGGGAGCCGTGCCCCCGGGGCAAAAACCCATGAAGGCGCCTTCACGCCGCAGGGTCGGACGTCACACTCGGCCCCCGGCCGGACACGGCACACTGGGTCATGACTTCCGTAACAGCTCGTCAGACGGTGGCGTTCCTCCTGACCTGCGCGCTGGGCGCCGGGCTGGGCACGGCGTCCGGGCAGCAGGTTCGTTTCACCCCCGTCCTGAGCGGGCTGGAGCAGGCCACGGCCATCACCCACGCGGGCGACGGCTCGGGGCGGCTGTACATCGCCCAGCAAAGCGGCCTGATCCGCGTGGCCGAGGGGGGCAAGCTGCGGGCCGCGCCGTTCCTCGACCTGAGCGGGCTGACCCGCGCGGGCGGCGAGCGGGGCCTGCTGGGTCTGGCCTTCGATCCGGCCTACAAGACCAACCGCCGCCTGTACGTGCATTACACCGACCAGAACGGCGACACCGTACTCGCCCGCTACGCCGCGGCCGCCGACTTCAGCCGCGCCGATCCCGGCAGCGCCAGGATCCTGTTCACCGCCAAACAGCCCTACGCCAACCACAACGGCGGCCAGCTCGCCTTCGGCCCCGACGGCTTCCTGTACCTGGGCCTGGGCGACGGCGGCTCGGGCGGCGATCCCCAGAACAACGCGCAGAATCTGGCCTCGCCGCTGGGCAAACTGCTGCGCTTCGACGTGAAGGGCGAAGGTGCCAAGCCGGCCGCCGGCAATCCCTTCGCGGGCCGGCAGGGCGCCAACGCGAACGTCTGGGCTTACGGCCTGCGCAACCCCTGGCGCTTCTCCTTCGACCGCGAGAGCGGCAACCTCGTGATCGCGGACGTGGGGCAGAACGCCTTCGAGGAGGTGGACTTCCAGCCCCGTGCCAGCAAGGGCGGCGAGAATTACGGCTGGCGCGTGCGCGAGGGCCGGCAGTGCTACGAGCAGAACTGCAAGGCCGGCGGCTTCCGGGAGCCGGTGCTCGTCTACGGCCGCCAGGAAGGCCAGAGCATCACCGGTGGCTACGTGTACCGGGGCCGCGCCCTGCCCGCCCTGAAGGGCCAGTACGTCTTCGGGGACTTCGCCTCCGGCACCGTCTGGGCCGCGCCCGCCACTGGCACGACCTGGACGAAGCGCACGCTGGGCAAGGTGGAGAGCCCCAGCACCTTCGGTGAGGACGAGGCCGGCGAGGTGTATGTGGCGGAATACGGTTCCGGCCGCATCCTGAAGCTCACGGGCGGCAACTGAGCCTCAGCGGTACTCGACCAGCAGGGGCCGGTGGTCGCTCTCGCGAGCGTCCAGTACCCGGGCGCGCGTGGCCGTCAGCCCCCGGCTCAGCTGGTGGTCGATGCGGGTTTTCAGGCTGGGGAACGTCCAGCCGGGGCCGCGTCCAGCCTGCTCGAAGGCGTCCGGCCCGGCAGCCCGTCGCAGGGCCCGGTAGGTCAGGCCACGCGGCGGGGTGTTCAGGTCGCCGCCCAGCAGGAGCAGGCCGGATTCACCCCCGATCACGTCCAGTACGGTCTCGATCTGCCCGGCCCGCTGCGTCAGGCTGGGCCGCAGCAGCGTGAAGTCGCCGGCCAGGGCGTTCCCGAACTTGAGCCGGCCCGGGTGGGCGTTCACCACGCTCAGCGGCTGTCCCCGCCACCGCACCCGCGTGACCAGCACCTCCCGCCAGTCGGACGGGTAGTTCACCTTGCGCGATGAGATCACCGGCAGCCGGGTCAGCGTGGTCGTCTCGTAGGCGCGCAGCACCCGGTATCCGGGCAGGGCGCGGGCCAGGGCCTCGTCGTAGCCGCCTTCGGCGAAATTGGCCTCCTGCAGCAGGATGATGTCAGCGCGGCTGCCGGCCAGCAGGGCGCCGAGCCTCTGGGGGGTCGTCTGGTACCCGCGCGCCACGTTGAAGGTCAGCACCCGCAGCTCGCCCTGGGTCTGGGGACGCCAGTGCAGCAGGCCGGCGCTCCAGGCCGCCAGCAGTGTTCCGGCCAGGGCCACGGCCAGCCCGCGCCGCCGCGCCAGTGTCCAGAGCACCACCAGCGGGGCGGGCAGCAGCCAGACCAGCGCGGGGGTATAGGCCAGCAGCAGGGTGGGCAGGGTGCGCTCGCCGATCAGATCCGCCGCCGCCCAGATCAGCGCCACACCGATCAGATAGAGCCAAGCCAGTCTGGAACGGAACAGTCGGGAGCGGAACATCGGACGCCAGCCTTTCACAGTGGCGGGCGGAGCGTCACGGCCCTGGGGGCGGCTGTCCAGTCGTCTCTGGGCCATCACCGGGACTCCAGACGCCGGTAGTCCACGACCAGGGGCCGGTGGTCGCTGAGCGTCCAGGGCAAGGTCCGGGTACGGGTCGGCGTCAGGTCGCGGGTCAGCAGATGGTCGATCCGGACGGCCAGCGAGGGGAACGTCCAGCCCGGCCCGCGTCCGGCCAGGTCATGCGCGTCGGGGCCGAAGGCCCTGCGGAGCTGGCGATAGACCGGCCCACGCGGCGGGGTGTTCAGGTCGCCGCCCAGCAGGAGCGGCCCGTGGGGAGAAGTGGCGATGTCCTCCAGCGCCCGAACCTGCGCCGTCCGGGCATCGCGGGTGCGGCGCAGGTAGGCGAAGTCGCCGGCCAGCGCGTCGACGACCTGCACCGTCCCCAGGTGCGCGTTGACCACGGTCAGCGGCTGGCCCTCCCAGCGCAGCGTCGTGACCAGCACGTCGCGGTGGTGGCGCGGCAGGGCCACGCGGCGGCTGTCCAGCAGCGGCAGGCGGGTCAGCGTGGTCACCTCGGTGGCGAGGACGGCCCGGTATCCCGGCAGGCCGTCTTGCAGCGCCTCGCCGAAGTCGGCCCGCGTAAAGTTCGACTCCTGAAGCAGGATCACGTCGGCGTTCAGGCTGGCGAGCTGTCGGGCGAGGTGCTCTGGCGTGGCGCGCCGGCCCTGCAGGACGTTGTAGGTCACGACCCGCAGTGCGCCCTCGGCCTGGGGTCGCCCATGGAGCAGTCCTGCCCCCCACGCGGCCAGCAGCGCTCCCGCCAGCGCCACCCGGCGTCCCTGCCGGCGCCAGAGCGCCCAGCCCACCACCAGCGGCGCCGGCAGCAGCCACAGCAGGGGCGGGGCGTAGGCGAGCAGCAGGGTCGGCAGTGTCCGCTCGCCCACGACCTCTCCCAGCCCCCAGGTCAGGGCGACCAGCAGCAGATAGATCCAGGCGGGGGTCACCGGCGTAGGCTGCCACACGGGCCGGCGGCGGACGTCCATCCAAAGAGAGAGCCAGAGAGAGGGGCGGAGGCTGCGGCCTCCGCCCCATCATCCACAGAATCCTAGCGGTACTGCGCGGCCAGTTCCTTCGCTTCCTCGCGCTGGGCCAGTTCTGTGCGCTGCACCAGGGCCACCGCGTCCGTCAGGGCCTCCTTCAGCTCCGCAATCCCCATGTTCTTCAGGGCACTGACCGGGATGCCGCCCTCGGTGCGCTCGATCTCGCGTTCCAGCACGTCGGGGTCGGCGGCGTCGGCCTTGTTCAGCGCGATCACGGTGGGCAGGCCCACGAAGCCCAGCTCCTCCAGGATGCGGTTGACCGCGTCCAGGCGGGTGTCGGCGCCGGGGCTGGCGGCATCGACCACGTGCAGCAGCACGTCGGCGTCGCCGATTTCCTCCAGCGTGCTCCGGAAGGCCCGCGTCAGGTCTTTGGGCAGGTCGCGGATAAAGCCCACGGTGTCGGTGAGCACGACCGGCCCGACCCCCTCCAGATAGCCCTGGCGGGAGGTGGGGCGCAGCGTGGCGAACAGCTTGTTCTCGGCCAGCACCCGGCGCGGTTCCTCGGCCGCGTGGGTGAAGGCGTTCAGCAGCGTGCTCTTGCCGGCGTTGGTGTACCCGACGATCGAGATGACCGGCACGGCGTTGCGCTCGCGGGTCTTGCGGCGTTCCTCGCGCCGCTGCGCGACCCCTTCGAGCTGCTTTTCCAGAAAGCTGAGGCGGTCGTTGATGCGCCGCCGATCCAGCTCCAGCTTCGTTTCCCCCGGCCCGCGCGTGCCGATGGCGCCGCCCGCCGCGCTGCCCCCGCCGCCCCCGATGCGCGAGAGGGCCGCCCCCGCCCCCAGCAGGCGGGGCTTCATGTAGCGCAGCTGCGCCAGCTCGACCTGCAGCCGAGATTCCACGCCCTGCGCGTGCAGCGCGAAGATGTCCAGAATAAGTTGCGTGCGGTCGATGATCTTCAGGCCCGTGGCGGCCTCGATCTCGCGCGCCTGGGCCGGGCCCAGTTCCTGCCCGAAGATCAGCAGGTCGGCGTCCAGGTGGTAGGCCCGGCTGGTCAGTTCCTCCAGCTTGCCGGCCCCGACCAGCGTGCCGGCCTTCAGGTGGCGGCGGAACACCAGTTCCCTGTGCACGACCTCGGCGCCGGCCGTGCGCGCCAGTTCGGCCAGCTCCGAGAGGCGCTCCTCGGCGTCGAATTCGCCCTGGTCGATCTGCACCAGGATGGCGCGCTCATGGTCTTTTTTCGAGACACGTGTGCGCGCGGCGCGGGCGATTTCCTCCTCCAGCGCCGTGACCTGCGCGCCCAGGTCGAACTCGTCGATCTGGAAGGCGGGCACGGGCGGCAGGATGCGCCAGTCCTCTTCCTCGCCCACCGTGCCGGGCGGCGTGAGGTGGGCGGTGTGCACCAGCCCCGGCTGGCCCTCGCCCCGCACCTCGATGGCGCTCACTGCGTCCAGGCGCCTGAGGAACAGCGTGGAGAGGTCGCCCTTGCTCAGCGCTCCGCCGCGTGGGTGGGTGTGCAGCAGGTGAAAGCCCGCGAGGCGGTTCTCGCCCATGCGGAGGTCGGGCAGTTCGGCGCCCTTGGCGTCGGCCACCGAGACGCTGAGCACGCGGCCGCGCCGGTCGATCAGCACGCTCACCTCGCGGCGGATGTCGTCCGAGAGTTCGGCGAGGTTGCGCGCCAGTTCCGGCGAGCCCACGCGGCCCGGCTCGATGCGGCGGCGGTAGAGGTTGCTCAGGGACTTGATCTGGGCGGGCCTGAGGCCCGAGGTATTGCCAAGCACTTTATCTATGGTGGGTCACTTCCTTGTGGGCAAGAGAAGAGTGTTTGTCGGGTAAAACGCATTCCAGGCCACCCGGACATCGTCCGCGCAGCAGGGTGGGCCTACGTTCTGGCATTGGCCTCATTTTAAGGGAACGGGCCGGCGCCTAACGTGTGCAATCACTTGAAGGTGTTTATGAAGCTCGGCTTGATCATCGTGGGTTCAGGGTAGGGGAGAGGCGGCGCGCGGCGCATCGGCATGGTGGCGTAGGGGAGAGGTCGTGCGGCGCCGGGCGGCTCTCTTCTGCCTGCCGCTGTGGCGCAGTGGACTGTGGAGGGAACGTCCGAACAGTCCATCGTCCCGGCCCTGCGAACCACCCCGGCCGCGGCTCGGCCACCCTTCAGCCGGCGTCTTCCTCCCAGCACCCGGTCTCGCTCGATCCACCGAACGATCCGGTGCCCGGGCGTGAGCTTGATGCCGTGCACCGTCACGGCGGGTTGGGCACACCCTCCACCCTCACCCGGCCTGAAGCCCGCTACACTCCCGAATATGTCCAGCCCCGAGCTGCTTCGTGAGGCCCTGCGTGAGCTGCTGTACGGCCCCGAGGGGCTGCGCGGCCTGTACAGCGAGGCGGGCGCCGGGCTGCTGGCCACGGTTCACGCCTACACCTATGCCCAGGCGGCGCAGCCCCCGGCGCCCGGCCGGCCCACCCCCGCGCAGCTCACGCTGCAGCTCCAGCAGGCGCTGGAACTGGGCGCCGCGCGGCTGGCCGATCCCCACGCCCTGCTGAGCGACCCCCGCGATCCCGAGCAGTGGCGCCCCGAGCACGAGGGGGACTGGCGTGCGGAGCTGGTGGCGCTGGCCCGCGCCGGGGAAGCCTTCTACGGCGCCCTGTACCTGCCGCTGGACGCGGGCGGCTGGCGGGAGGCCCAGGGCACGCTGCTGCAGGCGGTGACGCTCGCGGGCGCCCTGCGCTTTCACCTGCTGAACCTGCGGGCCGGCTGAGGCCGCCCGGCCCAGGCCGTCAGTCCACCCGGCCACATCTACAGGGCAACGCAGTGGGCCTCGCTGGGCCCCGATCAGCGCACACAGTTGCGGCCGTCGTGCTTGGCCCGGTAGAGGGCCTGATCGGCGGCGATGACCAGATCGCTGGCGCTGAATTCCGGCACGCGGGGCAGTGAACTGGAAACCGCGCCGAACGCCGGGCCGGCCACCGTGCCCGGCCTGGAACCGGACGCCGAGCTGGAGACCCCGAAGCTGGCCGTGACCTCGATCTCCGCCATGCGCTGCTCGCCCAGGATGTGGCAGACCTGCTCGGCCAGCGCGCGGGCCTGCTCGGCGGAGCGGGCCGGCAGCACCACCATGAACTCCTCGCCGCCCCAGCGCCCGACCACGCCGCCCAGCGGTTCGGCGCAGCGTCGCAGGGTCAGCGCGAAGGCCCGCAGCACCTCGTCGCCGTGCTGGTGGCCGAAGCGGTCGTTGATCGACTTGAAATGGTCGATGTCGCCCATGATCACGCTCAGGGGCTCGCCATTGACCCGCGTGACCTGCAACTGCTCCTCCATGAGCTGTTCGATGTGGGCGCGGCCATAGATCCCGGTCACCGCGTCGATCCGCGCCGATCTCAGCTCCGCGATGGTGCGCTCGTTGATCAGCATGTTGCTCTCGATCAGCGAGATCAGCATGTAGCTCGTGGCCCCCGAGAGGGTCATGACGAGCAGGGTGGTGATCCAGTCGATGAGCAGGTAGTCGTGCAGAGGCGCGACGCTCAGCAACGCCAGGGCGATGGCGCCCAGGATCGCGCCGCACAGGGCCAGTCCCCGCCGCGCGCCGTACACCAGAAACACGATCGCCATGTTCACGCTCAGCCACAGCGCCAGGTGAAAGGGCATGATGGCCGTCTGCACCGTGTTCCGCACCTCGATCACACTGACCACCAGCAGCGCCAGCAGGTAGGGCCCGTAGATCAGGGTCACGGCGCGCGGCCAGCGCAGGGTCGCCAGCAGGCCCAGCCCGCTGATCAGGAAGCCCAGGTAGCGGTTGGTGTGATCGCCGTTCAGGATGGTGCGCAGGGTCAGCGGCTCGGGGTCGAGTACGGTCGCGCTGACGGTGTACAGCAGGAAGGCCGCGTTGGTCAGCACGACGATCCAGAACCGGATCTCGTGGAGCTGACGCTCCAGCGGTGACGGCCCCGAGCTGTCCGGCAAGGATGTGGCTGCGGTCTTGATGTGAATACAGTAAAGGCAGGGCGTACCCTGGGGCAATCCCTCCGGTGTGGAGGGGGTCGACGTCGCCGGGTCGCCTTAAGGAAACCGGGGGCTGGCCGCCGACCAGAGGATGTTCAGGACGACCGGCCGCCAGGGTCGACCAGGCCATGACCTCTAGAAAGAGCGCCGCCCCCGAAGGAAGCGGCGCCGGCTGGCGAAGAGGGTGGGATTCGAACCCACGGTACAGTTGCCCATACTTCAGTTTTCGAGACTGACCCATTCAACCACTCTGGCACCTCTCCGCACTCGGTAGAGCAATGGGCGAAAGGGAGTGTAGCACAGCTCCCCGCAATGACAACAGGCCCGGCGGCTTGCGCCCTCATGCCGGGCGCGGTATCATCACAAGGTTGAAAACGGCCCGGATTCATGGGTTGCGTCACGGCGTTTTTCGGCACTTGACCGCCCCGGAGCTGATGCTGACAGCTTCACAGGGGGTGTGTGACCACCTCCCGCCCGCTTGAGCCAACCCAGTGCTGCCCCGTACGCGTGGGCAGACGCACACCCTCTCGACACCACCCAGCTAGGAGTGATTTCCCCTGCCTACCACCCAGCAACTGCTCCGTAAAGGTCGCCTGACCCTCCAGAAGAAGAGCAAGGTTCCTGCCCTCAAGGGCAGCCCCTTCCGCCGTGGCGTCTGCACGGTCGTGAAGACCACCACCCCGAAGAAGCCCAACTCGGCGCTGCGCAAGATCGCCCGTGTGCGCCTCTCCAGCGGCTTCGAGGTCACCGCCTACATCCCCGGCGAGGGCCACAACCTGCAGGAACACTCCGTCGTGCTGATCCGCGGCGGCCGTGTGAAGGATCTTCCCGGCGTGCGCTACCACATCGTGCGCGGCTCGCTCGACACCCAGGGCGTGAAAGACCGGAACAAGAGCCGCTCCAAGTACGGCACGAAGAAGCCCAAGGCCGGCGCGGCCGCTGCGGGCGCCAAGAAGAAGTAAGCCTGCCGCGTCGAGCGCGGGGGCTGCGGCTCCGTGCGCTCCGAGCGGGTGAATGGTCAGCGTCCCGCACAGGGGTGATGCCAATGAAGCAAGTCGCGTCCGCCTGAAGTCAGGCGTCGACCTGGAGCGCAGAGCGCCCGGGTCAAGAGTCAAGGGAGAGAACATGGCACGTCGTCGCCAAGCAGAAGTGCGCCCCATCCAGCCCGATCTGGTGTATCAGGATGTGCTGGTCAGCGCGATCATCAACCGCATCATGCAGGATGGCAAGAAGAACCTCGCCAGCCGCATCTTCTACGGCGCCATGAAGCTGGTGCAGGAGCGCACCGGCCAGGAGTCGCTGAAGATCTTCAAGCAGGCCTTCGACAACGTCAAGCCGCGCGTGGAGGTTCGCAGCCGCCGCGTGGGAGGCTCGACCTATCAGGTGCCCGTGGAAGTCGGCCCGCGCCGTCAGCAGAGCCTGACCCTGCGCTGGATGATCAGTGCCGTGGACAGCCGCCCCGAGCGCACCGCCATCGAGCGTCTGGCCGGCGAGATCATGGACGCCGCCCAGGGCCGTGGCGGCGCCATCAAGAAGAAGGACGACATCGAGCGCATGGCGGAAGCCAACCGCGCCTACGCCCACTACCGCTGGTAATCCCTGGTCGAGGGGCTTGTCCCCGAAACCCGAGCGGAGCGAGAAGGGAAGGGCGTTCATCTCACGGAATGGAGCAGCAAGCGGCGCGGTTCCGATTGGTGCGAAATACAGTGGGATGAACGCTGAGATGACGGACAGTCTGCTGTCCCTCTCCTCGCCAAAGCCAGTCTCCGTGACGGTGCCTAGCACCGGAGCGGCTCACCATCAGGGAGTCTCATGACCACCAAAGCCCAGAGCTATCTCACCCACTTCCGCAATATCGGGATCGCCGCGCACATCGACGCTGGCAAGACCACCACCACCGAGCGCATCCTGTACTACACCGGCCGCACCCACAACATCGGCGAGGTGCACGACGGCGCCGCCACCATGGACTGGATGGAGCAGGAGCGCGAGCGCGGCATCACCATCACTGCCGCCGCCACCACCGCCAAGTGGAAGCACTCCGCGACCGGCGAGGAATACACCGTCAACATCATCGACACGCCCGGTCACGTGGACTTCACCATCGAAGTCGAGCGTTCCATGCGCGTGCTGGACGGCGCCGTCGCCGTGTTCGACTCCAGCCAGGGCGTCGAGCCCCAGTCTGAAACCGTCTGGCGCCAGGCCGACCGCTACGGCGTGCCGCGCATCGCGTTCAGTAACAAGATGGACAAGACCGGCGCCAGCTTCGAACTGGTGCTGCGCGACATCAAGGAGCGCCTCGGCGCCATCGCTGCGCCCATCCAGTACCCCATGGGCGAGGAGAGCGAGTTCAAGGGCATCATCGATCTGGTGCGCATGAAGGCCCACACCTACAACAACGATCTGGGCGACGACATCACCATTTCGGAGATTCCCGAGCAGTACATGGGCAAGGTCTCCGAGATGCGGGCCCAGATGATCGAGGCCGCCGCCGAGGTCGACGAAGACGTCATGATGAAGTTCCTGGAAGGCGAGGAGCCGACCGTCGAGGAACTGGTCAAGGCGATCCGCAAGGGCACCATCGAGAAGCGCATCTTCCCGGTGCTGTGTGGCTCGGCCCTCAAGAACAAGGGTGTGCAGCTGCTGCTGGACGCCGTGGTGGATTATCTGCCCAGCCCGCTGGAAGTGCCCGCGATCAAGGGCAAGGTCGAGGACTCCGAGGACACCGTGGAGTTCCCCGCCGACCCCGAGGGCAAGATGGCCGCGCTGGCCTTCAAGATCATGGCCGACCCCTACGTGGGCCGCCTGACCTTCGTGCGGATCTACTCGGGTACCCTGCAGTCGGGCTCCTACGTGTACAACGCCACCAAGGAAAAGCGTGAGCGCGTGGGCCGTCTGCTCAAGATGCACGCCAACTCCCGCGAGGAAGTGACCGAACTGCGCGCCGGGGAACTGGGCGCCGTGATCGGCCTCAAGGACTCGGGCACCGGCAACACCCTGATCGGCGACGGCGACGACCGCGTGCTGCTCGAGAGCATCGACGTGCCCGAGCCCGTGATCAAGCTGGCCATCGAGCCCAAGACCAAGGCCGACCAGGAAAAGATGGGCATCGGTCTGCAGAAGCTGGCCGAGGAAGATCCCACCTTCCGCGTGGAGTCCGACCAGGAAAGCGGCCAGACCACCATCTCGGGCATGGGCGAGCTGCACCTGGAGATCCTGGTGGATCGCCTGAAGCGCGAGTACAAGGTCGATGCCAACGTGGGCGCCCCGCAGGTGGCCTACCGCGAGACCATCACCCGCGCGGTCGACGTGGAAGGCAAGTTCGTGCGCCAGTCCGGCGGACGCGGCCAGTTCGGTCACGTCAAGATCAAGGCCGAGCCCCTGGAACCCGGCAGCGGCTTCGTCTTCGAGAACGCCATCGTCGGCGGCACCGTGCCCCGTGAATACGTCGGCCCGGCCCAGAAGGGCATCGAAGAGGCCATGCAGTCCGGCCCCATGCTGGGCTTCCCGGTGGTGGACATGAAGGTCACCATCTACGACGGCAGCTACCACGAAGTGGACTCCTCGGAAATGGCCTTCAAGATCGCCGGCTCGATGGCCCTCAAGGAAGCCGTGCAGAAGGGCGCCCCCGCCCTGCTCGAGCCCATCATGCGCGTCGAGGTGACCGTGCCCGACGACTTCATGGGCGACATCATCGGCGACCTGAACTCGCGCCGTGGTCAGATCCAGGGCATGGAAGCGCGCGGCAATGCCCAGATCGTGCGTTCCTTCGTGCCCCTGAGCGAGATGTTCGGGTACGCCACCGACATGCGCTCGATGACCCAGGGCCGCGCCTCGTACTCGATGTTCTTCGACCACTACAGCCAGGTGCCCAACAACCTGGCCCAGCAGTTGATGAAGAAGTAAGGACGCCGCCTGGCACAGGGAGGCCCGCCGCAAGGCGGGTTTTTCCTTTGGGATGGATGCGGCGCCCCGGCGCGGAGCCGCGCTACTCTGAAGCCCTATGAGCTGGCCTGAAGACAAGACCACCCCGCAGGCGCCCCAGTCCCTGCCGCCCAGACCGCCCCGTCTGGCCTTCCTGACCGTTCCGTTGCTGGTCGGACTGCTCTACAACGCCATCTCGCTGCTGACCCTGCCCTTCCAGGGCGGGGCGCTGAACGATCTGCTGGCGCAGCTCAACACGGCCTCGGGGCTGCCGCCCGTGCAGCTGACCCCCGCACAGATCCAGCTGACCCTGTGGGTCTCCTTCGTCCTCACCGCCGCGCTAATCCTCTGGCTGTATTTCACGCGGCGGGCCGTGCTGGAGGGGCGTTCCTGGGGCCGGGTCTCCAGCATCGTGATCGGAGTGCTCAGCCTCCTGCTCTTTCCCGTGGGCACGGTGCTGGGCATCTTCATGCTGATCGGGGCCTTCGACCGTCAGGTGGTGGCCTACACGAGTCGTCCGTAGCTACCCAGTGATGAGGGTCGCCCCACCGTGAGCACCCTGATCCTGCTCTGCGGCCTGCCCGGCAGCGGCAAGACCACCTGTGCCCGGCGCCTGGAAGCCCAGGGCGCCGTTCGCCTGGCGTCCGACGACTGGATGGTGCCGCTGTTTGGACAGCACATGGAGCGGGCGGTCTTCGATGCCCGGTTGGCGGTGGTGCGCGAACTGCAGTGGGCGGTGGCCGCCCAGATCCTGCGGGCTGGTTTGGACGTGGTGCTGGACGAGGGCTTCTGGCGCCGCGCCGAGCGGGATGGGGTTCGCGCTCAGGCCTCGGCGCTTGGGGTCGAAGTCCGGCTGCTCTATTTCGATGTGCCCCTGCCCGAGCTTCGCCAGCGGCTCCAGCGCCGCAATGCCGCTCTGGCTCCAGGCACCTTCGAGATCGACGACGCGGCGCTGGATCTGTTCCTGACCCGTTTCGAGCCGCCCGGCGCCGATGAAGGGGCTGTCACGGTGGCGGGGACGGCCGTGCCTGTACCTGAAAACTGAGACTCCCACTTGCTCCAATAGGCAAAATCTTGTACCCTTATTCTTCGGTGCGCCGTGAGTTCACGGCCCTAGGCCTGGTAGTTCCGGCGCAGCGTGCCAGTTGGCGGGACACCGTCCTGGCGAGAACCAACCCAATGTGGGATGCCACCAGAACCCTGCGGTATGCGCGGGGGAAACCCGATCAAAGGGCCGTTTTGGTGTGTGAACCCACCGCTTGGAGGGAGTAGAGAACATGGCGAAAGGAACGTTCGAGCGCACCAAGCCCCACGTGAACGTGGGCACCATCGGCCACGTCGACCACGGCAAGACCACCCTGACGGCCGCCATCACCTTCACGGCCGCCGCGGCCGACCCGACCATCGAGACGATGGACTACAGCCAGATCGACAAGGCCCCGGAAGAAAAGGCCCGCGGCATCACCATCAACACCGCCCACGTCGAGTACCAGACCTCGGGCCGGCACTACTCGCACGTCGACTGCCCCGGCCACGCCGACTACGTCAAGAACATGATCACGGGCGCCGCGCAGATGGACGGCGCGATCCTGGTGGTCTCCTCGGCCGACGGCCCCATGCCCCAGACCCGCGAGCACATCCTGCTGGCCCGTCAGGTGGGCGTGCCCTACATCGTGGTGTTCATGAACAAGGTCGACATGGTCGACGACGAGGAACTGCTGGAGCTCGTCGAGATGGAAGTGCGCGAGCTCTTGAGCAAGTACGAGTTCCCCGGCGATGACCTCCCCGTGGTCAAGGGCTCGGCCCTGCAGGCGCTGGAAGTGCTGCAGAAGAACCCCAAGACCCAGCGCGGCTCGGACAAGTGGGTCGACTACATCTGGGAACTGCTGGACGCCGTGGACTCCTACATCCCCACCCCCGAGCGCGACACGGACAAGCAGTTCCTGATGCCGGTCGAAGACGTCTTCACCATCACCGGGCGCGGCACCGTGGCGACCGGTCGCGTGGAGCGTGGCGTGGTGAAGGTGCAGGACGAAGTGGAGATCGTGGGGCTGCGCGACACGCGCAAGACCACCGTGACCGGCATCGAGATGCACCGCAAGCTGCTGGACTCGGGCATGGCGGGCGACAACGTGGGCGTGCTGCTGCGCGGCGTGGCGCGCGATGACGTGGAGCGCGGGCAGGTGCTGGCCAAGCCGGGCAGCATCAAGCCGCACACCAAGTTCGAGGCGAGCGTGTACGTGCTCTCGAAGGACGAGGGTGGACGGCACTCGGCGTTCTTCGGGGGGTACCGGCCGCAGTTCTACTTCCGCACGACGGACGTGACGGGCGTGGTGGAACTGCCCGAGGGCGTGGAGATGGTCATGCCCGGGGACAACATCACCTTCATCGTCGAACTGATCAAGCCCATCGCCATGGAAGAAGGCCTGCGCTTCGCCATCCGTGAAGGCGGCCGCACCGTCGGCGCCGGCGTCGTCGCCAAGGTTCTGGAGTAAACACAATGGTTGCCCCCAAGATCCGTATCAAACTGCGTGGCTTTGACCACAAGGCGCTGGATCAGTCCGCGAGCAAGATCGTGGACACCGTCCGGCGCACCGGCGCGGACGTGAGCGGCCCCGTGCCCCTCCCGACCCGCATCCGCCGCTTCTGCGTGCTGCGTTCGCCCTTCGTGAACAAGGACAGCCGCGAGCACTTCGAGATCCGCACCCACAACCGTCTGGTGGACATCATGAACCCCACCAAGAAGACCATCGACTCCCTCATGACCCTCGACCTGCCCACCGGTGTGGACATCGAGATCAAGACCGTGGGGGGCCGCGCATGAAAGGCATCCTCGGCACCAAGATCGGCATGACGCAGATCTGGAAGGGCGACCGCGCCGTTCCGGTGACCGTCGTGCTGGCCGGCCCGTGCCCCGTCGTACAGCGCAAGACCGCGCAGACGGATGGCTACGAGGCTGTGCAGATCGGCTACGCGTTCAAGACCGAGCGCAGCGTCAACAAGCCCACCGCCGGGCACTTCAAGAAGGCCGGCGTGACCCCCGTGCGCTTCCTGCGCGAGTTCCGCGATTTCACCCCCGACGGTGACACCGTGAATGTGGACATCTTCGCCGAGGGCGAGAAGATCGACGCGACCGGCACCTCCAAGGGCAAGGGCTTCCAGGGCGTCATGAAGCGCTGGAACTTCAAGGGCGGCCCGGCCAGCCACGGTTCCAAGAAGTGGCACCGCCGTCCCGGCTCCATCGGCCAGCGCAAGACGCCCGGCCGCGTGTACAAGGGCAAGCGCATGGCCGGTCACATGGGGATGGACCGCATCACCGTGCAGAACCTGGAGATCGTGGAGATCCGCGCGGGCGAGAACCTGATTCTCGTCAAGGGCGCGATCCCTGGCGCCAACGGCGGACTCGTCGTGCTGCGCGGCGCGTCCAAGGGAGGCAAGTAATGGCGCAGATTGACGTCATCGGCGTGAACGGCGGTCGCAAGATCGACGTGGAACTGCCGGAAGTAAACAAGAACATCCTGCACGACGTCGTGACCTGGCAGCTGGCCAGCCGCCGCCGGGGCACCGCGAGCACCAAGACCCGCGCGCAGGTCAGCCGGGGCGGCAAGAAGATGTACTCCCAGAAGGGCACCGGCAACGCGCGTCACGGCGACCGCTCCGTCCCGACCTTCGTGGGCGGCGGCGTGGCCTTCGGGCCCAAGCCCCGCTCCTACGGCTACACCCTGCCCCGGCAGGTGCGTCAGCTGGGTCTGGCGATGGCCCTCGCGGCCCGTCAGGACGAAGGCAAGCTGGTCGCGGTCGACGGCTTCGACCTCGACGGCAAGACCAAGAACTTTATCGCCTGGGCCGGCCAGAACGGCATGGACGGCACGGAAAAGGTGCTGCTGGTGACCGATGACCTGGCCGCCCGCCGCGCCGCGCGCAACATCCCCTGGATCAGCGTGATGGCCGTCGCCGGCGTCAACGTCTACGACATCCTGCGCCACGACCGTCTGGTGATCGACGCCGCCGCGCTGGAAATGAGCGACGAGGACACCCAGGCCAGCAGCGAGGAGGCCGGAGCATGAGCCACTACGACATTCTTCAGGCCCCGGTGGTCAGCGAGAAGGCCTACGCCGGCATGGAACGCGGCGTGTACTCCTTCTGGGTCAGCCCCAAGGCGACCAAGACGGACATCAAGGACGCCATCCAGAAAGCCTTCGGTGTGAAGGTCATCGGGATCAGCACCATGAACGTGCCGGGCAAGCGCAAGCGCGTGGGCAAGTTCATCGGTCAGCGCAACGACCGCAAGAAGGCCATCGTGCGCCTCGCCGAAGGTCAGAGCATCGCGGCCCTTGAAGGCCAGGCCTAAGGAGATTTGGAACATGGCCGTCAAGAAATACCGTCCCTATACGCCGTCACGTCGCCAGATGACGACGGCGGACTTCAGCGGACTGACCAAGAAGCGACCTGAGAAGGCGCTCACCGAAGCCCTGCCCAAGACCGGCGGACGCAACAACCGCGGCCGCATCACCAGCCGCTTCATCGGCGGCGGGCACAAGCGGCTGTACCGCGTCATCGACTTCAAGCGCCGCGACAAGGCGGGCGTGCCGGCCAAGGTCGCCGCGATCGAGTACGATCCCAACCGCTCCGCGCGCATCGCCCTGCTGCACTACGCCGACGGCGAGAAGCGCTACATCCTGGCTCCTGAAGGGCTCGTGGTGGGCGCGACCGTGAACGCCGGCCCGGAGGCCGAGCCCAAGCTGGGCAACGCCCTGCCGCTGCGCTTCGTGCCGGTGGGCGCCGTGGTGCACGCGGTCGAACTGATCCCCATGAAGGGCGCTCAGCTGGCCCGCTCGGCCGGCACCTCGATCCAGGTGCAGGGCAAGGAAAGCGATTACGTGATCCTGCGCCTGCCCAGC